>JAFLED010000160.1 GCA_017302045.1 Spirochaetota bacterium
CGAAATGTGCTTTGGGGCAAAAAATGGCCTCAAATAAAAGGAGTAAACATGGCTAAATCGAGTCGAACCATCAAAAAAGTCGGAGTTTTAGGCGCTTCAGGGAACATGGGTTCCTTATCCGGGGGTATCTTTGCCCAGGCGGATATCGAATGCGTTTTCTTCGCACGATCCCTGGATAAGGCAACAGCCGGTCTTGAGGCCGCAGTCGGGCAAGCCCGCTCTGATGTGCTCAGGAAATACATCAAGGCTGCCAGCTACGACGATCTCGAAAAAGAGATTCCCAGCTGCGACTGGATCTTCGAAGGTTTAGCCGAAGACATGGCAATCAAGAACGAGTTCTTTGCGAAGATCGAAAAACTCAAAAAACCCGACGCCATTGTCAGCACCGTATCATCGGGTCTTTCGATCCGCAAGATGGGCGAAGGGCGCAGCGAAAACTTCCGCAGGAACTTCATGGGCACGCACTTTTATAATCCCCCCGGGAAACTGCCCGCAAACGAACTGATCTTTCACCCCGACGTACCGAATGAAACCCGCGAATTCGTTTACGATTTCTGCGAAAAGGTACTGCGCCGTGTGAACATCATCACCGAAGACACCGCAGCTTTTGCGGGTAACCGCATCGGTTTCCAGTTCCTCAACGAAGCGGCGATCTATGCTGAAAAGTATGGCGTCGACAAGATGGATTACCTGCTCGGGCCATACACGGGCCGTGCGCTCGCTCCGCTCGCGACGATCGACCTCGTGGGTCTCGACGTGCATAAGGCGATCGTCGACAACGTCGTCGCGAACGTCAAAGACGAACGCATCGATACCTACAAGATGCCTGCCTACATGCAGAAGATGATCGACCAGGGCATGCTCGGCCGCAAGGCGAAGGGCAAAGGCGGTTATTTTAACCGCGACGCTGAGAAGAACAAGACGACGCTCAACATCGCCGACCTGACATTCTCCCCCACTAAAAAAGAAAAAATCGATTGGGTGCAAAAAACCAAAGCCGCGATTCAAGACGGCTGGTATGGCGAAGCGATCAAGATGATCAAGAACGCACCCGGTGAAGAAGGCGAAATCGTACGCCACTTTATTCTGGGCTATGTCGCCTACAGCTTCGCGCGCATCGGCGAAGTCACTCCAGAAAAAGACGGTATCCACGGTATCGACCGGGTGATGTCTTCGGGCTTCTCGTGGCTGCCGGCCTCGGGCTGGGTAGACCTCTTTGGCGGTGTCAAAGAGACCTGCGCGCTCATCGAAAAAGCGAAGCTGCCGGTACCCGCGCAGCTCAAGAACCTCAAAGACAAAGGCCGTATCTGCCGCGTGGCCGACGTCAGCAAATTTTTAGCGGGCCGCTAGGCATGAAAAAAAGCGTCATGGTGAGCTTGTCGAACCATGACGGGATGAATATATTAAAGTCACCCTTCGACGAGCTCAGGGTGACTCTGAAATAAAAGGAGCATATTATGGCAAAGCAAGAAAAGGTCTATATCTTAGGCGGTTACCAAACCGATTTCGCCCGTAACTGGAGCAAAGAGGGTAAAACAATCCAGGCACTCATGCACGAGGCCATGGACGGCGCATTCACGGCGACCGACATCGACCCGGCGGACGTAGAATCGATCCACGTCGGTAACTTCGCGGGCGAGCTCTACACGATGCAGGGCCACCTCGGCGCGATGAGCGTCAACTACAGCGAAAAGCTGCGCGGCGTGCCGACAAGCCGCCACGAAGCCGCCTGCGCTTCGGGAGCGATCTCAACGCTGATGGCGCGCACCGAAATCGAAGCCGGCCACTATGACCTGTCGATGGTCGTGGGCGTCGAACTCATGAAGTCGGTCGACAGCAAGGTCGGGGGGGATTTCCTCGGTACTGCCGCCTGGTATGACAAAGAAGCCAAGGGCGTGCAGTTCCCCTTCCCGAAACTCTTTGGCCGTTTGGGCACAGTTTATGAAGAACTCTATGGCCTCAAATACGATCACCTCGCAGAAATCTCGGCGATCAACTACGACAACGCGAAAAAGAATCCTGTTGCGCAGACACGCGAGTGGTACATGAATAAACAGCACGCACTGACGCGCGGCAACTTCAACATGGAAGTCGGCGGTATCATCCACATCACCGACTGCTCGCAGGTAACCGACGGCGCAGCCGTAATCTTTCTCGCCTCTGAGAAATACGCGAAAGCGTATGCCAAGGCGCATGACCTGAAACTCAAGAATATCCCGTACATCATGGGCTGGGGTCACGCGACGGCGCCGATTCTCTTCGACGTCAAAACCGAAGAAGCGTATGCCGCGAAGAAAAAGGGCGAATACATTCTCCCACACACCCGCAAGGCGATCACCGACGCGTACAAGCGTGCCGGCATCAAGGGACCTAAAGACCTCGACCTCGTTGAAACACACGACTGCTTCACGACTTCAGAGTATGCGGCGATCGAACACTTCGGTCTGACTGCCCCAGGTGAAGCGTATAAAGCCATCGATTCGGAAGACATCAAGATCGGCGGCAAGCTGCCTTTCAACCCATCGGGCGGGCTCATTGGTGCGGGTCACCCCGTCGGTGCCACCGGCACACGCCAGCTGCTCGATGTCTTTAAACAACTGACCGGCAATGCCGGCGACAACCAGGTTGAAGACGCAAAAGTAGCGGCGACACTCAACATCGGCGGCTCTGCAACCACGAACGTGGTGCACATCGTCGGTGTCGACAAAGGAAAATAATATATGGCGTTGACTGAAGCGAGAGCCTTAACCGGCCACGTTAAAAACTTTTACAATCGTTTCGAGAAATTTCTCGCGGATAAAGCGGTAGAGAACAACAATATCTCGACCGACAAAATGGATCAAGACCAGGTTGCTAACTATGACCTGGCCTGGATCGCCGCCGAACTTTTTGCGATCGATGAGATGATCGATTACCCGGCAAAGGTCGGCAAGGGTGCGGGCAGCATAGAAGAGGAGCTCGCGCTGTTCTTTATCGCCGACGCGCTGAATGACATTCTCGCACGTTTCAGACCGGCGGCGCACAAAATGGGCGTCGTGCCTGCGACGTTTGAAAATGAAATCCATTCTGCGGACATCTACGCATTCATCGCGACTTACAGCTCTGAAACCTTCGCCAAAAAGATCGCCGACAACCTCGCTGCAAACAAGAACTTCGGCGAGTATGGCCTCAACGACGATCAGGCGATGATGGCCGACACCTTCCGCAAATTTGCCGAAGGTCAGGTAAAACCCATCGCCGAAAAAGTACACCGCCAAGACCTGACAATTCCCGACGAAATCATCGATGGTCTCGCCGAAATGGGTTGTTTTGGTCTTTCGATCTCTGATGCGTATGGCGGATTTCAATCCGAATCTGCACCTGACCACACCTCAATGGCGGTCGTTACCGAAGAGCTGTCACGCGGCAGCGTCGGTGTTGCGGGCAGCCTCATCACACGCCCTGAAATCGTCGCAAAGGCGATTTCAGCGGGCGGTACTGAAGAGCAAAAGCAAAAATGGCTTCCCCTACTTGCCTCAGGCGAAAAGAAATGTGCTGTTGCGGTGACAGAACCCGACTACGGTTCTGACGTCGCCGGCATGAAAGTTGCGGCGGTTAAAGTCGACGGCGGCTGGAAAATCAACGGCGTTAAGACCTGGTGTACGTTTGCCGGTATGGCCGACGTCATGCTGGTACTCGCACGCACGAATCCCGACATGAAACTCAAACACAAGGGGCTTTCGATTCTGCTGGCGGAAAAACCGCCGACGCGCGACCATGAATTTGACTACAAACAGCCGCAGGGCGGCCGTGTGCACGGTAAGGCAATCTCGACGATCGGTTACCGCGGCATGCACTCCTACGAGGTTGTTTTCGAGGACTATTTCGTACCCGATGAAAATCTCGTGGGCGGCGAGGCCGGCTTAGGCAAAGGTTTCTACCTGCAAATGGCGGGCTTCGCGGGCGGGCGGCTACAAACCGCAGCACGTGCAACCGGAGTGATGCAGGCCGCAATCGAGAAAGCGCTACAGTATGCCATCGACCGCAAAATATTCGGCAAACCGCTCATTGCTTATGGCATCAACCACCATAAAGTGGCGAAAATGGCTGCGATCACGCAGGCCGTACGCCAGATGACGTATAAATCCGCACGGCTCATGGATAAACACGAGGGGCAGATGGAAGCATCGCTCGTGAAGTTCTATTCATGCCGCATTGCCGAATGGGTGACGCGCGAAGCGTTGCAAATTCACGGCGGCATGGGTTACGCAGAAGAGTACGAAGTCTCTCGCCTCTTTGTAGATGCAAGGGTCTTCAGTATCTTCGAAGGCGCTGAAGAAGTACTCGCGCTGCGGGTGATCGCACGCGCACTACTCGCACGCGCACTGGGCCTGAAAGCGGCGTAATTTCACATGGCACAGGATGTGCCAGGGGCCGCGTAGCCATGGACGGGGTTCCGCGAACGATGCGAGGAGGGATCGCCCGGCTATCCCTGCTTCTCTTACTCGCGCTCTCGGCAAAGTCGTCGGCCGCGCCGTGGCGCGAGAAGAATGTTTTCAAAGTCGCCACTAACCTGCCGGCGAGCCTCATCGACTCGATCATGGCGCAGGGCAACTGGAACATTCTTTTCCAGGAAGGCCCGTTTTCGGAATTTCAGCGGCAGATAGCTATCGGGAATCACTTTGCGCTACGCGGCGATGGCCGGCAGGCAGAGTTCTATTTTCAGAAAGCGGGCAATGCGCTCGATATCGCCTATGCCTCGCTGCGCGGCCGGTTTGGCTGGCCGCGTAACCCCACGGAGCTGAAGGCGGCGGCATTACCCTGGGGTGAAAACCGCGAAACCTTTGAGGATTTTCTGCTCTGCCGCTTACAGCTCCAGGTTGAATCTATGCTCGCCGCGCACGAATCGGGCACGATCAAAGCGACGAATCTCGAAGCGGTGATGGCCGATACCGAGCGCCAGTTAGCTAAACCCTTACGGGAGAAAGACGCCGACATAGAACAAATGGTTTTGCTGCTGCGCGACTCCATCGCGCTACGCAATCTCAAAGATATTCACCCGGCACTCAAAGCTGAACGTTTTGCCGCTTTAAGCGACCGGTTGGCGACTTCGACCCGCAATTACTGGAACCGCCGTATTAATATTTTCCGCATTTTTGAAAATATCCGTTACGGCAATACCGGCCGGGCGGCACACCTGGCACGCTATATCGAAGCAAAACAGAAAGACCAGACAGATGCCCTGAGTCTTGCACGCATCTACGTTCAACTCGGCTCTTACGACGAGGCGGAGCGCATTCTCACAGCCACGTTGGATACCCCGGAAAACAAAACTGCGGAAAATTACGGCGAATACCTGGCGTATTCGGCTTTGATGCAGAACCTGAAAATATGGCGGGGCCGCAGCGGCGAGGCTGAAAAGCTATCGGCAGCGACACGCGCCTTTACGGAAGAACTAATTGCCTCGGGAAAAATACCCGCCGAAGAACTCGTCGACCTGAAAAAAACGCAGCGCAACGAAACCCTGCGCGGTTTTATCTACGGCTATGTCAATGCCGGTAAATGCCCGGCCAGTACAGCTTTCTCCGGCGACACAGATATGGAACCCGAATGGCGGGTGCGCGAACGCATTTTTTTCGAGCGCTGCAATTTCGCGTATGACGCGAAAGCCTGGTCAGCACTGCTCAAAAGCAACCCGGTAAACGCAGAACTACAGGCTGCGGCCGCATACCACCTCGGAGAAAACAGAGTGAAGTTTCCCTCTGCCAACGGGGCATCGGCGCTCACCGCCCATCTGGTCGCCCGCGCGCGGCTCGAGAAGATTATCGCCAAAAACGACAGGAACAATCTTGCCGTAGCGCTGGTATCGTACCTGTATACCCGCAATGCAGTGCAGCCGGAATTCACAGTATTCGACTGGGGCATCGACCTGCGTGACGATCTGACCGACCGCGCGCTGGCGGCAATACCCGCGAATTTGCCCGAAAAAACCGGACGCGAACTCTTTGCCGAGCTGCACCGGCGTTTTGTCTGGAATAACCTCAAAACAAATGATGGTCGTTTTTTTTCGCCGGCCGATACCGCCGTTATCAGTAAAAAATCCGGAGCGGCCATTCTGGATTTTCCGGAAAACCCTGCGGCGGTGCCGGCGGCGCAGATTTCAGCTGGTAAGAGCCTCCTTTATTCCGACCGCGAGAATATTCTTTTTTTGGGTAAAGCCGGGAAAAAACAGCAATACCGCATCTGGAAACGAAACGCAGATCCGGCTGAGATACGCCGCTTCATAACCGGGGCACAGACTGCTTTTCTGCTGCACGGCGACGCCGTCGGCATTGCCGGCAATCTCTTGCCCGATGCTGCCACCGCGCAAATTCCGCCGTTCTACGCCTATTGCCCGGAGTGCGGGCAATCCGCCGCGCGAATTCCCGAAAGAATGATCATTGCGGCCGAAAAAGGCAGGCTGCCCCCCGTGTTTCTAAACGATCTCGCGGATAACTTTTCGGTGGTCAGCGACGGCGCGGCACGCGACTGCCCGGCGGGCGGTTCGCGATATGACGACAGTGTCATGCTCATCGCAGCAACGGGCAAGCCGCATGAGCTGCCCTGCAACACCGCCGCCGAAAAAATCGTCGTCGAGTATGGCGCGGCGCTTTCTGGCAGTAACCTGAACGCGGCGCTCTCCCTGGGGTGGCGCCCCAATCTCAGCCTGATTCTATTACCAGAGATGCTTCCCGAACAGGTGAAGACTGCCTTCCTGTTCGATTTTTTTCAGCGCACAAACCGGCGCCAGGTAAAACCCGCAGATGCCTTTCGTGACGCGCGGACGCGCGCGGAAAAATCGTTTCCCACGGGAGAGGAACTCGCAAACCTGCACCTCTATGAATCGATGCGTTAGAATCTTCTGTTTCGCCCTGGCGGGTTTCGCCGCACTGCAGTGTACGAAGAAACGTATCAATATCGAAAAACCTTTTGTCGAACAGGTGATTACCGAATTCACCCAGGAACGCGTCGCCTACTACATGCATGGCGGAGCTCCAAAGCCAAACGCAGAACTCATGGAAAAGACGCTTTCGCGTCATGGGGTAAAACTTTTCGATTTTAAACCGCCGTTTCGGCGGTTTTATCCGGAAATCTACACCCGGCTGCTCGGTAGCTAGCCGGGTGATTTAACCCTATTTCTTAGGTGTCGCCGGGGCTGCTCCGGGAGCTGGCGTTGCACCACCCTGCGCAGCGGCTTCGCGCTTCTTGCGCGCTTCTTCGCGCGTATCTTTTACGTGTTGCGCGATGTCGAAATCTTTGTTGGTGTCGATGCGGTACTTTTGTTTCGCAACTTTCATCAGGTTACGCTGTTTCTCCATCGCACCTGCCATCACCATACGGCCTTTGATCATCTCGAGACCCTGATCGATCGTAATCGTTTTGAGGCGCGGGTCTTCTTTTTTAGCTTTTTCCCATGCCGCAAATGCTTCCGCATCGCTGATTTTAATATCCTGCAGCTTGAGCGAGTCGAACAGGTACATGTTCGCGAGAAAGTACTTTTGTAAGAAGTCGAGTTTCGCCTTGATGTCGGGCCGTTTTGCAAAGCCGTCTTTCTGCGCTTCCATGTTCAGAACGAGCATGTCCTGGTACTGGTCGGCGAAGAGGTCTTTGCCGAAGCTCTTGAACATTTCGGCGAGCTGCGGATTACCGCTTTTATCGGGATCTTCGAGCAGTTGTTTAAACTCGTCTTCGGGGATAAAGCGCCCCATGCGCTGTTGCAGCTGTTCTTTCATCAGAACGCCGAAACCACTGTAGGCCTCGTCGAGCTGTTTCAGGGTAACTGTTTTACCTTCGATCTTCCAGATCCAGGGTGATTTGTCGCCGGCGCAGGTAACCGCGACCAGCGCCGCACCAAAGAGCGCGGCTAAAATTCTCATCTTTTTCATCTCTAAACTCCGTAGGGAAAATATGGGGTAAGATTTCGGTGAATGGATAAACCGCAAAGCAATAAGCTCTGCGGTTTATTCGAAGCGCGGCTCGCCCGCCTGGCCAGACTTCAGGTATTCCCGTGTCAGCCAAACGAGCTGTATGACGCCGATGGCCGCCGCGATAACGGTCACGGTCAGCATGATATCTTTACGCAAAACGCTGACTACCGCAAAAATGACAAAGGTAAAGAGCGGTACGCGAATAAACTCGAGAAAGAAACCCCATTTTTTACGCATCATGAGGCCGCCGGTTGTCGCAAGCCCCACGATTACAGGCACCGCCAGAATAAGCTGATTGAGCAGCGGCAAGCCCTTGGTCTGTTGCAGTACAAGAAAGACTGGCAACGAGAGCGCGTAAACGATGCCGGCATAAACCTTGAGACGAGTCGTGTTGGTGGCGTCGTATTTCTCGTAAGTCTTAGGATTAATTTCAGGTATCGCATGCTTGCCACCGAGATATTCCGGTTTCCAGCCCGGCCCCTTGAACCAAACTTTGAGCTTATCGAGGCCGCGTGCTTTGAGCGATAACTGGAAAAGCCCCCACCAGTAATGCAGCTGCGCCCAAACGGGGTTAAAGGTCGTGAGCGGCTTCACCGTGCCGTAATAGGGCTCCTCTTCTTCTTTCTGGAAAGTACCGAACATTTTATCCCAGATAATGAGCATGCCGGCATGGTTCTTATCGATGTACTTAGGATTCACACCGTGGTGCACCCTATGGTGCGAAGGCGTGTTCATAAAATATTCGAGAAAACCCAGTTTATTCACCAGCCGTGTGTGTA
>JAFLED010000161.1 GCA_017302045.1 Spirochaetota bacterium
CTCAGTCGGATAGAGCAACAGCCTTCTAAGCTGTGGGTCAGGGGTTCGACTCCCTTCGTGCGCGCAAAAAATATGGCGGTGCCTTCGACTGCCTGCGGAGCAGCCGCTCAGGCTAAACTCCGCTCAGCGTAAGCTGAAAAACATATGGCGGTCGTAGCTCAGCTGGTAGAGCACAGGTTTGTGGCACCTGGTGTCGCGGGTTCAATCCCCGTCGATCGCCCATTAGTCACCCAGCGTATCGATAGATAATCGATACGTAAGAGCGCAACCAAAAGGTTGCGGACGCTGGGTGTCTAAAACGTAAGCGCACCTGCAAAAAGCAAAAGCGTTTACGCGACAGCGAGCGTGGTGAAACTGGTAGACACGCGGGATTTAGGTTCCCGTGCCGCAAGGTGTGGGGGTTCAAGTCCCTCCGCTCGCACAGTGAGCCCGACTCACTTTAAATAAACGACCCACGCGGGAATAGCTCAGTGGTAGAGCATCTCCTTGCCAAGGAGAGGGTCGTGGGTTCAAGTCCCATTTCCCGCTCAGTTTTGAAGGGGGGTTAGGCGTTTCGCTGAAACACCGCTAGCCCCCTTTTTAGCCCGGCAGATGCGAAGCAAAGTCTTAAGTCTGATCTTCGCCATCTCTGGGTTATGTTTCTGCGCAAAACCAGAAAAGCCTGCGGATGTCATTACGATACCGCTGAAATACCGTGCCGAGATTTTAGATCCTCTCTTTGCCGTAGACGAGTCGACGGTCATGGTGGTCAATTTTCTCCACCGCCGGCTCTACGCATATTCGCCCGAAGGTATTCTCGAACCCGATCTCGCTCTGGGTGAGATCCAGACAGGCCGCAACGTCGTTATTCAGCTGCGCGCCGGCGGACCAACCGCTGAAGATGTCGTCTATGCTCTGCGACGCGTACAAAAAGACGCTAACCAGGCATGGGTTATGGAGCAGATAAAATCGGTGCGTCGCGTGGCCGCTTATTCGGTCGAAATTGTGTTGCGCGAATCGCCGCGACCAGCCATTACCGATTGGCAACTTGCCCGTATCAAACTCACATTGCCGCAGTGCGCGATATTTCGCGCCAAAGAGCACAGCACCGATAAGAGCTTCATACCTTACTCCCGTTACCGCATCGAAGAGCAAACCGGAGATCGTATCCTTTTTGCAGCCACAGATGCAACGCCGCGCATCGAATTTCTCGCGATGCCCGACGAGACGGCGCGTTATTTCGCCTTCCGCGAGGCGCGGCTCGACGCTTATGAAGCCCTCGGCATCCACCGAAAATTACCTTACGACGCCGAGCTCTACGAACCGCAGACGATGTATGACCTCGTTGTACTTTATGCTGCCTTCAATGTCTCTGAATCTTCTGCGCTGGCGCAACCCGGCCTCAGGCGCGCGCTCAATCGCGCCTTTGATCGCAACCTGTTGTGCGAAAAAACGCTGCTGGGCGCATGCGCAGGTGCGGATTACCCCGTACCCGGCGTACTCTCACCGGTACCGAAAATCCTGTTTCCCGAGGCGGGTACATATCAACTGCCCGCGACACCCGAGACGGTGACACTTTTTACGCTCAGCGATAAAGAACGCGTGTTGATCGCCGAGTACATGCGCGATATTTTTCGCAAATTTAATATACGCCTCGAATTTCGCATCGTCGATCTACCCAGCATGGTGCGCGAGAGCAACAAGGGCACGCGCGGTCTATATCTCATGAAATGGTCGGCAGATTATCCCCATGCCGAAAACTTTCTCGTGCCTTTGTTCCATTCACGCAATGCCGGTATCGGTGGCAACCGCGCGCATATTAAAGATCAGATTCTCGATACGATGCTCGACCGCGCCAGTTATACACCCGAGAACGTAGAGCAGATTCAGCAACGTTTGCGCGAACTATCGCCGTGGCTCTTTATCGGCTTTCAGAATATGCAATACTACCGCCTGAAAAAGTCGCGGCTTAGGATTCCGAAGATTTTTGCCGGCTGGGGCGAAAAAACCATCGCCGCGGCGCCTTGAGGGCCCTGTCTAGGGTTTAGACAATGCCGGCAATTGCGGAGACTGCTTCTCTTTTTCTTTTTTCTCGCGCTCTTTTTTTTCGAGGTCGCCTTTTTTCTGCGCTTCGAGGAAGTCGTTCTCAAATTTTGTCAGAATGCCATTGAGGCGCGGGTAAAGATCTGCACTGATAAAACCCGCATTGTACTGGCTGACGACGATAGTGTCGAGCGGCCGAACAAGCTGGTTTTCAAACTGGAACGCGGGCTGGGGGGTCGGTTTAACGCCGGGGGCAAAGAACGCAAATTCAGACAGATTGAGATCTTGCTGGTCGGTTTTTTTCACCTTAATTGCCCCTGAAATACCCGGAACTGATTTTGCATCGATTCCCGCGGCGCGCATAACTTCCGATGCAGGTTTTTCAGCGCCCGCGGCGTCGGTAGCAAAGGGCGCGCTGACGCGCAGGGCATTCAGTAGTTGCGCGAGTTCTGCCGCATGCGAGGGTTTAACAGAAAGCATGCCATCCACATGCCAGACATTGATCTTGTTTTTTTCTTCTTCTTTGACGAGCATGCGCAGCTTCAGCAAGCCACCTGTCTTCTCTTTGAGCAAAGGAAATTTTTTCAGCGGCTCCGCGCCGATTTTTATTTCGATGAGATCGGCTCCCTCATTGCCATGGGGATAAAGCGATTGTTCACGCTGCGCGAAGATATTGTTTTGCACGCGGCGCACGGTAAAGTCGGGTGTAATCAGCAATTTATCTTTATCAACATCGAGCAAGTAACGGCGTGTGTCGCCCTGGCTCGAATTGCCGACACAGAACTGGCGCTTACCTGAGCGAAATGTCGCGGTGAGACGATTAGGGCAGTCTTTAATACCATACTCGGCGTCGCGCTCCGGTTCGTGTTTCAGCACGTAGAAGAAATCGGGTTCTGCCCAATCTTGTACTATCGTTTTCATCAGCGAGCCCGCGTAGAATCGCTTGAGGTTCCTAAGTTCTTCAACGCGGCGGACGATCTTCGTGTCGGCGGTTGTCAATGACCGGATATCCACACGATACAATGGCTCTTTGGGTTTAAGAACATTATCTTCACGCGTGATGGTGTATTCAATCCGTGCTTTGGTCTTATCAACCAGGGTCATCTCGCCGCTGTATTCGATGGCCTGCAACTGAGACGGCGGCACGGAGTAGTATTTTTGCATTTCGCCCGACTTTTTAGCCTCAGGCCAGAAAAGTGCAGCAACCAGCAGCACCGAGGCTAACCCGAAGAGCAATAAAATCCGGTGGCGCAGCACGAAACTCATGGCTTATTCTCTCCTGTAGGTGGTTTATCCGTCACCGGCGCAGCAGGTGATGTTGCCGGTGGTGCCACCGCAGGGTCTGCCGGCGGCTGTTGCGGTGCCGCCTCAGGGGGTGAACCAGAGGGATCAAACTCGGTGGGTTCGGTGCCTTTAAGGAAAGGCTGGTCCTGAACTTCGTCTTCGCAGGCTCCCGGGAACCGCGAGAGTAGTCCCGTCGCGGGGCAAAAAGATTTGCGCACAATCTGTTCCTGGTCGAACATCTCGGCAAAGGGACGCGGCTTGTCGCTCAGCCGTGTCGAGCGGATATAATCCGCAAAACGGGGTGCGCAAAGACCGCTACCCGAACGGCCGGCACCCAGCGTCGTATTGTTATCGTTGCCAACCCACATCACGGTTGCCTCATCGGAGACAAGACCCACAAACCAGGCATCGACATATTTCGAGGTTGTACCGGTTTTACCGGCAACGTCGAACATGAGTTTACCTTCGGCGTTGCGCAGAACTTTCATGTAAGGCTGCGCCGTGCCGCCACCGTCGACGACCGCCTGCATCATATTCAGCGTCACATACGCTGCCGCGGGATCCATCACCTGATGCGGCGGTGGCGGTTCGGGAGCCTCCCAAATCTGGCGGCCCTGATTATCTTCGATGCGCAAAAGATCACGCGGTTCGACACGTTTACCCTGGTTTAGCATCGCGGCATACATCTGTGTGAGCTGAATCGGCGTAAACGAAGACGATCCCAGCGCTACACCGAGCTCGCGCGGAATTTTTTTCTCTACGTCTTTATAGGGCATCTGCAGCGTTTCGTGAAACAGGTTACGCACATCGTCGAAATCCAGTTTTTGCAGCGCGCGGATTGCCGTCGGGTTGCGGCTGAGTTTCAGCGCATCGCGCAGCGGCATCTTGCCCATGAACTTGCCGTCGTAGTTCTGGTAATCCTGAATCGGCGAGTCATCGACAAGGGTCGCAGGCGTATAGGTCTTGTTCGCGATTGTCATGTAATACAAAATGGGTTTAATCGTCGACCCGATCTGGCGGTCGGCCTTGAGCGCACGGTTGAATTGGTTCTGCGCCGAAAACTCTGCGCCACCGACCATCGCGAGCATGTAGCCGGTCTTGGGTTCGAGACTGATAAAGGCGGCATTCGTCGTCGCCAGGGCTTTTTCAAGCTCCTGTATTTTCGCCGGATTTCCCTTTTTCTTCGCGGCCGTAATGAGTTTCTCGTAATGCTGTTTTTGTAACTCGACCGCGGCCTTGACGGCCTTCTGCGCAGCAATCTGACGGTTGAGGTCAAGCGTGGTATAGATACGCAGCCCCGAGCGCGTGAGCGCATCCTGCGAAAATGTCGTCATGAGTTTCTGTCGCAGGTAATCGAGAAAAAAGGGCGCGTAGTTTTTACCCGTTAACCGGTCGGGAAAATCGCCGATCGCCGATTGTTTGCTGTCTTTTGCGGCAATGCGCCACGCTCTGAAAAATTTCACGCGTTCGGTTTTGACTTTTTCGTCGCTAATCTTGTTCACCGCGACGAGGCTTAACAGAACATTGTGCTGGCGTTCGAGAAAACGCGGCAAGTCTGACACCGGAGAAAAAGCCTTGGGGTTGGGAATAATCCCGACGAGCGCAGCGGCTTCGCCCATCGTAAGATTCGTCGCCGACTTATTGAAATAGAATTGCGATGCAGTTTCAAGGCCGTAGATGCCGTGCCCCATGTAGATGAGGTTGAGATACATCTCGAGTATCTCTTTCTTGCTGTATTTCGATTCGATCGCGCGAGCGCAGAAGAATTCAAACAACTTACGATCGAGGGTCTTTTCCTGGTTGGTGAAGAGAACCTTCGCAAGCTGCTGCGTGAGCGTTGAGCCGCCCTGCGCCAGCCTGAAGCGAATCAGATTACGGAAAAAGGCACGAAAGATGCCGCCATAATCGACGCCGTGGTGCTCATAGAATTTTCGGTCCTCGCTCGCAATGAGAGCGTCGATGAGCTGCGGGGGAAAATCCTCATAGTTAAGCAGACTGCGCCGCTCGGTGTAAAATTCGCCGATCAGTTTGCCCGAACGGTCGAATACCTTCGATGGAATCGCCACTGCACCGGGCTCGATGGAGGCAACCGTATCGCGCTCGATCGCCCCGGTACGCAGACGATCCAACTGTTGTTTATAAAGCGTCAGCTTCTGCATGACGCCCGCCTCTTCGTCGCTCCAGCGGTTGTATGCGAGAAAGACGCGCACCCCGAAATAGCCGGCGATGATCAGCAGGTAGATGAGAATCTTACCGCGGAAAAAGATATTGTAGAACTTTCTCATGGGAAATTAGACGTCTCCCGGGGAGAAAAAATGCAAAACATATACGTCACCCTTGAGGGTGAAAATGCACAGGAAAGAAAATTACGTTAAATCAGGCTGTGATCGCCGTGACCTGAAGTTTATGATACTTCTGGCGGTGGCCCCACTTGCGGTGGTTATGCTTCTTCGTACGGTAAAAAACACCCACGATTTTCGGGCCCTTAACTTCTTCGAGAACTTTTGCGGTTACAGAAGCGCCTGAAACAAAGGGCTGCCCGACTTTCACCTGGCCGTTGTTGTTGACGGAGAGTACTTCGCTGATACTCAGATCTTTACCGGGTTCGGTACCGGTCAGTTCGGCGAAGAAAATAGTGTCTTTGGCAACTTTGTACTGTTTACTGCCAACTTTGATAACGGCCTGCATCCGCGACACGACCGGCGAATGAGACAGGGGGTCAATTGTTTAAGGGATTTCAGGCATCTGGCCGCCCGGGTGACTTATCTGCGGATTAATCAACCTCTTTTATAATATCGCCGATATTCAACTATGAACCGCAGTTTCTCCCAGGCCATCATTTTGCCCTTCGCGGTGGGCTTTTTCTGCTTCGGAGCCGCGCATTGCGCCGGCCGGCAGATACGCAGCGACCTCGAACTCGAAGAGGCGGCGCGGCGCGCGGCGGCGGGCGAAGAGCGCGGCTGGCAATCCCTCGAAAATACGATACGCACCAAAGACGAAGAGCCCGATGTCGAGATGCAAAAACGGGCGATGATTGAGGTCGGCAAAATCAAGTCGTCGCGCGGAATTCCCGTTCTGACCGAAAATCTCACGAACCGGTTTCTGCGTGGCGAAGCGGCCGCAGGCCTCATGAACCAGCGCACCGAAGCCAACAAAGCCCAGATAGATGCCGCCATTGTCGGCGCCTCTGCAAGCAATGCCCGGGAATTCAGCGGGTTAACGCGGGAGGAGATACGCGCTTTGGGCGAGACCGAACACCCCGATGCAGTGCGGCTCCTGAAACAACAGATCGGCCGCGACCCGAATAAAGATGAAGCGACAGTCGAATCCCTGGGGAAAATTCTGAAACGCAAGAGCCAGTCTTATTACCACCCTTTCAATTTTACTCTACCGCTGGGACAAGATCCCGCCGCTGCGGGTGGCGCCAAACTCAATGTCGAAACTATCATGTCTTCGGGTGAGCAAGAACTAGCAGCCGAAGCGGCACCAACCGAGGCCGACAACGATCCTGAACTTGTGTTGCTGAACTTTTTGGGTGGAGATAGCCCGGCCGATGTCAAAGACCGGGCGGTGCAGAGTATCGCCGAAGCCCACCCACCCGGCATTGGTTATCTGCTGGGGCTCGCAGGCAAGAGAAGCCTGGCGCCGAAAGTCCGCATTGCCATCATCGATTACCTGACCCGTTTTGCGGTGAACACGCAGGATAAATCGATGATCAACCGGTTTCTGGCGCTGCGCGGCCGGGCGGGCAATGCACAGGTTCTCGCCTCGATCAATCTCTCGTTACGTGTGCTCGGCAGTGCTTTCGGTCGGGCCACTGGCGGCGGCGGCCGGGTTTACCGCAGCGTGCCATCCGACGGTTACGAGCCCTTACCCAAAGAGAGCGATATCGTTTCTCTGGCGCAAAAACCGTATCCGGGGTATTCCGCCGCGGATGTCAAAACGAACCTCAAGAAGGCACTGGCTTACTACAGGTTGGGCGGCGATCTCGCGGAGCGTATGCAAAACCGCGTGCGCGACCTCTTGAATGAACCGCAGAATAAAGAATCTCCCGAACGCAATCTGATTTTCACCGCGTTAGGCCGCCTCTATCCCGACCGCGATTTTTATGTGCTGAAAAAACAGGGGCAGGATGCCTTTGCGAAGCCCGGGTATTTTACGACGACGCTGCGCCTCATCACGCAGTCGTCGCGCGGCCGTTCGTGGCAGATCGCGGCTTTACAGAGGGTCTGGGGCCTGACATTTAACGAAGCCGATCTGATACGACAGATCTACCTGCGCGACGGCAAATTGCTGCAACAGCGGATGCGTCTTTAGTTTTCGTCACGTCTCAACGCTGAAACAGGGACGCGAACCCGTGCGTCTTAGGCATGAACTCCTTCTGATTTTTGCGATGGTGATCTGGAGTGCCGCGTGGACATCGGGCAAACTCGTCGCCAACAGTGCCGAACCCGCACTAACACTGTTCTGGCGGTATGTCTTTTCCTGTGTTGGCCTCGCTCCGCTGCTGCCTCTGCTCGGTGAAAGTTTCCGCATTTCATGGCCGCAGGCACTGTGGATTTTTCTCGGTTCGGCGATTATGACACTCTATTCATGGCTTTTTTTCTTCGGCCTCAAAACCGGTTATGCGGGTGCGGCGGGGGTGCTCGTGACGTCGATGAATCCCATCTTTACATACTTTCTCACCCGCCTGATCTTTCGCCAGAAACTCACACCGCGTGACTCGGCGGGGCTTCTGCTCGGGGTCATCGGGGGCATCGTGCTGCTCGAAGTCTGGAATATCACACGCGAGAAAATACTGCTTTCGGGCAATTTGCTCTTTTTCGTCTGCGCATTGATTTATGCGTTTGTAACAATTGCGACCAATACGGCAACGAAGCGCGTGTCGATCTTCGTATATTCTTTTTACGTGAATGTCTTCGGCGCTTTAATGCTAATACCGCTCATCGGCTCAGGTTTCTCTGCAACACCCCCTGTACAAGACCTTGCGTACTGGTCGAATATTTTTTTCCTCGGGGTAATCTCAAACGGGTTTGCAACAACCGTCTATTTCTATGCGGTACAAAAACTCGGCTCGTCGCGCGCTAGCTCTTATATCTTTATCGTGCCTGCGACCGCGCTGCTCATGGCCGCAGTTTATCTGGGCGAGCCTGTAAAAACTACAACGGTGATCGGCGGATTAATCGCCCTGACAGCTGTCGCTTTACTCAGGCGCAAGCCGGCTTAATCTTTATCCTGATCCATCAGCTGTTTGATGGTCTCGGCCATGACTTCGGGCTGATTCTTGAATTTCACCCCATTCACCACGATCTCTTCTTTGCCCGGGGGCGGGGGCTCGGCGCCGCGCAGGCCCAGCGAGTTGATGCGGACGTCGGTGACGGGGTTGCCGCCGAACGAGAGGCGCTGCGAGGCGCCGGG
>JAFLED010000162.1 GCA_017302045.1 Spirochaetota bacterium
AAGGCACTCATCAAAAAACACCAGACGCAGAGCTGAAAATCCGCGCTCAGAACCGCTGCTATCCGCTTGACAGACCCGGCTGAGTTTGTCAGGCTTGCCCATGAATTTTCTGCGCAGCATTTATCTCGACTATTATACCATCGGGGCCGTCATTCCGGTGGTGTTTCTTTATATCTGCGCAGCGGCATTTTTTCAGATCAAAGATAAATCAAAGGCCACGAAGACGCTCGCAACCGTGATGCTGGTCTACGGCACCTTTGTCGCAAGCTATATCGTCGCTTCGAGCTTCTACCACCCTTACGCGGCATACCACCGCTGGAACACCGTATTGCTCGTGTTTATTACCATCACGATGCTGACCCAGATTTTCTACGAGTTCCCGGTGCCTACGGGCGGCAAAAAGCACCGCATTCTCTTTTGGGTCATGATGGTCGCAAGTATCGGCCTGTCTCTCTGGTTCATGGCACAGACCGTTGAAGCCAATTACATCTATCATTTCGAGGGTCACTATTACGATTTTGATGCCGACGACGCGAGCTACATCATCAGCCTTGCGATTT
Organism: Spirochaetota bacterium; assembly: GCA_017302045.1. Lineage (GTDB taxonomy): Bacteria > Spirochaetota > Leptospiria > Turneriellales > Turneriellaceae > Turneriella. The sequence continues at coordinate 561 of JAFLED010000162.1, forward strand.
TTGCGCTTGTCTTCATCATGATCGGTTCGGGCATCTGGCGTATCGTGGTTACAAAAGGGCACGGACGCTGGTCGGTGCTCGGTATTCTCGTCGGTATTATCTTTGCGACGCTCGTGCCAGCCTATCTGAATACCCTGAGCCGCGAAGGCGGTATGGATCGCGGTACCTTTCAGACCGCTTTCGACCTGTTTACGATTCTTGGTATGTTCGTTATTGTGATCATCTATATCAACAACACAAAAGACAAGACCACTTTCATGGCGAAGATTATCCTGGTGAGCGCGGTGGTATTTCTCGTTGTACTGCAAAGTATCAGCTATTTCTCCTTTCAGGATAAAGAGACCGCTTATGACGGGGTGAAGAGCGAGCAGTCAAACCGCTTTCGCGAGGCCGGCATCGAACCTGAGGCGATGAAGTATGCCGTGGCGTACGACCTGGCCAAGAAAAAAATCGAGCCCATCAAATCGGTCGACAAGGCTGAAATCAGCACTGAAGACCAGGTGAACGGTTACGAATTCGCGTATATCTGGCAGAAGATCTATTACCTCAACGAAGACCTTGCCTTCAAAGACAACATGGAAAAGATACTACAGAGTTCGCCGCAGACTTTTGGCGGATACAAAGCCGCTCTGTTACCTCTGCTCGAGAAAAAAGAAACCTGCAACAAAGCCGCCATACTCTCCAAAATCGATAAATTACAGAGACCCGTGATTCAGCGCCGGTACAAACTGAAAAAATTGCCGAATTTTCAGTTCCGTGAAAAAGCGATGGCGCTGCTCGGTAAATCGGCGCGCAATTTTGAGACGTTCAGCGATGCGATGCTTGCTTATCTGAAAGAAAATACCACCGACAACGGTTCAGAACTCAAGAGCAAACTGCTGCGCTTTGCCGAAGAGGTTATTCCCCCCGGCGCACGCCATTATCGTACCGATAAAAATACGGGAGCGCATTACACGGCGTATGTCGGTATCGATTTCAAAAACGGCCGCGTGGTCGAAGTCGGTTTCGATTATCTCGACTACCGTAAATACGTTCACCCGCTCGGGCTTAAGTACCTGTTGCTGCTTCTAGCCGCTATGGTGTTGCTCATCGTGGGATTTCCGATTTTTTTCAGCCGGGCGCTCGTGATGCCGCTCAACAATCTGCTCTCCGGGGTAAACCAGGTGAATACGGGCAACCTCGAAGTCGAACTGCCGATTCACGTTGAAGACGAAATCGGCTACCTGTCGCGTTCGTTTAACGGCATGGTGTCGTCGATCCGCGATTCGAAACAAAAACTGCAGGAGTACGCAGAAACTCTCGAAGAAAAGGTAAAAGCGCGCACGGCAGAACTCCAGAAGGCTTTCGAAGAAGTCACGGCTCTTAAAAAGCAGCAGGACGGCGATTATTTTCTCACCAGCCTCTTAACGACACCCCTCGGTGCCAATAAGGCAAACAGCCAGAACCTCAATGTCGACGTTCTCGTCGAACAGAAGAAAAAATTTGAATTCCGCAAATGGGCACGCGATATCGGGGGCGATACCTGCATTACCAGTACGGTGATACTCAAAGGCAAAGCGCATACGGTATTTCTGAACGCCGACGCGATGGGCAAGTCGATGCAGGGTGCCGGTGGTATTCTGGTTTTAGGTTCGGTGTTTCATTCGGTGATCGAGCGCACGAAACTTTCGCCCAAGGAACAAGATGTCTTTCCGGAGCATTGGCTTAAATACACCTTTGTCGAACTGCACCGCGTGTTCGAGGTCTTCGACGGCTCGATGCTGATTTCACTCATCATGGGTCTTGTCGACGACGAATCGGGATTACTGTACTACATCAACGCCGAGCATCCATGGTCGGTACTGTACCGCAAAGGCAAGGCCGAATTTATCGAAAAGGAGCTAGCGCTGCGCAAACTCGGCACGCAGGGCGTCTCAGGGCACATCGAGGTGATGACCCTGCAAATGGAACCGAAAGACGTCATCATTATGGGCTCAGACGGACGCGACGACCTGTTACTGGGTTACGACGAAGACGGCGCCCGCATCATCAACGAGGACGAAAAACAATTTTTGAAAGTTGTCGAGCAAGCCGACGGTCAACTCGACCGCATTCAAGAGGTGCTCGAAAACTATGGCGAACTTACGGACGACCTATCGCTCTTGCGTATCGGTTATAAAGAAGACGTGCACCACGACCACTCGCAGCTTTCACAACATGTCATTGGGTTACTCAACCGAGCGCGGCTTGCTGTGAAGGCGGGGCAGCTCAAGGTTGCGATCGGCGATCTTGAAGAGGCGAACCGCATCGACGATTCGCAACCCGAAGTCATGCGCGACCTGATTAAGGCATACCTTAAAGACAAACAGTTTGAGAAGGCCGCAAATCTCGCCGAAGACTATATCCACATCAAGCCGGCCGATTCAGAATTTCTCTACATCGCCTCGTATTGCAACAAGGTTCTGCAGAACTTCAAAAAAGCAGCTGATTTTGGCGAACGTTTGCGCCTGCGCGACCACGACATGGTGAAGAACCTCGTGAATCTTGCGGATATCTATTACCTGCAGGGTATCTACGCGCGCGCGCGGACTATCATAGATTTCGCCGCGAAACTTGATCCGCACGATATCAAGGTCAAACGTGTGCTCGATGCGCTCGCACGTAAAAATGTCGGGCCTGCTACCCCGACTTAGGCTTACGGCACGTCGCACCCCCCGAATGTGACGCCATGTCTATAGCGGAACGCGAAGCGGCGCTGCTCGCCGATTTCGAGATGTTTGACGACTGGGCCGACCGTTACCGGTACCTCATCGAGTTGGGTGAGAAGCTGCCGGCGCTCGACGACGCATTTAAAACTGAAAAGAATAAAGTGCAGGGCTGCCAGTCTCAGGTTTGGCTGGTTTCGCGCAAAGAGGGCGACAAGATTGTCTTCGAAGCTGACAGCGATTCGGCGATCACGCGCGGATTAATCGCGTTGCTGGTTCACCTGTTCTCTGGCGCCAGTTCGGCTGAAATCGCCTCGGCAAACCTTTCGTTTATAGAAAAACTCGGCTTTGCCAAGCACCTGTCGATGTCGCGTGCGAATGGCTTCGCCTCGATGATTGCTATGATCAAGCGTCTCGCCGCAGCATGAAAAACTCTGCCGCCGGTTTTGCAGGTTACGTGGTACTGGCGGCGGTATTTTCATTCATGCTACCCGCGGGTGCCGCCGGTGTGCCGGTCAAAGACGACCTGGCGGGCAGCGTTGTATGGCCCGAGGAGTACATTCTCGATATCCATCGACCCGAGTCGCTTATCCGGGATGTAAAGGCGTATCTGCCGAATGTCGTACAGAATCTTATCGCCGACGAGCTTTCGTTACAGCGCTCTGCTGTGACGCGCGATAAGGTACGCCCAGCGGTTATCGAATATTCCGTGCAAAAGGACCACGAGAACCTGCCGGCTGAGGAGCGTAAAAATCTGCTCGCGAAACAACCGAAACCACCGATTTTGCCGCTGAAGATTGTCAGGCGTAGCACAACGCCTGCCAACTTTCGTTGCGAAGGCCTCAGCGAAGAAAATTATGCCTTGCTCACGCGTATCTCTGCGAAGGGTAATCGGCTGAAACTCGAGGTTCTGCTTTGCCAGGGGACGGAGGTCTTGCTGTCGCAGACGACCGACGCCGATGAGCAGGAACTTGTTGCGGGCGTCAACCGCCTCATCAACCCCGTGCGCGCAAAGCTCACCGGAGACCGTTACGCTTCGCTGAATATAACAACCAATCCAGGCCGCGCGTCTGTCTACCTCGACGGGCAGTTTCTTGGTAAAACACCCCTGAAATATTCTTACCTGGTGCCAGGTAAATATGAACTCGTGCTGAAACTCGATCGTTACGAAATGGCCCGTCACCCAGTAGATGCAAAAGTCGGCGAAACCTTCAGCAATAGCTATGACCTGGCGCTGGCCAAGGCCATAGGTACCATCGAAGTGGAGTCAGACCCCCAGGGTGCAAAAATCTATCTCGATGCCGATTATAAGGGCACAACGCCGATGAAAATTGAAAATGTACCGGCGGGTACCTATCGCGTTCATGTTCTGAATCCCGATAAAGGCGAAATCTACAAGAGTGTCACGATCAGCGAAAAGTCACCTGTCGCAAAAGTCTCCGGCTCCCTCAGTGAATTTGCTTACCAGAAATCGCCGGGATTCATCGGCCTCTCTTATAAAACCTGGTACTGGATTTCGCTGGTAAGCGCGGCTATCTCTTTCGGTACCGCAATCGGTTTTTATGTCTGGCGCGATCAGGCGCAAGAAGACATCTACAACCGGCTGAACGGAAAAGCAGTCAGCCTCTATACACAGCAGGATTACGACTATATCTCCGACCGAAACAGTGCGGGCAAAACACGCGAGAGTTTTGCGACAGGTTTTATGGTTGGCGCCGGGGTAATGGCGATATTCTCGATCTATTTTTACGTGCAACACCTGCTTTCTGCCGACGAAGGCATTGTCCGACTCGAAAAACCCCGCTCCGAGGGCGATGTTGATATTCGCCTCGGTGGTATGATCGGCCAAGCGGCCGTCTCCGCAGACTTTCGTTTCTGATCAGGCTGCGCCCAGCACGAGCGCCGCAGGCGCCTCGCTCATCGAAACGATATTGGGCTTCGCCCCCGGAAAAAGAAAGTGCGGAATGCGGTTATCGCGAATTTCGAGGTACTCGTAAGCGTCCCAGGTTGCTGCGCGCAGCAAGTCGTGTTCTGAAACCTTACCTTCCTGAAAAATCGCCTTCATTTCATTGAGCACCGAAAGATCGCTGTTGGTGGCGAGAGAATCAGTGCCGATCAGCATCTTGAGCGGCGAGTGTTTCAGCGTTTCCCAGTTCGTGCGCTCGATGCCCAGGTATTTATTCGAACGGTGGCAAATAACCCAGGCCGAATGCGGCACATATTCGCTGAGGCGATCGATGTCTTCGACGCGTGCCGCCGAAAGATGCACAAGCAACAGCTTCTTGAACGACAGCATCCCGACAGAATGCAGGTATTCGACGGCGGATCGCCCCTGCATTTCGGTATGGCGCACGTGCTGGCCGATCTTCTTGAGAAACTCCGTGATTCTGCCGCGGTCTTGCTGAAAGTCGATTTCGTCGGGGCTTTCGAGCAGATGTATCGACACCGACGTGTGCCGTGCCTTTTCGCGCACGAACATCATCTGTAGCGGCGACGAGCCGTAGATTGAATGCACCGTCGGGTAAAAAGTCGCATCGATATCGAGTAGCTGCTTTGCGGCAACGATGCGCTGCTGATCGCTCGGCGAAGAAAACCCGAGTAACTCGAGATAACGATTGCCGTTGAAAGCCGGCAGGTCGCGCAAAAAACGAATGAACTCGGTACTATTGCAAATATCGCAGAAGAAGAAAGTCCCCTGCGCTTCGGCTGCGTGAATGGCGTCGACGGCAGCCTGCCGTATGCTCTGGCTCGTCATCTGACCGCGGTGTGCCTGAATAATAGAACCCATTTCGGTTAAATGACTGCCGTACGGAATTTTATCCTTCATGCAAGATAGTTCGATATGGCTGTGCGCATTCACAAAACCCGGTACGATCACACCGGGTGGTAAAACTTTATGGAAAAACTCTTTGGGCGGTTTGCCAAAACCCGAATCGATAACCTGCTTACCTGAAATAATATACCACGGGTCGGCGCGAAACTCGGCTTCGCGGGTCAACCCCCACTCACCGCGCACTACCTCGAAGATATTCATTGCGGGCTAAGACAGAGATTCGCGCGCGTGTTTCAACCCAATTTCACTTGCCTGAAAAGACAGACATAATCTGCAACAGAAACCGGCTAAGGCCTTGCCGCACGAATGATTGCAAGAGCTTCGGCGGCGGTCGATGCAGCGATAACCTTCTGCCGTGTCTCAGCCTTGTAAAACACCTGGGCAATCGAAGCCATCATTTTCAGGTGTTCTTGCAGGGCCGATTTCGGCGCTACCAGCATCACGACTACATAAGCTTTCGAACCATCGATGCTGTCAAAATCCAGACCATTTTTAATAATAGCACATTCTGTCATGAAGCGGCAAGCACCCGGTATTACAGCATGCGGAATCGCCATCTGTTCGCCGATACCCGTACTCATCAGTTTTTCGCGATCGATGAGTTCTTTTTCGATTTCAGCCGCGAGAGCAGCGTCGAGGTTCTCGCGAATACAGAGCGCCTTGTGCAGGCTGCGAATGAGATCCCATTTATCGGTAGCTGTTACGGGCGATAAGATCGCACCTTCTTTCAGCGGCCCACCGGGGTTTGTGGCGCCGTCGATCAGGTGGATGTTCTGCTCATTCAGTGAATCTTGCCACACGCGGAATTATGTCTCCGGTTTTCACGCGGTCAAGGTATAAAACCAAATTTAAATTGCCACAACCGACAAAAGAATTTTTCACCCCTTCTATGTCAGATTCACTTGCCGAAAAACTGCGCGTCGCCTGGGTCGCCGATATTGTCGACGAAGTCTCGGGAGTCATCACCGACACCGAAGAGATGTACGAACTCGCGCAGTCGCGGGGGTTTTTCTGGCAACCGGTCACTGCTTATAAAAAGCCGATTGCCCCCTTTCATATTTTCGACCCGATTTTACCGATACCGATCGGCAGCTTTTATAAAGGCACCACTTTTTATGTGCCCGATTTTTTACGCGTCGTGCAGTTCTTCCGCAAGAACCGCGTCAACGTGCTCGTTTCAAATACGCCGGGTAGCATGGGCATGCTCGCGATGGCTGCGGCAAAATATCTTTCCATACCCTGGGTCGACATCTACCACACCGACATCGACTACTATATGAACGATCTTTCGAACCGCATCATCAAACCATTTGTAAAAAACCCGGCGCTGTTCTTCCTGAAACAGTACCAAAAGCAGGCCGATCTCATCTTTGTGCGCACGCGTGAGTTCTACGATCTCATGCTCAAAAAAGGGCATAAAGAAAACAAGCTGCGCTATTACCCCGCCGGGGTAAACGCGCGGCATTGGAATCCGGTTAACAGCGACAAAACTATTTTCGCGGGCCACGGCATTGATCCCGAAATGACAATCGTCATCTTTGTCGGGCGGATTACTAAAGTGAAGGATATCGAATACCTGTTGCGGTATTTTACCGAAGAAAAGCCGCAAAAAGCGGTTTGCGCTGTGATCGGCGGCGGCCCGGAGAAAGAACTCTACGAAAAGAAATATGCTGGCGATAACGTCAAATTTCTCGGCGTACAGCGCGGCGCGGTGTTACAGAAACTGTACGCGAGCGCAGATCTCTATGTGCTGCCTTCGGCGAGCGAAACTCTGGGCAAGACGGTTCTCGAAGCCATGGCTTCGGGCACCGGCGTTGTCGTCTCCGATAAAGGTGGGCCAAAAGATTATGTAACGCATGGCGAGAACGGTATGGTCTTCAAGGCGCATGACTACGATTCGTTTAAGGCTGCCATGAATTCCCTTCTGGTCGATCGCAATGCGTTGCAGAAACTGGGAGAAAACGCGCGCGCGTCGATCGGCGATCACACCGACGAAAAACTCTTCGAGTCGTTCACCGGTCACATCGCCGAGCTCGTCTAAAGCGGAACTTCAATCGTCAAAAGCCGCGTCGGCGCCGTGAAGACGATATCGACAGCTTTCTCATCGGCGATGCCTATCGCATCGCGCCGTGTCAGTTTTTCACCCGCGACTTCGACACCGCCTTCGATCACAAAGACATAGAGCCCTGACTTTTCGTGCACGCGCGTTATGCGTGCCTGTACGCCGGCGTCGAACAAACCAAGTTGAAACTCCGCTTGTTGGTTGATCCACAACGCACCGCCGTTCTCCTGTGCGCTCACGACGCGGACAAAATTGTTGCGGAATTTCTCCAGATCAAAACTCTTCTGGCCATAGCGCGGAGCAATGCCCCGTTTCTCAGGCAGAATCCAGATTTGCAGAAAATTGACGGGGTTCTTTTCATCTGGGTTGAATTCAGAATGCATGATTCCAGTACCCGCAGACATAATCTGCACGTCGCCGGTAAGAATGGTCTCTTCTCTGCCGGTAGAGTCTTTATGCGCCAGCGAGCCCGAAATGGGTATCGAAACAATTTCCATATCGGCGTGACCATGACGGCCGAAACCCATACCTGGAGCCCCACTGTCATCGTTGAGCACACGCAGCGCAC
>JAFLED010000163.1 GCA_017302045.1 Spirochaetota bacterium
CGCCTGCAGGCTTTCGAGGCAGCGGGGGCGGACCTGCTGTATCTGCCGGTGCCGCCGGGCAAGGCGGAACTGGCGCAGGTGCTCGCATCGGTGACGAAGCCGGTGAATGCGCTGGCGGCGGGGCCGTTGAAGGCGCTGACGGTGGCGGAACTGGCAGCGATGGGGGTGCGGCGCATCTCCACCGGCAGCCAGATCGCCCGCGCCACCCATGCGGCGATCCGCGATGCGGTGGGGCCGATGCTGGGGCAGGGGTCCTTTGCCGGGATCGCGGCCCCGGCTTCGGGGGATGAGATCGACGCGCTGTTGCAGCGCGGGGCAGCGCACGTTACGGCCGTCGACGTCGGCAAAGGATTGTTGCACCAGAAAATCCGCAGCGACCAACGTGTGCAGGTGCTCGAGGGTAATGACTTTAAAAACCTGCGCGCGGCAGATCTCGCTTTTGCTCCCGAAGCCTTTGTGGCCGACGTGTCCTTTACCTCGCTCGAAGCTGTGCTCGAAAATGCCTTTGTGCTTTTGCAACCTAAATTGCGCCCCGCAGAGGGCATGGTTCTCTTTAAGCCGCAATTCGAATTGCCCAAGGCGGAGCGAGAGCTGCTCGTCGACGGCATACTCGAGGACAGGGAGAAATCCCACCAGCTTTTAGCGGACTTCAAAGCCCGCATCGCAAAATTGGGCGTTACCGCAGTCAGGGAAATGGCCGCAACCGTGAAAGGGGCGAAGGGCAATCAGGAGTTTGTCCTACACCTCGTGCGACAATAAACTTTACTTAATGAGTTCATGCCCCCCCGTGGCCTCTCCATGGCCGACGCCGCAGAGAAAAGTGTCGACGCCCTTTTCCGCGAGCATAAGGGGCAGCTTCTCAAATACCTGCGCAACTTCGTGGGCGACGACGAAGGGCACGATGTGCTGCAAGATGTCTTCATCTCATTTTTGAAACAAAAGCGCGAAGACAAGATACGCACTTCCGATGAACTCGCCTGGCTGTACCGCGCCTGCCATAACCGCGCCATCGACTACATTCGCCGCGGTAAGAAATTAACCCATTTCACCGAAGAAAAATTCGACCGCATCGAAGCCCCTGAAGAAAACGCCAAAACCAAAGCCTGGCACGAGCTACGCGGTACGTTGCGCGAGCTCGCGCTGCGCTTCGACAAGAAGGGCGAGGGTGTGCTGTTGCTCCATATGCTCGAAGAAGGTAAACCCAAACTACTGATTGCCGAGACTCTGCAGATTTCGGATCGCCACTTGCGGCGACGGGTTTCACAACTCTTTCAGTTTTTTCAGCAAGAACTTAAGAAACTCGGTATCGAGAAGGTAGAACTCGAATAAAAATGGCCCTGATGGGACATAACCGGGCGTTGAGACAGGAGAGGGGAGAAAAAATCTGTCCGAAGATGCCGATAATTACGTATCTTCTTTAGAGAAAGCATGGCACGCGCCGCGAAAAGATTAACCCGCAAAAGCCCCGCCAGGGGAGGCAGCCTCTCGGTCGCCGACCAGCTATTCGCCATAACTACGCGCAAATACCCGAATGCGGCTACAGAATTTCTGCCAGCGGCTAGTCAGGCAAAAGCCGAAGCTATCGCCGCGTACCAGGCGCAAAACCAGGCGGCACTTGCGGCCTTAGATAGCGCCGCCCCCTCTGAGCCCCGAAAGGCGGGCCGCCTTATTTCCGCAACTTTTGGCCGTTTGACGGCACAGACAACCTTCAAGATTATCAGCCGGGCGGCGCTGTTTGTCGTCGCAATTGGCGCCGGTCTGACTCTCATCAGCTTTTTGGGCGACGATAATATCCGCATCGAAGACGAGCTCGGCAAAAGCGCGCTGAACAGCGAATTTGGCACGCAAGAAAAACCCGTATCGCTGCGCGTGATGCGCAAACGCAAAAAAATCGGCGAATTTACCGTGGCGCAGGGTTCGAAACTGCGCGTTGTCAAAGCGACGAACGGCGACGCTTTCCGTTCAGAGGTTGCGTTTGCCGGTACCGAAGCCGACTTCAAACTGAAATACAAAGGTAAGGCATCGGTCATCGTCAATAACGGGCCATTTAAAGCAAAGGTGAAAATACCCCAGGGTGCGGAGAATGACGTCCATCTGCGTTTTAAAGAGCTCGGTACACCGATGCCGGTAGGCGAGCCTAAATTCGCCATCGAAGTGATTAAAGGCGACGTACAGATCGCCGAAGTCGACGACGACGAGTTCGAACACTACAAAGCGGGCGAAAAGGCCGTTTTCAGTCTTGCAGACAGCGAAAGTCTTTAAACGTTATTATATATTTGCGCCGCGGCCAAATATATAATAACGACCTGAATGACCGACATAGTCACAATCGATTGTCATTATGTTTTGCCGCAAGTCGCGGCCGCTTACCTGATTCGCGCCGGCCAGAGCGCCTGTTTCATCGATAACAATACCAACCACGCGGTGCCATCCCTACTCGCTGCGTTGACAACCGCCGGTTACAAACCTGAGGATGTCACTCATATCATCATCACCCATGTTCATCTCGATCATGCCGGCGCCACTGGTCTACTGCTATCGAAGTGCCCGAACGCCGTCGTCGTCGCGCACCCCCGCGCGGCACCTCATGTGATTAACCCAACCCGGCTCGTCGAAAGCGCGAAAGCCGTTTATGGCGCCGAGGCGTTTACCAAACTCTATGGCGAAATCTTGCCCGTACCCGAAGCGCGGGTGTATATTCCCGCCGACGGGGAGACATTGCAAGTCGGCGACAGAGAACTGAAGTTCATCTATACGCGCGGGCATGCAAACCATCATTTCGTTATACTCGATCAGAAATCTAAAAGCATTTTTACCGGCGACTCGTTTGGCATCGCTTACCCTTTATTGCAGCACGGCTCGCGGCCGTTTCTCTTCCCTTCGACCTCGCCGACAGATTTCGACGCCGGCGAGGCCCGTATCAGTTACGACAAAGTTCTTGCGAGCGGTGCAGAACGTGCATACCCAACACACTTCGGTGCCTGGAACGACATCGCGGCTGGGTATAAAATGCTGATGGTTGCGATGGATGAAATCGAAAATCTCTTTAACGAAATCAAAGGCAGCGATCTGGAGGGTGATGCCGCTTATAAATTTACCTTCTCTGGATTCCGCAGATTCTTCGACCGCGAGCTCGCTGTGCGTGGCATTCAGCTCAGCGCAGAGGAGCAAACGGTGCTCGATATGGATATCGACCTCAATGCGCAGGGTCTGGCTTTTGCGGCGCAGCGCGCACGAAAGAAAAGCAAGGCTACGGGATGAAAAGACAGCTTGAAATCTGCGAAGTGGGGCCGCGCGACGGATTACAATCAGCGGCGAAAATTCTCAGCGTCGAAGAACGCATCGGCTTCATCTCGCGGCTCTTCGCCAGCGGCCTGACAAAAATCGAAGTCGGTTCGCTGGTCAACCCGAAACTTGTGCCCACGATGGCCGATTCTGACAAGGTGTTTGCCGGCATCAGCGAACTTCACCCGGCGAACAAAGCCAACTTTTCGCTGCTGGTGCCCAACCAGCGCGGCCTGGACACAGCGAAAGAGATCGGCTGCGCCTCTGTCGCCTTTTTCTCTGCAACTTCAGAAACTTTTAACAAGAAGAATATCAACCGCGGTGTTGCGGAATCCATTGCAGAGCTTGGTCCTCTGATTGCACGAGCCAGAGATAGGCAAATGCGTGTGCGGCTCTATGTCTCGACAGTATTCGACTGTGCCTACCAGGGTACGATGCAACCCGCCACCGATCTCGTTCCTTTTCTGCCACTCTTCAGCCAGGTTGACGAAGTTTCATTAGGAGACACCACCGGGCGCGCCACTGTCGCGCAGATGCGGGAAATCCTCGATTCGGAAATTCTGTCACCCCTGAAAGAAAAGATCTGGTGGCACTTTCACGATACTTTTCAGCTTGCGGGCGAAAATACGCGCTTCGCCATGGAACAGGGTTTTAATCGCTTCGATTCTTCGGCGGGGGGTATCGGCGGTTGCCCGTTCTCGCCCGGTGCAAAGGGTAATATTGCTACCGAGAAAGTCATCGCCATCGCCGAAGACATGGGCTTAACGCATGCGATTCGTATGCCGCTGGCTTCGGCACTTTAACGTATGAAAACTCTCTACGACGAAAAGCAGCTCTTCGCGACTCTCGACGATGCGGGTATCTGCCGCGTCGAATTGAATAATCCCGACCAACTCAATGCGCTGAACACCACGATGGCCCAGGGTGCCGTCGAACTCGCCGCAATTATCCGCAGCTCAGCGGCGCGCGTTGTTATCTTCTCGGGCCGCGGCCGCGCTTTTTCGGCTGGCGGAGACCTCGCCTATCTCATAGAATTAACGCACTTACCCAAAGAGCAATCGGCTGCCGCAATGCTGAAGTTTTACCGCTCGTATCTGGCGCTCTTTACGCTGCCATTGCCGACGATCGCGCACATCAACGGCGCCTGTGTGGGTGCCGGTTTTTGCCTCGCTCTGGCCTGCGATATGCGTTTCGCGGTGTCGGGCAGCAAAGTGGGAATGAACTTCGTGCGCATCGGCCTCAACCCCGGCATGGCGGCCGAATTCTGGGCGCAGGGTGAAAATTCACCGCTGATACGCGAGATGTTACTGACGGGAAAAATATATTCTTCTTCTGAGCCGCGGCTTAAACTTCTATTCAACCAAGTCGCCTCGCCGCAGGAAATCGCCCTCACAGTAGAAGAGTGCGCCGCAGCCATTGCGGCAAATTCACCGCAGTCGATCGCGCTTTCGCTCGAGCTCTTACGCAACCGGCATCTCGACTTCGAAACCCTGATAGATAAAGAAGCTGCCGGCCAGGGCGTCTGTATGAGCACGGGTGAAATTGCCGCAGCCGTAGCGGCGCAAAAAAAAATCGAGAAATTTCGATTTAGAATCTGAGCACAAGGCCGTCATAAGCAGGGAGAGCGATGCCCCGCCACTTTTCGACTAATTCAGAATGCAGGTATTGATGAGAGAGGTGGCCGATGTAACCTTGTTCGGGTTTAAACTTTTGAATCAGCTCTAAGCCTTCACCGTGGCTGATGTGCGATACATGTAACTTGTCGAGCGGCGAGCCCAGATACAATGCCTTGAGGTTATAAAGATGCTTTTCATCGTCTTTATGAATCTCTTTGAAATCGGTAAGGTAACCAAAGCTGCGGTTCACAACAAACCCTGTGCTGAGCACACCCGACTTCGGTATATGCGTGAGCCTGATCGGCTGTATTCTCAAACCGGCAATATCCAGCTCTTCATACCCGTCTTCTTCGTTGCCCGGCAGCATTTCGACATTCAATCTGGGTATCGTCGTGTATGGATTTTTGTCGCGCAAATACGGATATTTACTTACGATATTTTCATGGGTCTGTATATTTGCATAACATGTGAGCTCGCCTGCGCGATCGAAGGTGAAAGGTTTCAGATCGTCTAAACCTGCGAGGTGATCGTAATGGAAATGCGTATACAAAACCGCTGCAAGCGACTGTACCTGCGCGCGCAGCATCTGTTGCCTGAGATCAGGGCCGGTGTCGATTAAAACAGGCCCCGTGCCATGCAGCAGAATCGAAGCGCGCAGGCGTTTGTTCTCGGGCTCTGCAGAGGTGCAGACTTTGCAGGCGCAGGCGACAATCGGCACCCCTGTAGAGGTACCGCTGCCCAAAACAGTAACCGTCACCCTTCGACAGGCTTAAGCCGACGCGCCATGCTGAGCCTGCCGAAGCATGACCGAATAATATGAAGTCGTTTATTCAAATCACGAATTCAAGAGTTTTTCAATCGCGTCTTTCAGGGCTTCGTATGAACGCTCTTGCTGATAGAGCACACCGTTCATGTAAATGGTAGGAGTTCCCCTGACACCAACTTTCTGTCCGTAACGCATATCGGCTTCGATCTCTGAGCGTTCCTGCCCGTTTTTGTCGGCAAAACACTGCTTATAGGTATTCATGTTGAGGCCAATACCCTGTGCAATGCCCTCTAGCTGTGCAGGCGACATATCAAGCTGACGGCCGTTATAGGGAATCGCAAACACGCGGGTCTGGAATTCAAAATACTTTCCCTGTTTTCCCGAGCAGGCCGCGGCGATATGGGTCGGCATTGCCTGTGGGTGAAAATCGAGCGGAAAGTTGCGGAACACCCATTTAATTTTACCGGCGTATTCTGCTTTAATACGCTGAACGTCGCCCTGCATCTGGCGGCAGTAAGGGCATTCAAAATCGGAGAATTCAGTGATGACAACCTTCGCATCGGGTTTGCCCCAGAACGGTTTGCCGTCATTCACGAGGTTCAGTTTCGGCGCTTCGGGTTCTTTCAGGTTAAATTTAAAATTATATTTCTTAAACAATTCGGAGGTCAAAGAATCGCGCGCACCTTTTTCCTGATTGTTGATCAGCTGTTGGCGAATACGGTCTTTTACAGCATCGTAGGGTTGGTTAATACGGCTTTTATTTGCATTGTAAAACTGCTTCATGCTGTCTTCGGTCACTGCAGCACCGCGCCGGCGGGCCAGCTCGCCTTCCACATATTTATCCACAGTGGTGCCCTGTTTTTTCGCTTCAGCCTCGAAGATACGTTCGCGCGCATTTTCAAAAGCTGCCTGCTGGCGAATCTGGAATTCTTTCTGGCGGATCTCATAGAATTCCTGTTCGTTATTTTTTTCGACGTCTTTTTGGGTAACACTGCCCCCGTCGAAGGTTGCCAGCGTATCGCTTTGGCCTCCGCACAAGGTTGTCATGGTGGCCGCCAGAAGCACCACGAGAATACTGATAGCTTTCTTCATGCGTTCACGGCGGGGTAAGCGCCGCGTGCCGAAAAGCACTTTTGCTCTATCTGTCAGGTTTTTAACAATGGTTTCCACAATTACCCCCAAAAAAACCAATTTTTACCGCAGGCGGATCTCCCCGGTGGGAAACCCGCGGTTTGTTTTTTCATTTTTGTTCCAAATCCCCTTTAAAATCAGGCTCAAAATGATTTTCCACAATTCCACGCTGTTATTAGTATTATTATACAAATAAATTATTATATACACTAAGATAATATGCCTGTCATCGAATCCGGATACAAAGCACCACGCCTGCTGAGAAACCCGCATCTGCATACGATTCTCTGTGCCACGATGCGCAAACGGCCTCGCTTGCCCTACATACGCGAACGCCTCGAACTCGACGACGGAGATTTCATTGATCTGGATTGGTCTGAAATCAACTCACGCAGGCTTATTATTCTTTCGCATGGTATGGAGGGTTCAAGCCAGAGTAAATACATTCTGCACACGGCCGCTCACGCAAACCAATGCGGCTACTCTGCTGTCGCCTGGAATATGCGGGGCTGCTCGGGTCATATGAACCGCAAGCAACATTTTTATCACAGCGGAAAATCCGAAGATTTACACGCCGTTGTTAAACATGCTGTCGCGAAAGGCTATGCAGAGATTTATCTGGTCGGCTTCAGTCTCGGCGGCAATGTTACTCTGGTATACACCGGTCGCGAAGGCAAAAAAATCCACCCGGCCATCAAGGCTGTCGTGGCCGTCTGCGCTCCTGTGGATCTTTCTGCCTCACAGGCCGCGATTGAAGCCCCGCGTAACCGTATTTACCTGAAACGATTTCTGCGCGATTTTAAGAAAAAGTTTCTGACAAAACGCGAGAAACGCGGTATTTATATCGACGTCGATCGCTTCGATCGCCGCATCAAGACACTGGCGCATCTCGATGCAAAATATACCGCTCCCTGGAACGGTTTTGCCGACGAGCAGGATTATTATACCAAGAGCAGCGCTTTACATGTTCTCGAGAACATTCGCATACCCGCTTTGCTGATCAATCCAAAAGACGACACGTTTCTGGCTGACGAATGTTATCCGGCAGATATCGCTAAACGCTCGCGTTATTTTTTTATGGAAGCACCCGAGTCTGGCGGGCACTGTGCTATGCTCGAGAATCTGAATTTCCGCAGCTCTTACATGGAAAAGCGCATACTGGAGTTTTTTTCAGTCTCTGCGCGTGATTGATTTCTCGCACCGACAACACCGGTCGCGAATTTCTAAAAATCGGCTTTCGCGCTGTATCTCTGCCGCGAAGCGCCTCTTATGCTGATGCGGCGCTACTTTCTGTTGATTCTTTTTTGTTCGGGCATGGGCGCCGGGCTGTCCGCGGACCATCCGCCTGCCGACGACACCATCGCCAAAACTCCCCCGCCGCTCGAAGTTACCGTCGAAGAAAAAGTGAATAACGACCTCGCGGGATTAAGTCTCATCGATGAGAACGGCAAGAGCGTTAAACTGGGCCAGCTCGCCGATGGCCGGCGCCCCGTCATCATCGCGCCGGTTTATTATAATTGCCCCCACCTGTGCACATTGACCCTGAATGGCCTTTTGGCCGCGATTGGCAAAGAAAACCGTTATAAACTGGGTAAGGATTTCCTGGTTATCGCCTATAGTTTTCACCCCGATGAAAAGCCCGAACTGGCTCAGCTCAAGCAGGCCAATTACCTGCGGAAACTCGCCGCCGTCACCGATCAGAATCTGCCCGAATACCGTCTGCACTGGCGGTTTTTTACCGGAACCGTTGAAAATATTGCCGCGATGTCAAAAGCCATCGGTTTTAAGTACCTCAAAGAAACATCGACCAACCCAAAAAAGACAGACGGTGAATATGTCCATCCCGCGGTGCTGATTGTGACGACACCCGACCTCAAGGTCGCGCGCTATCTCT
>JAFLED010000164.1 GCA_017302045.1 Spirochaetota bacterium
CCGGGTCGCCGAAGGTCAGTTTACCCAAGAGCGGCCGGTTGAGATTGCCGTCCTGGTCGAAAAGCGGCGCTTCGGCCGCGCGCCCAAACGTATTCATGAGTTTGGTATGAATTTCGGCATAATACGGCGCCGTCGGATTCACCACATAACGCGCGAGTTCATCCGCATCGATGACTTCTGCGCCCAGCTCGCGGAACAAGCCGGCGACAGTAGACTTACCGCTACCGATGACTCCGGTAAGGCCATAGACTTTTGCGTAGGGGTTCGTCGCCACCCGCGCAACACCATATTCGAAAAGCGGCCGTAAACCCCGATTTAGGGCCGGTATTCGGGTGCGGTGTTATTCTTTGTTATCGATCTTTATCGCATAGGGGATTTTTTTCTTTTCGCGCGCCTCGACCTCGGGAAAAAACCGTATCGTAGCTGCATCGACTTTCTCGTATTTAAACGGGATCTTACCCGGTTCGAAATTGCCGGGGAATGTCCGCTCGATCTCGACACGCACCGCCTGCGCCAGCGTATTTTCGACCTCGTGTTCGTAAAAATATTCGTCGTACCATTCTTTTACATAGTAGGATTTATCGTGGCGGCGCTCGGTCGTGAAGCCGCCGCGCCTGAAATCGCGCGTGAAGCTGCGCAACACGACCTCGCGGGTTTCGCCGGTGTCGAGTTTTACCTTATCGCCTGTCGCAACATATTTCATGGCAACCCCGCCCTGGTAAGACAGGTTTTTCTTTTCGTCTTCAGAGAAAACCTGCACAACGCCATCGGGTAACGGCGAAACCCCAAGACTCTTTTTCGGGTCCTGATCTTTCTTGCGCGCATTGCGGAACTCGAAAACCTTGTGCACACGCCCGGAAGTGTTGCGGTCTGACGCGCGGTAGATGACCTTCACGGCAACATCTTCGACCGAAAAAGCCCGCAGGCGTTTCTGCCAGCCATTCGGTAGGCGCTCCTTACCCTCGACGGTAAATAAAAAATATTCGGATATCCCCTCTTTCACAATCTCTTTTTCTTTTTCGTCGGCGACTGCTTCACCCTCTTCTTCGGTTGCGACCGCACCGCGGCCCGGCTTTGCCTCAGCTTTCGCGACCTTCGCTGCAAACTGCGTTCTGACCTGATCTTTGAGAGCAAGGTCGAGCTCGGCATACCGCCATTTACCCTGCGCCAGCTCGGCGATACTCTCCACCAGGTTGATTGTCCCGACGACAAGCCGCACCTTGGCGTTGGGGTAATCTTCGCCCGAATTATTGACGACGCGAATATAGCCGTCGACGTTCATGGTATCTTCGCGTTTATTCGTGATCGCGGTATAGTCGGCGCTCCAGGTAATACCCGAGGTGAAATAATTGATTTCGACGCGCGCCGCGCCCGAGATCGTGCTTTCGATATTCCATTGCAGCGCGTCGGTTCGCCCTGGGGGAAACGAAGTATCACGCAGCGAAAGTTTTCCGCGGCCACCGGGAAACGTAATACGCAGCGATGTCGGGTCGATCAGCGTACCTGCCCAGGAAAACTGGATGGTGTTGAGACCAGGCTTAAAGGTAAGTTCGCGCGATTCGCGCACCATCGTGATATCGGCGCTGTTATAAATCGTCAGCTCGACACCCTGGCTTTGGGGTACAGTGACGAGTTCGATATGCGCAGCCAGAGGAAAACACGCGAAGAAAACCCCAGCCAGAATCAACCATTTGTGAACCGTGCGAGGCATATACGGTTTTGACGTTTCGAGCGGCGATAAGTTCATATTATGCGCCAAACAAGCCGGCAAAAAAATCGTCAGCGATGCCGGGAAACCGCGCCCGAAACGCCGCGCGTTCGGCCGCATCATATTCGTCGAATTCCTTACGCCAAAAATACCCGTCGCGAATAGCTGAGAAATCCGCAGGCCGGCGCATGAAGTCAGCGGCCTCGGTGTCGAGAAACCATGCTCTGCCCTGAGGCCAGACCCCTGTCACAGAGAGACCCGGCGCAAGCGCTTCGATGCCTTTCAAAATGCCACCGAGCCGGCCGCGCGTCGAATAGCCCGCAATATGCGGCGTCGCATAACGCGCGCGCTGTACATCGGCCGCCGCAGGCGGTTCTTGCGGGTAGACATCCTGCGCGAGAAGCTCGATGCGCGTTGTATCGAAAGTCCGGTAAAAAACCGGGTTCCAGATACCGCCGCGGCAGGTCTGAATCACGCGGATCTTTTTATGAGCGGGCGCAAAATACGCCGCGTCAAGCATGCCGGCAGTTTTATGCGGGCCAGTCTTCGTGAGTTCAGTATGAAAGGTGACGAAATCGCATTGCAGAACTTCGCCGAGCGATCCCGGTTCAGGCAACAGCGGATCGTAGTATGCCGTGCGCCCACCCACACTCCGGAGAAAGCGCAGCAGACGCGAACCGACACGGCCCGCGCCGACCACACCCACGCTGTGTACTTCGGGATTAAACCCACCGCAGAGTAAAGCCTGAATCACATAATCGAAGACCGCCTGCGCATTGGCGCCTTCTCCCGTTGTCAGGCGGATGCCCCGCGTTTGCAATGCCGCGGCGTCGACATTGTCGGTACCGGTCGAGACCAGCGCCGCAAGGCGCAGCGCCGGCAGTAAATCTGCTTCGGTAGCGCCGAAGGCAAAGTTGGCGCGAAAGAAAACCGCAGCGGCATCGCGGTGTTCCCGAAAACTGTCATGCGCTCGCGCCGTTTCGGTGGCGAAGCGGAAAATCCGACAGCCTGCTTTTTCGAGCAGCGGAAAAAAAATATCGGGAACGCCTGCCTGAAAAAGAACCTTCACGGGTCAAAACACCCGCTGCTATTTGAGGTGTGAACTGATTTTGCCGCCACGCATTTCAAAGACCGAGGTCGCGTCCGAAGCAAGTTTGTTGTCGTGCGTTACCAGTAGTATGCCCTTGCCGCGCTCGTGTTCTTCACGCAGCAGTTTTTTCACGCGCGCGACCGACTCGGGGTCGAGGTCGCCCGAGGGTTCGTCGGCGAGAATAAACGCCGAATCTTTCACCAGCGCGCGCGCGATCGCGGTCTTCTGGAGCTGCCCGCCCGAGAGTTTACCGGGATACGAAGTCAGCAAGGGAAACATGTCGAGCATTTCGGCGAGGTATTTGAGGCGAGTATGATACCCTTCGTCTATCGCACCGTGTGCGGCGACATACGCGAAACGCAGATTTTCTTCAACCGTAAAGCGACCTAGCATTTCGGAAAATTGGAAAATGATACCAAAATATTTCGCACGAATTTTCGCCTGCCGCCCGCGGCCGGCGCGTGTGAGTTTGTACTTGTCGACGAAGATGTCGCCTTTCACCAACCCGATGAGACCCGCAATCGCGGTAATGAGCGTGCTCTTGCCGCTACCCGACGGGCCAACGATCGCAACATAGTCGTTGTTATTGATGTCGAGCGTGACGCCTTTTAAGGCATGCACAATCTCACTGGCGCCCGAACCGAATGCCCCGCCGCCCTGTTCATAGTCGATATGCACGTCGATGATACGGATCATCTGGGTTGCATAAGTATTATGTCACATTGAGGGGACAACCAGAAAATGGCCGCGACGCTGCCCCAAAAATTGACCAAAAACGGGCGAAAATTCCGATAATCGTACATGGACGTGATGGCTCTGAAACAGCTCGAAAGCGGCGGTGCGTTCGCTGAGGTCGAGGGATATCTCGCCGGCGAGGCCATACGCAGCCGCGACGCTGCCGCCTTTAAATATGCGTCGGCGTATTTTATCCGCCGCGGCAAGCCGGCGAAATCGCTCGAATGTTATTCGCATTACCTGACGTTTGCCGGTAACGCCGAACCCGACGCTGAGGGAATTGCGTTAGCGATCGATTGCGCGCGGCGCCTCGATAAACACGCTTTGGTGCGCGACTATCTGTTCAGCCTTTCGCCCAAAGAGCGCGAAAAACTGCCATCCGCGACGCTCATGAGCGCGGCGCACTCGCTGATTCAGCTCGGGCAGCTCGACGAGGCGGAGAAAATTCTCGGCTTCATTCGGCACCGCAGCGGTGTACCGCAACTTCTGAGCTTCGATGCGCTGATCGAACAGAAATTCGGCAATCTGGCCAATGCCCGTGCCTTTATCGCAAAAAAAACTAACCTAAAAGCCGAAGGTGACCCGATTCAAACAGTGCAAGAGGCTTTGACAATTGCCTTGGCGCACATGGCGGATCGCAACTACAGCGGCGCAGAGAAAATCCTCCAGGCTTGCAAAGCAAATCTTGCCGCCTAGACTAGAGGCGCTAACCAGCGCCATAAAGACGATTTTTTCGTAAAGTTATCTCCGAGCACCGTCTTCAGAGACGTGCACACCCAATTCAAGAAACTTTAAAATGGCATTTCTCCGCGGCGCTACGCGTATAGTCAGTGCGTGGCCAAAAAACCGAAAACAGACATGGGTAGCTCTCCCATACCAAACCCTCAGGTTTCACAGCAGGCTGCAGCCCTTAATGCTTAAAGTTTTGCGCCCGGTACTCCATTGCCTGCAGTAAATGAATTCGGAAAGCGATGCGTTATTATTGCCTAATCACCCGTGTTCTCGAAGTAACCCGTGGCAGATGGCCATACACCTTAATCCTGTTTCTGTCACTATGCTGGCCGTCAGCCCGATACGCCGGGGGCGGCAATCTGTCAGCTTTGGGCGGTCTATTAGTTCTCTTCATGGGACTTTTACCAGATATTACATTCACCTCAACAGCCCCCGACAAGGTCGGAGCCAACATCGCATTTGAGCCCACCCGCGTCGGAACTTTTTTCGTTCACAGGTATGCTGCGCAATATCAGTTTTCTGAAACGAATGTTTTTCGAACGAAATATATCGTCTTCGCAAACACAAAGAAATCAAAAATCTTATTTGGTCTGGGTGCAGGATATTTCAAAGAAACAAGCAGTGGCTACAGAGATGGACCTACCTTCAGTGCCGAGATCGAAACCTGGCAAGAGCGCGGCATTACATTCAATATCGCTTTAGCGGTGGATCTGATACCGGGTGATAATCGCTTCGTGATTCTTGCCGGGATACATGGTCGCATTTGGGATATTGCCGGAGTTAAAAAGTGGGCCGATTGACAATCCAAAGAAAAAACCTAATTCTTTTTATACTATTCTGCGCGTTTTGCTCCACGAAGAAAGACGTTATCAAACCCTCCGTAGGTAGATCAAAACTCAATTTTCAAAAATTACCAAAAAACAGTTTGCCACTGAGCTGTTACGCGGATAAGAATGCGTTAGCATATTCTTACACCAACACCAAACAGATATATAGATCATATTCCAGGAATATGGAAACGGAAAGGAATCTGATGTATATCAATATTAATAATCGGGAATTTGGCCCATATGAATACCGCTCCGACAAGGCAAACGAAAAGCTTTCATTTTACGCCGAAGAAAACCGTTTTGCTTTCACTGAGCAGAAAAATAGAAAATTTTATATTTTCAGCAACCAGAAAAGACATGGGCCGTTTCTGAATGCTCATAATTCCGGTTTTTCCAATGGCGTCTGGTGTTATTCCGTCAGCAGCAGCACTGACTTCGGTCCTCACTATGTCATACAAAACGATCGAATTTTTGGGCCTTATAATGGCAAGCCACAATGTTACGGGGAGAAATGGGTCGTTCCCCGTATGCCAAAGCCAGGCTATTTTCTGCTTAAAAAAACCCCCGAAGGCATCAAACAATCCGGCCCTTATGCGCAATACCGCGAAATTTCGCATCAAAACGGCGCTTTTATGCTCGATAATTTCATTTTCCTCAATGGCAAGGAAGGGAGCATATCCGGGCCGACCACAGAACCTGTTTTACATTTTCCCGAATACGGCAATGCCCGGGCAATTCAGATAGGCAAACACGTAATGCTGGATACCGGTGAAATCATCGAATTTCCAGGTATAGTCAAGGATTTCAAATTCAGCTACTGGGGAAATAATTGGGGAGGCATTACTTGCAAACAAAACAACACACAATGCGAGCTAACTGCTAAAAACGGCCAGAAAATCGAAATCGCAGATTTTGAGGAGATTAGCGGGCTTACCGTAGGCGAACTTTCAATGTTCAGTTATCTCGTAAAAGACGAGGCTGAAAAAATAAATCTAAAACGAGATCTCGGAGATTTCATCGCACCATTACTATTGCTCCCCATCTCCCCCATCTGGCTTTGGACGGGAATTCCTGATCATACACTTTTCGGAAAGAGGATTGAGGAAGATAATGCCGGCCGCAGACGTGTGCATCAAATAGGAAACTCTGCCCACAAGGGCAATATTGAGGATTTACCGCGATCTCCACACCGAAATAAGCCCCAAAAAAAATTCGAAGGCAACACCTTCCGCAATTGCCATTTTTTTTTGGATCATTTGTCTGAATGGATGATCGCCTATGGAAAAACAGATTAATTTGTGATGAAAACCGAAGAGAATATTCAGGATATTTTCAGAATAAAACCTTTGTGGAAAATTTCCTGCATCTCTATATTTAGGATCGAAAATTCCAGCCCTATGATTATCCTACGCTTGATTTCCCGACAGACTTTCGGTATTCGTTGAAGCCGATAGTGCCATTACCTAGGGGCTCACTATTCGAAACTGTCATTTCCGGAAAAGTCCTACGAATGCACGATCCAGTATTGAAAGAATTCAAATCGCTTTCGAAAACGCTTTCTGCTCGCTGCCTTTACGATAGGCATCAAAGACCGAAGCGATGTGCCGGATGATAAAACCACCGGTTTCGGTTGCCTCGAAACCCTGATCGCTAAGAATTCCATGGCCATCCTGTGCGAATTCAGCGAGCCGTGCTATCTCAGGCGCAAAGTGTTCGGCGAAAGGAATCGAAAACTCGCGCCCGATCGCTTCAAAATTTACGGAAAAATTTGCCATCAGCGACGTGATCACTTCGTGACGCAGGCGATCCTCCGCAGACATGATATAACCTTTTTCAAACCAGTTCTTGCCGGTTTCAATCGCGGAGCGGTAACCCGATAACTTCAGGTGATTCTGCATGTAAACGCCAGAAACAAAGCCAATTGCGCTCGTACCAAAGGCGAGCATGTCGAGTGTCTTCTGCGTCGTATAGCCCATGAAATTGCGGTGGAGTGTTTTCTCGCGAAAGGCACGCGTCAACGAATCGTCCTCGAGGCCGAAATGATCCATGCCGATCTGCTCATAACCGACCGACAAAAAATGCGCGCGTGCCGCGAGATAAATCTTGAGTTTCTCGGTAGGCGAGGTCAGCGCCTTTTCGTCCATACGGCGCTGGTGGTGTTTGAGCCAGGGTACATGCGCATAACTGAAAAGCGCGATGCGGTCGGGCCGTATGTCGGCGATAAAATCGAGATTCGCACGGTAGCTGTCGAGCGTCTGGTGCGGCAGACCGTAGATCAGATCGATATTGACAGACGAATACCCCAGCGCGCGGCTCTCGGCGACGACCGCCTTAATACGCGAAATATCCTGGGGGCGGTTGACGGCCTCTAAAACCTGAGGTGTGACATCCTGCACACCGAAGCTGACACGGCCCATACCAAGCGAGCGCAGATGCGCCAGGTAACCTTCGGGCAGGTACATCGGGTCGAGCTCCACCGAAATCTCGGCGTCAGCGGTGAATTCGAAGCGCTCGCGCAGTTTCGCGAAAATCGCATTCCAATCTGACAGGCGCAGAAAATTCGGAGTTCCGCCCCCGAAGTGCAGCTGGCTGACACGCGGCTTAAACTCCATAATGTTTGTCTTCACCTCGAGCTCTTTGAGTAAAAGTGGAATATACTCGTCGAGCACCTCGAGCTTGCGCGACAGCAGAACATTGCAGCCGCAGTACAGGCAAAGATTCTCGCAAAACGGCAGGTGGATATACACACTGATCGGCCTGCCCGGCTCGCATTTGCGATAACTGTCGAGCAGCGCCGCATCGGCTAAAGGCACAAATTCGAGCGCGGTCGGGTACGAAGTGTAACGCGGAACCGGAGAGTTGTAACGGGCTATGAGACTCTCGACCGTCGCGTTATCAAGCATACGGTTGAAAATCGTGCGTTGCGGCCGGCGTCAAGAGTCGACCCGGGCCGCGTCAATAATATCTCAGGTACCGGGAGTCGCCTGGTTGTCCTCTTCTTCTTCAGCCGCATCGGGCCGCGTGAGCGCAGGCAGCATCATCTTGCGCGTGATCTCGGCGCGGCGGTCGGGCTGAAACAGCGTCAAAAGGTAAGGCACAATCGACGCCGTACCTTCGGTTTCGGCGTCTTTATCCATCTGGCGCATGACGTCGATGATATCGAAATCGCGCCAGCTCTGCATCATTTCTTGCGCTTTCACGGGCGGCATGTTACGCACTTTTTCGGCGAGGTCTTTCACCTTCTTCTGGCGGTCTTCCCATTCTTTCTGCGCCGCGACAAATTTTTCTTTTTCGGCCTTGAGCGCCTTACGCGTTTCTTCGAGCTCGCGCTTCTGGTCTTCGCTGCCGGTCTCTTTACCTTTCAGTTCGTTCTCGCGTTTCGCCAGCGCTTCTTCGCGTTCGATCAGTTTCTGCTCCCACTTCTGGAACTCCACCTTCTCGACTTCGGTCGGCGAATCTTTGTCTTCGACGCGCAACGGGTTTTTGGGCGCGAGAAACGGCAGAATATCGGCCGCGCGCACAATGCCGGTCGCATCGAGGGCGTAAAAGATGCCACCCGAGAAAACGAGTATCAGCAGCAACAGAAAGAGAATAA
>JAFLED010000165.1 GCA_017302045.1 Spirochaetota bacterium
GACCGCCAGCTCGACGCGGCGAAAAAAGAAAAAACGGGACTGAACCTGGGCGCGTTCGCCATTCATCCTCTGACGAAAGAAAAAATCCCCCTGTACACCGCAGACTATGTGCTGATGGGTTATGGCACCGGCGCGATCATGGCAGTACCCGCCCACGACGAACGCGACTTTGCTTTCGCACAGCAGCACGGTATTGCTATCAAACAAGTCGTGTCGGCGGGTGAAAAGACCGAACTGCCTTTTGCCGGCGACGGCGTGGCGGTAAATTCGCCGGTCTTCGACGGCCTCAAGACAGCCGAAGCGAAAGCGAAAATTATCGCGCATCTCGAAAAAGAAAAAATCGGCGAACGCCGCATACAGTACAAACTGCGCGACTGGTTGTTCTCGCGGCAACGCTACTGGGGCGAACCTGTGCCGGTCTGTTTCGACGCAGAGGGCAATGCTATCGGCGAAGACGAAAAGGATTTACCCCTGCTGCTGCCCGAAAGCCAGAATTTTCAGCCGGCAAGCACAGGCGAATCTGCTCTCGCGCTTATACCAGACTGGGTAAACACCAGCAAAAACGGCAAACCCGTAAAACGCGAAACCAACACCATGCCGCAATGGGCCGGTAGTTCTTGGTATTATCTTCGTTTCGCCGATCCGCATAATAAAGAGGCTTTTGTCGATCGTGAGAAAGAGCAATACTGGCTGAAAGACGGTGTCGATCTCTATGTCGGCGGCGGCGAACATGCGGTATTGCACCTGCTCTACGCGCGCTTCTGGCATAAATTGCTCTACGATCTGGGCTATGTCAGTTCTGCCGAGCCATTCAAAAAGCTCGTGCATCAGGGCATTATTCTCGGCGAAGACGGTTCGAAGATGTCGAAATCGCGCGGCAACGTAATCAACCCCGACACCGTCGTCGCAGAATACGGCGCCGACACCTTCAGACTCTATGAAATGTTCATGGGCCCGCTCGAACAGATGAAACCCTGGTCGTCGAAGAGCATCGAGGGCATCTACCGCTTTCTCGCGCGCGTCTACCGTTTGTACATTCCCGAAGGTAAACTCAGCGCTAAATTGCTCGAAAAACCTGCCGATGAAAAAGTCGTCCTGAAAGTGCTGCACCAGACGATTAAGAAGGTCAGCGAAGATATCGAGACGCTTTCGCTTAACACCGCCATCTCGCAGATGATGATCTTCATCAACGAGGCTTACCGCGTCGAATCGATCGGCCGCGACGCTGCGGAAAAATTCATTCAGCTTCTGCATCCGTTCGCACCGCATCTCAGCGAAGAAATCTGGCAGGCCTTAGGGCACAAAGACGGTATTCTGAAATCAAGCTGGCCTGCCTTCGACGCGGCGCATCTCGTCGAAAGTGAATTTGAAGCCGTGTTGCAAGTGAACGGTAAGATCAGGGCTCGTATACCCCTCGCGATGAACATCGCCGACGCCGAGTTTGAGAAAGCCGCGCGTGAAAACGAGGCGATGAAAACGGCGCTCGAAGGCAAAACCGTACGCAAAGTCATTGTCGTGAAGAACAAGATGATTAACTTCGTCGTCTGAGGATAACCCGCGTGGTCAGCAACGAAAAATCCGTACTGCGCGGTGAATTCAAAGGCCTTGCCGAAGATTTTTTCGCAGCGCATTCAGGGGCGGCGCTCGAGAACATGCACGCCGAAATTGCAGCGAAACTCGCACGTTATACCGAAAATTTTTTCTCCGCCGGGAAAAATCCGCCGGAGCGCGTGGGCATTTATAAGCCGCTGCAATACGAGCTGCCGGTGCGTCAGATCGTCGAACAGGTGCCGCTGCTGACGCAGGGCACGTTTCTCTATCCTGAATACGACAAAGACAGCATGTGGTTCGTCGATGAAAACAGCGGCGAGAAAGCGACGCCCGACTTTATGATTGTGCCGGGGCTTTTTGTCGATAAATCGGGTAACCGTTTGGGACGAGGCAAAGGTTATTACGACCATTACCTGCGCGACGTGCCGCTCGCTCTCGAACGGCGCGTCTTTTTAGGTTACCCTTTTCAGTTTCTGGAATTTGTGCCGGCTCTCGCGCGCGACGTGCGGGTCTTCACCCTGCCGCCAACCTAATCTCGCCAAGTCGGGTCATCGACGCGTTCTGAAATTTGCTCTGCCTTAATGCCAATGCTCTTAAAGAACCGGGTGTTTTCGTCATGGACCTTTTGCAGGTAACGGTTATTCTCCAGTTGCAAAGCCTGGAAATAATAACCGTCAACATTTTTCCCTTAATTTGGGCGAAACGTCTGGTCGCTGATCGCGAGCGCCTGCGCCGAGATGCAGAACTTCTGCGCGCGTTTGCCGTCTTTACCTACCCAACGCTGCTGAAACAGCTCGCCGGTGACAATGATTTCTATTCCCTTTTTCAGCATGGGGTGAAAAAGATCTGCCATTTTACCCCAAAGCTCTATGTCGATGAAGTTCACGTGCGAACCTTCTTTATCGGTTTTGCGCCGCGTCTCGAACATCAGCGTGAATTGAATCACCGTCTGGTCTTTTACGGTCTTTTTTTCGACCTCCGATGCAACACGGCCCGACGCCTGCACCCAGTTCCACTGCGTCCGCTGCGGTTTATTTTCGGCCGGCGTATACGCCTCGGGCATCGTATCTTCCTGTAAGTCTTCTTCCAGTGTGTTCATGTTTATCCTTCTTTAAATTGGTTAATTTAGAAGTGGGATATCCCCCTTCTATAAATGAAATACCAAAAAGCCCGGTTTTTTTCTCACCCTGCCGGAAAAAATTCTTTACGCTTGCGATATTGACGGTACTGGCACCGCCCATGGCCGTAGGAAAAAAAACCAAAGTTTTAAACCGAAAGACGATTGTCGTTATAGGCGCTGCTCTGGCCGGCCCGACGGCAGCCGCGCGGGCACGCGAGATTGACGAGAACGCAGAAATCATTCTGCTCGAGCGCAACACGCGCGTGAGTTATGCCATGTCGGGTCTGGCACTGCATCTCTCGGGCGAAGTCCCTTCGCTCGATGAGCTCAACCGCGAGCGCGAAGAATTTTTCCGGCAGGTGTACAACATCGATGTGCGCACTGAAACCGAAGTAGAAGAAATCGACGCCAAAAAGAAATGTGTTTATACGAAAACGCACGGCAAGACGGCCGTCATTAACTACGACAAACTGATTTTTGCGGCGGGGGCGGCGTCGCTGCATCCGGTGGGAGCCAAAGAAGCGGTTAATTTTCGTTATTTTCGCACCCTCGACGATCTGGCCGCGATACGCGCGTCGCTCGATGCGGGTAAAAAACGTTTCGTGATTCTGGGCGGTGGTTCGATGGGCGCCGAAGCTCTCGACGGACTCGTCCGCGGCGGAGCCGAAGTGACGCTGATTGAAAAAAAGCAGTATTTTCTGCCCGATTACTGCGCCGAAATCGCGGGCATTGCGGCAACGACGCTGGGTACCAAAGTCAGGCTGATGGCAGGGGTAAAACAACTCGATTTCAAAAACGAAGGCGGTAGAATTACCGCCGTTGTCGCCGATAAGACGCGCATCGAAACGGACTTTATTGTCTCGGCCATCGGTGTGCGCCCGCGCACTGAACTTCTGAAAAAAGCCGGAGTCAAAATCAAGGCCGACGGTTCGATTCCCGTCGACCGCGAATGCCGCACGAATGTGAAAGACATCTATGCCTGCAGTATCTGCGTCAGCGTCCCCGACGGAAAAGATACAAACTGGATACCCCAGGCGGCGCTCTCCGACAAGACCGCACAAATTGCCGGAGAAAATGTCGCCGGCGGTAAAGCGCGGCTCGGTTTTATTTCGGGCTCGCAGATCATTCGTCTACCCGGCATTGAAATCGGGCGCACGGGCCCTACCTATGCGCAGGCGATCCGAAAATACGGCAAAGGTAAAGTAGAAAGTGTCTTTATTCATGCGCGCGACATCGAACCTTATATGCCGGGCTCGGCGCCGCTGGCATTAAAACTCTACTACCTAAAGAAGAAACAGACGCTCATCGCATTAGAGGCAGCCGGGCATAATATCAAGCCACGCCTCGATACTTTCAGCGCCGCGCTTGCAGGGGCACTTACGCTCGCCGATCTGATGACCCTCGACCTCGCTTATACGCCCGCATTTGCCACTGCGCGCGACGCGTTGAATGCGGCGGCGACCGTCGCATTACAAAAAGAAGCCGGATTAACCGCACTCATAACCCCCGCAGAGATACGGACACAACGGAAAAAATATTTTGTGCTCGATGTCTCTTTAGAAGCGACGCATGCCGGATTCCACGACTTGCATATTCCGCTCGAAAAGCTCCGCGACAGCCTGTCAGTACTCGCGGCGAAGCTGAAGGCAACGAAAGCAAAACAGATAGCGTGCCTCAGTGAAACCGGCCGTCGTGGGCACCTTGCTTTGCGCATTCTGAAACAAGCCGGTTTCACAGCGGCGAATATCTCAGGCGGTAAGAGACAGGCATAGATGGCACTTACCCGCCTAGCAAAATGCGCTCCGCCTGCCGCGGCAGATAGGGTGCGCCATTCGCCTGCGACGGTTTTTGCCGCGGGCGAACGCAACCACCATATTTCGAATACAGCGTACCCGATCGCGCACCGCGAGACTTTCTGGCCCTACCGCGTCGCGCGCGAAAAACACGCCGAGACGGTCGCCGAGGCTTTTGACGGTCTCGGTGAAATCTGTCTCTATTCCCACATTCCCTTCTGCGAGACGCGCTGTTTTTTCTGCGAATACACGGTGGTCGCGAAAAAAGAACTCAGCGCTACAGAACAATATATGGCAGCGCTCAACCGCGAACTCGAAATTTACGCAGAGCATCTGGGCGCCCGCACGATCACAGGTTTCGATATCGGCGGCGGTACACCGTCTTTTCCCGCGGCGGCGTTGATTGCCGAACATATCGCGGCCGTAAAACGCCACTTTCGTACCGGGCCCGGTTTCGAAATCAGTATCGAAACCACGCCGCGTATCGCCGCCGGGGCCGCGGATAAGATCTTTGCTTATAAAGAGATGGGCATCGACCGCATCAGCATGGGCATACAGGTCACGCAGCCCGATCTGCTGAAAATTCTGGGCCGCGAAACCAACGGCGTTGAGTACCACTTTCGTGCAGCCGAGCACATTCGCGCCGCTGGTTTTAGAAAATTCAATCTCGATCTGATGTACGGCTTCGCCGGTCAATCTGAGGCTGCGTGGCAGGCAACGCTTACGCATGCGTTGCAACTGGCCCCCGATTATATCACGCTCTACCGTATGCGCTACAAGCTGACGCGCATCTCGCACCAGGCCGAGAAAGTTGAAATGGCGCAAGTGCGCGCGCAGGCCCGCCTCGCAAAAGACATGCTGACAGCCGCCGGTTACCTGGCAAACCCAGGCAAAAACACTTACAGCCGCATCGCCGGTGATACCGGTACGAGTGGTTACCTGACGCGTCGGGTGATCGAGGGTGCTTCGTATCTGGGTCTCGGTCTTGGTGCGCAGACCTTTACCGATTCGACAATCTCGTATAATTCGGGCGCCGCAGGTAAGAACCTTGCCCCGTATCTGCGCGACATCGAAAAAGGCATCTTGCCGCTGCAAGATCTGTATCACCTGCCGGCCGAACACATGATGGCGAAGATGGTTGCGGTCAGTTTTTATTTCGGCGAAGTGAATCTTGCCGCCTTCGAAAAAAAGTTCGGCTGCTCTTTTGAGGCTGCGTATCCCGAGGCCGTCACATTCGCGCTCAGCGAGGGTCTTATGCAATATACCCAATCTGAAAATGGCCCTGAATTAGAGGGGCTGAATGCGCGCGCATTATCGCTCACACCGCTGGGCGCGCAACACTTCAATGGCACGATTGCGCTCTTCTTTGCGCCTTCGGTGCAGAGTTATCTGCTTGGCCGCGACCCCGAACACGCTGAAGATATGCACGAGAACCGCGCTGCGGCGCTGCGCGTCGCACTGAAAGCCTGATGCGCAGGGGGTTCGACTTCGCAAACGTACTCTTTGCGGGGCCATGCAACCGTTTCTGCCCTTTCTGCATCGGTAAAGAGATTCCCGCTGAAATGAGCCCCGTAAACCTCGATGTCTATCCCCCTTTAAATTGGGATAAATTCGTGCGGCGTGTGCAGCGGCTCGGCATACGCGAGGTCGTCTTTACGGGTACGACCACAGACCCGCACCTCTACCGCCACGAAGAAAAACTCATCGCGCGTATCCGCCGCGAATTGCCGGCGGTTCGGCTTTCGATTCATACGAATGGCGCGCTCTCGCTCAAAAAGCTGGCGGCCTTTAATGCCTATGACCGCGCCTGCATATCTTTACCTTCTTTAAACAAGACCACCTATGCTAAAATGATGGGTGTTTCTCAGGTACCTAATCTGGGTGAAATTCTCGCGCAGGCGAAAATCCCCGTCAAAATCAGCTGCGTCGTCAACGAACACAATGCCGCAGAGTTGGATGTCTTTCTGGGGCAACTCGCCGAACTCGGCGTCAAACGCGCGGTCATTCGCAGGTTATTCGGCGACGGGCGCGATTGGCAAATTCTGCAGCACCGCGAGGCCATAGGGCATTACAGGGGCAATCCCACTTATGACA
Organism: Spirochaetota bacterium; assembly: GCA_017302045.1. Lineage (GTDB taxonomy): Bacteria > Spirochaetota > Leptospiria > Turneriellales > Turneriellaceae > Turneriella. The sequence goes on from JAFLED010000165.1 coordinate 6,559, forward strand.
TCGACGGCATGGAAGTGACCTGGTGGAATTTCGATACCACCACCAGCCGAAGCATCAATCTATTTGCCGATGGCACGATGAGCGCGAAATATCTGTTAACACAGGCCGCACCACGAAAATTGCGCATCGCACAATAACAGAGCAATTTTTTTCCCGTAATTTGTCGACAAATTGGCGCTCGTGCGTCTAATGGATGGCCGGTTTACGGGGTGTACTGCGTCCCTTTAAGGCTGCTGTTGGTATGATAAAAAAAGTACAACTATTGTCAGGAATCACGGTCTGATGCAGACGGCAGCTACAACGCATTTTTTTTCGACGCGGTTTATCCTGCGGTTTTTGCCTTTTCTACTGCTCTGTACCGCGTTCTTTTACTCGTGCCGGGCATTCGGTAATTTCTGGGAGAATAATAAGGAGAACAAAACCACGTATGGAGATCCTGCTGATGCGGTGGCCCCTACGGTGCCAGGCTCGCCCACCGGCGTGAGCGGCGGTTCGACGCAGATCAACCTCTCATGGACTGCGGCGTCAGACAACTTCACGCCCATCGGTGCCCTGATCTATGAAATCTGTCAAAGTACCACCATCGGCGGTTGCGCGACTTTCACGACAGTATTCGTGACCGCAGCCGGAGCAACTTCGTTTAATGCCACCGGCCTCACGCCTTCGACTACCTATTATTACCGCGTACGCGCGCGCGACACCGCCAACAACGCAGGCACAGAAACTGCCGAGTTTTCGGCGAGCACATCGGCCCCGGGCACGGTCAACACGCCGACATACAGCCCCGTCGCAGGCACATTCAACAGTGCGCAGCTTGTCTCTATCTCAAGCTCGACCTCAGGTTCGACCATTTGTTATACCAGCGATGGAGTAACGAACCCGGCATGTAACGCGGTACCGACCTGCACGACAGGCACCACGTACGCAGCCGCGGTCAACGTTTCGACAACGACGACGCTTAAGGCAATCGCCTGCAAGAACGGCAGCACCGATTCGGCGATTTCAACAAGTACCTTCACAATCGACACGACGCCGCCGACCGTCAGCGGTGTCACCTCTTCGACAACGAACGGCACACTCGGCGTCGGGCAGACGATCAGCATCCAGGTTAATTTTTCAGAAGTCGTGAATGTCACGGGTACACCGCAGCTCACGCTTGCAACCGGCTCACCGGCAACAACCGCAGTGAATTACATTTCGGGATCGGGCACCTCGACGCTGAACTTTGATTACGTGACCGCCGCCGGTAACTTTTCCCCCGATCTCGATTATGCCAGCACGGGCGCGCTGGCGCTGAACGGCGGCACGATTCAAGACGCTGCGGGCAATGCCGCGAACCTGACGCTGGCGACGCCGGGTGCCTCTAACTCCCTCGGCATCAACAAGAATCTGATCATCGACGGTGTTGGCCCGGCGGTGACGGGCGTTACTGCCAGCACGGCGAATGGCACATACATCGCAGGCAATGTTATCTCGATTCAAGTTACCTTCAATGAATCGGTAACCGTCACCGGCACGCCGCAACTGACGCTGGCAACCGGCTCGCCACCGACGACGGCGGTGAATTATACTTCGGGTTCTGGTTCGGCAATACTGGTCTTCAACTACACAGTCGCTGCGGGTAACAGCTCGTCCGATCTCGACTATGCCAATGCTGCGGCGCTGGCACTGAACGGCGGCACCATCAACGATGCTTCAGGCAATGCCGCAGCGCTGACATTGGTTACGCCCGGCTCCGTCGGTTCGCTGGCGAACAGCAAGAATATTGTCATCGATACGGGCGGGCTAGTGCTCGGTGCAGCAATTTCTTTCAGCGCTATTTCATCCACGGGCCTCACGGTAAACTGGGGTGCGGCGACCGACGATATCACGGCTCAGGTCGCTTTGCAGTATAAAGTCGTGAAAGACAATACAGCGATCGCGAATATCAACACGGTTGGTCTGGCGGATGCAAAATCGGGCGGCGACTTGCTGCAGAATTGGACGGCGGGTAGTACCAGCTTTGCGGTTACGGGGCTGACGGCGGCGACGACATATCACTTTGCGGTGCTGGTGCGCGACGGTGCGGGCAATATGGCGCTGTATACGCCAGCGAGCCAGGCGAC
>JAFLED010000166.1 GCA_017302045.1 Spirochaetota bacterium
TGCCGTCTTCGCCGGCCTTACGCATCGCGCGAAACAGCGTACCATCGTCGACATAGAAGACGCCCGGGTAAGCCATGAACATTTTATACGATGTCACCCCTTCGCCTGCGAGTTTTTTCATTTCATGCAGCCGGTCGTCGAGCATGTCGGTGATAATCATATGAAAGGCATAGTCGATCGAGGCCTTACCCTCGGCTTTTTTATGCCAGGTATCGAGTGCCGCCAGGGTGGATTGCCCCTTTTGCTGTATAGCGAAGTCGATGATGCAGGTGGTGCCGCCGTGCGCGGCGGCACGCGTGCCGGTTTCAAAGTCGTCGGCCGAGGTCGTGCCGCCGAATGGCATGTCAAGATGCGTATGCGGGTCGATGCCACCGGGTATGACCAGACGGTCTTTCGCATCGATGACCGTGTCGGCCTTGACCGGTAGGTTTGTACCAATGAGCGAGACTGTTTCGTTCTCGATGAATATGTCGGCGCGGTAGTCGTCGACTGCGGTTACAATACGGCCGTTCTTAATGAGTACTGACATGCGCGCTCCTTAAATCCTTAATTCGCCGCGGTGAACCATCCGCTTCGCGAGGAAATAATATACGAAATACGCGGTCGTAAAACCCGTGAACCAGGACAGCTTGAAGAGAAACGCCAGCGCCGGCACAAAATAACCCACAAGCGCTACCGCGATACCGATAACCATCGCGGTGATCGCTGCTGAATTGATACCCGATTTGCCATAGCTGTAGATGCCATTCTCGCGAAAGAGTTCGCTGACATTCAATTGTTTTTTGCGGATAGAAAAATAGTCGCAGATCAGAATACCGAGTACGGGGCCTAAAAGACCGCTGATGAAAATGAGCAGGCCTGAAATCTCGTCCATGAGCCACCACGGGCAGATGACGATACCCAGAATACCGGTGATGAGGCCGCCGGTGCGGAATGATATTTTTTTCGGCAGTGCGTTCGAAAAAGCGTATGCCGGTGCAATGACATTCGCGGCGATATTCGTGCTCAGGGTTGCGATGATCATAAAAATCTGCGAGAAGACAACGACGACGGGCGATTTAAAATTATTGAGCAGCGTGACAGGGTCCCACGGTGCGTCTTCGCTCGTGAGTACATTCGAAAAATTGAGCGTCGCCGCGACCGTGACAAAGATGCCGACGAACGAGTAGAGAATCATTGTTCCGGGCAATCCTAAAAATTGCCCGGCGATCTGTTCTTTCTGCGAGGGCGCATAGCGTGTGATATCGGCGATCGAGATCGCCATCGTCGCCCAGAAGCCGACCATCGCGGTCAGCCAGAGCAGGTGAGTCCAGATTTTATCCCACGCCGATTCGCCGTCGTTTTTTGGTTTTTCGACCGTGATGATGCTCGAATAGACATAACTTTTCTTACCGTCTGCGGGTTTTACCGGCAGCGTTTTTTCGGCGCGGAAACGAATCGTCAATTTCGACGTACCGGAAGTCAATGCCGGTACATCCACCTCATCGGCGGGTAATACGATGCGGTTGGCTTTTTTTCCCGCGAGGGGAGTCCAGGCAGACTTAACGGTTTTTTTTGCGGGGCTGGGGTACGTAAGCTGGTAGGCGCTCGCTTTAAATTCGCCTTCGCGGTTTTTCACCGGTTCGACTCGCAGCACGAGATCTTCGCCGTCGGCGGTGAGTTTTGCCGTAGGCCGCTCGAGTTGTTTACTCTCTTTAAGAACAACGCCAAACCCCCTGGATTCGACAGCGCCCCAGGCAATCAGCGCCACGCCGAATATCAGAAGAAACGGCGCTGAAATGTTTTCGAGCCACTTGATGCTCTCTGTGCCCTTGTAGATAAAATACATATTCACGAGCCAGAATAAGAAAAAGCCGACGAACTTACCGATCGAAAGACCGCGCTCGGCCTCTTTACCCATGACCGCGCACCAAATTGCATAGAAGGCGAGCCCGCCGATCCAGGTCTGAATTCCGAACCAGCCGCAGGCGACAAGACCCCGCACAATCGACGGCGCGTGTATGCCTTTCGTGCCGAAAGAAGAGCGGCCAAACACGGGAAAAGGAATGCCGTATTTCACGCCCGCATGGCCGTTCAAGACCATCGGCAGCGTGATAATAATGTTCGCGAGGCCGATGATGATGAGCGACATATACCAGCTCACGCCCGATTTGATCATAAAAGAAGAAAGCATATAAGTGGGTATACAGACGGCCATACCTACCCAGAGCGCCGCCAGGCTCCAGGTGCTCCACGTGCGCCCCGAGGCCGGTACCGGCGCAAGATCGGCGCTATAGAGCGGCGACGAGGCAATTCCCGTCGGATCGCTCTCGGGTGTCAGCGGTTTATATTCGAGAAAGACCGGTTCTTTCTCCTGCCTGCGCGCCGAACGCCGCGCCGCGGGCTTTTTTTTGCTGGTACGCGAGGGATGTTTTGACGCAGTCTTCTTCTTCAAAGCAGCTCCTTACACGCAATACCCGTCGGCAATTTTGATCGCCTCGGCAATAATCGCTAGCCCTTCGTCAGCCTGTGCCTCAGTGATGATGAGCGGCGGCGCAATGAAGATGTAGTTCCAGCGCACGAAGGTATACATACCCAGCTCAGAGAGCTTCGCGCTGATCTTGTTCGTAATTTCGAGCTCTGCGGGTTTCGCATTCCACGGCGCTGTCGGCTCTTTAGTTTCCCGGTTTTTCACGAGCTCGATCGCACCGAGCAATCCCGTCATGCGTATGTCGCCGATCGACGGATGTTTCTCTTTCATGGCATGGAGTTTCTTCTGGAAATAATCCCCCATCTTGGCCGCATGCGCGATGAGTTTTTCTTCTTCATAGACTTCGAGTACCGCAACGCCCGCAGCGCAGGCCGCGGCATGCGCTGAGTAGGTGAGGCCCAGCGGCATGAACTTGTCGTCGTAGTTCTTCGCAATTTTTTCGGAGACAATGATGCCACCCAGGGGAAGGTAACCCGATGTGAGCCCCTTTGCCATACAGAGAATGTCGGGAATCACACCATAGTTTTCGATGCCGAACCATTTACCGGTGCGGCCGAAACCGCTCATGACCTCGTCATCGATCATGAGAATACCATATTTGTCGCAGAGCGCGCGTACCTTTTGCAAGTAGTCGGGCGGGTATTTGATACAACCCGAAGAGCCCGATTCGCCTTCGAGCACAATCGCCGCGATATTGTCGGGGCCCTCGAACTTAATGACGCGTTCGAGATGCGAAACGCACTCGCGTTTACAGCTTTCGATCTTCTGCGACCACGGGCAGCGGTAGCAGTAGGGGTTTTCGAAATGCACGACATTTGGCATCTGCTGTTTGTCGACCTCGAGTTTACGCGGATCACCCCCGACCGTAAAAGCTCCATACGAGGCGCCGTGAAAAGATTGGTACGCGGCGAGAATCTTGTGCCTGCCGGTGTAATGGCGCGCGAGCTTGATCGCGTTTTCGATCGCTTCGGCGCCGCCTAAGGTAAAGAAGGTTCGGTTTAAATCGCCGGGAGCAATCTGCGCCAGTTTTTCACCGAGCTGGCTGCGCGCCTCGGTGACCATGCCGGGCACAACATACGCGACTTTATTCAACTGCGCCATAATGGCTTCATTGACTTTCTTATTGCCGTGACCAATATTGACGTTGATCAGCTGCGATGAAAAGTCGATATAACGTTTGCCGTCTTTATCCCAGAGGTAGATGCCTTCGGCGCGTTCGATCACAGGTGGCTTGAGGCCGCCCTGTTTCGACCATGAAAAGAGCGTGTGCTTCAGCGCGCCCTGAACTGTTTCTTCTCTTGTTTGTGTTTTCATATTGAAAGCATCTCCTGTGGTGTTGAAAAAAGCGAGAAAACCGAAAGCCTCGCAATTTGCTCGCAGCAAATTGCTGCTAAAGCGGCCGGCGATTTGAGGACAAACCGCCTTGCCTGCTTTCGGCTTTCTTTTTTACTCAATCGCATAATCATTTGCGCTTTTTTCAACACTTAACTCATCCAGTTCTGTTTGGCTTCGGCATTCCACTTCACCGTCGTCTTTTTCGGTTTTGTGAAAAATTCAATCGAGCTCTTACCCGTGATGTCGCCTGCACCGAACTTGCTGTCGTTCCAGCCGCCGAAAGAGAACGGTTCGCGCGGTACGGGTACGCCGATGTTGACGCCGATCATGCCGGCCGACGCGCGGTCGGCAACATAGCGCGCCATGCCACCCGACTGCGTAAAGACAGCGGCGGCGTTGCCGTAAGGATTTTTGTTTTCAATCGCAATGGCTTCGTCCACGGTGTTAGTCCGCATAATAGCAAGAACCGGCCCAAAAACCTCTTCTTGCGCAATTTTCATGTCGGGGGTGACATTGTCGATGACGGTCGGGCCGACATAATAGCCGTTTTCTTTGCCCTTGACCTTAAAATTTCGCCCGTCGAGCAGCACACGCGCGCCGCCTTTTTCGGCCTCGGTGATATAACCTTCGATACGGGCTTTAGCCTGCGCCGAGATGACCGCGCCCAGGTTTTCGCCGGGCACAACCTTCTTTGCTTCTTCGACAATCTTTTCCATAATGGTATCTATTTTACCCACGCCGACCATCGCCGAGGCCGCCATACAGCGCTGGCCCGCGCAGCCCGCCATCGAGGCGATAATGTTGTTCGCGGTCATGTCGGGGTTCGCGTCGGGCAGAACGATGAGGTGGTTTTTCGCGCCGCCGAGGCAGAGCGCGCGTTTGAGGTTATGCGTCGCGCGTTGGTAGACAATTTTTGCCACCTTGGTTGATCCGACAAAAGTGACGGCATCGATACCGGGGTGATCGCACATGCCTTCGACAATAACGCGGTCGCCGTTGACGATATTGAAGACGCCGTCGGGCAACCCCGCTTCTTTGAGCAGCTCGGCGATTTTGATACAACTCAAAGGCACAACTTCAGAGGGTTTCATCACCATGACATTGCCGAGCGCCAGCGCGTTGGGTATCGTCCAGTTAGGCACCATAAAAGGAAAGTTGAAAGGCACGATGCAGGCAACAACGCCGACAGGGTGTTTGTCGATGCGGCACTCGACGCCGCGGCTGACCTCAAGCACTTCACCGCCGACGAGTTGGGGCAGCGAGCAGGCAAATTCGGCGACCTCGATTCCTTTTTTTACTTCGGCGACGGCTTCATCGATGGTTTTACCGTTCTCGACATGCACGAGATACGCCAGATCATCCATATCGCGCTCCATGAGCGATTTGTATTTAAAGAAGATTTGCACGCGGTCTTTAATTGTCGTCGCGCTCCATGCCGCGAGCGCGGCGCGCGCCGAGATCACCGCCTGATCGAGCTGTTCTGCCGAAGAGAGCGGTACTTTTGAAATTTTCTCTCCGTCGACAGGAGAGAGTACATCGAGGAAATCCCCATGGTGGGGAACAAATTTGCCGCCGATATAGTTTTTTACTTCGGGGATTGTTTTCTTCACGTCATATGCCATGGGTGGCATGTGCGAATTTCGTGCCTAAAGTCAATCGAATTCTTTGGCACGCTTTTTTCATCTTGAACACCGTGTATAAGTTTATGCGCGTGCCACTGCCTGGACTTGTTCTAAGTTCGCAGCCCATGCCGCGCAAAAGGCTTGATTCCTTGAGGCACGGGCCAAAATGAGACAGTGAGTCTCAAAAACCTGTTGCAGCTCAGAACCGAGACCGAAAAAGTTGGTGGGCGGCCGGTGAATTTTCTCATTTTCAGCGGCAAAATCACCTCCGATAATATTTTCGATCTCAACAGCAAGGTAAAGGCGATCTTCGAGAACGGCGTCTACGACTGTATTCTCGATATCTCTGAATTAGACTATATCAACAGCACCGGCATCGCGCTGCTGCTGACGATTGCGCGCACAGTGGAGCAAAACCACGGCAAAATGCTGCTCACGAAACCCACGCAATTCGTACAAGAGCTGTTCGACATGACCGACCTTTCGGGCCGTTTTGCCATCGCCGGGTCGATCGACGACGCTCGGGAAAAATTCAGGAATTGATCCGGTTGTCTCTCGTGCCCGGCAAATCGCCGCGCAAATATATGCAAGACATCGAACATTACGCGCGCTCTTTACCCCGTATTACAAAAGCCTTAGCCGCTGTCGACTGGCGCCTCGCCAGGGCGGATGTCCCGCCGCGCAAAAAAACGGAGATTCTGGTGCACTTGGTTTCTGACGCCGTCATGAAGAAACTGAATTCCACTTACCGTCATAAGCCGAAAGCCACAGACGTACTGTCGTTTTCGTATCTCGAAACGGCGACGCCGCTCTTTGCGCACGAACCCGTCGGCGAAATTTATGTTTCACTCGATACCGCCGTGCGGCAGGCGCGGGAATGGAATACGACTCTTGCCGAAGAACTCGCGGTACTGACGGCGCATGGCACGCTGCATATTATGGGTTACGACCACGAAAAATCCGAAACCGAAATGAAAAAAATGCGACGCGTTGAGAAACAGATACTCGTCCGGGCTGGTCTGCCTGTCCAGGGACTCACCGACAGATAATGCTGCGACGGAGCACCGAAGACGGAGACCACAAGGTCACACCATAAATGGCTAAACGCAGACGACTCACCACGACGATCCGCCGTGTTTTCGGCAAAAAGAAATCGCTGCGCGAGAAGCTCATCCAGTTTTTTAAGGCGAACAAGATTTCGGCGCGCAACGAGCAGATGCAGATGGTGCTCGAGATACTCGAGCTGCACGAAAAACGCGCCGCCGATATCAAGACCGCCGAAGTCGACCTCACGAGTATTCCCGTAACGGCCTCTCTGAAAGATATCGAAGCCATCTTCAAAAAGACAGGCCATTCGCGCCTGCCCGTGTACGAAGATAAAGACGGCCTCAGGCACTACCTGGGTATGCTCTTTGTCAAAGACCTCGTGAGCATCAAACCGGCGCAGCGCAAAAAATTTGATCTGGCTTCGCACCTCAGAAAGCCTCTGGTCGTGCCCGAGTCGCAGAGCATTCTGTCGCTGCTGCGCGAGATGCGCCTCAACCGCCATCACCTCGCGCTGACGGTGAACGAGCACGGCGACGTCACCGGCATGATCACGCTCGAAGATATTCTCGAAGAGATCGTCGGCGAAATCCAGGACGAATACGACAGCGAATCGAAACAGGTCATGCAGCTTGAACCCAAGGTTTACCGCGTCGATGCGCGCATGTCGCTCTCTGACCTCAACGACGAACTGACGCTGAATCTGCCTGAAGAAAAATTCCATTCGGTTGCGGGTTTTGTACTGCACTCGCTCGCGGGCGAGCTTAAAGAGAAGGCTTCTTTCGCTTACGGTAATGCGAAATTTACCCTGCTCAAGTTCAAACACCGGCAAGTGAAGAGTATTATTATCGATCTTTCGGGCCGCGGCGCGTGACCCAGCGACTGCGCGCCATTATTCTCAACCGTAAGGCTTCTCCCGACGAATCTCTTTATCTCGATACACTGCTCGAATCGGGCGAGTTTGCCGGTTTTCGTATTCCCGGTATTCTTAAGTCGGCGAAGCGCTCATCGTTCCATTATGCTCCCGGCGGAATCTACGAAATGATTTTTGCGGCTTCGGGCGGTGGCCCGCGTTTTGTGCCCAAAAGCAGCGAGCTTTTGTTTTCACCTTACAGCGATTCACAGGATTACAAAATTCTCTCCGCCGTCGCTGAAATCGTGCGTGTCGCCGAGTTTGTGAAAACCGCGCCTGAAAACGCTGAACTCTTCGAACTCATGGGCGCAGCGCTGACGGGCATTGCCGGCGCGACGTCGCTCGATCGGCACCTCGATAAATATTATTGGGATTTCCTCTTGTTTCTCGGACTGGCGGCCGATGCCGAACCCGGTGCTGAATACCGTGCGTATGATCTAACCTCGGGCTTTCTCACGGCACGCGAGCTGGCAGAGCGACCGCATGCCGATTTTATTCTTCCTTATGGTTGGGTGACCGGTGAAAGGGGGGATTCCGCTGCGGCGCGCGAGACCATACGCCGCTTCCTGAGAAATCTCTAACGCCAGACCGTTACAGCCGGTTGAGCCCGTTGAGCGCGGCGACGCGGTACGCCTCTGCCATTGTCGGGTAGTTAAACGTCGTCTCGACGAACCAGACAATACGGTTATGCGGGTGGGGCTGCGCCATGATCGCCTGGCCGATGTGGATGATCTCCGAAGCCTGATCGCCGAAACAATGGATGCCCAGTATCTCGAGCGTATCGCGGTGAAAGAGAATCTTTAAAAGCCCGGCCGTCTGCCCCGTGATCTGCGCCCGGGCGATATTGCGAAAATGTGCCTGGCCGACCTCGTAAGGAATTTTTGCGGCGGTGAGTTCGCGCTCGGTTTTGCCGAGCGAACTGATCTCGGGGTTGGTATAAATACCGGTGGGTATACTCTTCACCAGGTTTTCGTACGTGGCTTTTTTCGTGATCTGCATCGCGGCAAAGCGGCCCTGGTTAAAGGCTGCGCTCGCAAGCGCCGGTGGGCCCGAGACATCGCCCACGGCATAGATATGCGGCAGCCCGGTCTGGAAATTTTCGTTCTTTGCGATCTGGCCGCGGTGGTCGATTTTTATGGGACTTTCGAAGGCGATCAGATCTTTTGTATTGCCGCTGCGGCCATTTGCCCAGAGTAGTGCGTCGGATTTCACGACTTTGCCCGATTTGAGGTGCAACAGGACATCGTCGCCCGCGCG
>JAFLED010000167.1 GCA_017302045.1 Spirochaetota bacterium
AGAATTGCACTGCCGATGTCGAAAAACAGCGCACCTTCGAAGTCGTCTTTGAGGTTTGTACCCGCTACGCTGAGTTCGCCGGCATAGAGCGCGCGCAGAAAGATATTATGGTCGTAAAGGCGCTGGCGGCCCGAGCGCTGTTCGATGATACTGTTGCCGAATTTTTTCTTTTTGTATTTTTTGACGCGGTTGGCAGTGCCGAACTTTTTGTGCTCGTCGGCAATGTGCCGCATAAAGGCTTCGTTTTCATAAGGATTAAAAAACGCGCGACGAATAACGACCGGCCGAGGCGGTTCACGGGGTGGATTTTCCGCTGGGGCGGCTGCGGGTTTTTCTGTTTCTGCCGGCTTTGTTGTTGCGCCTGCCTGCGCCACGCGCCCGACCGGCGGATTGTTTTTCGCCGGCATCGATTGGCAGGCCAAAAGGATATACCCAGTGGTGAAGACAAAAACGCGGCAGCCGGGCATCGTCCGAAAAAACACGACGCTTTATGCTTTCAAGTGGAATTAGTCCCTACGGATGAAACCGGCGTTTAAAAACGAAGAAGAGAACCTCGCGGCCGCGTACCTGCGTGCGCATGGTTTTACGGTCTTGTCGCGCAATGACCGCCGCTTTGGGGCAGAACTCGATTTTCTCTGCGCCCGGAAAAGCGGCGGAGAGTTCTTTATTTTCGAGGTCAAACGCAAGCCGCGCGCGAAATCGGCGGTCTATCCGCGTATTGCTGTTAGCCAGCTTAGGCGGTTAAAGAAAGCCGCTACCCGTATGCAGACCGCAGCCAATAAATTTCTGACAATACGCATATCGCTGCTCATTGTCGACCGGGCGACGCAGAGTGTTGAGATGATTGCTGATATATAACTCAGCGCGATGCACTTGCCGAGGGGGATGTTATCTCTTCTCGATGGGTAAGTACTTCAGGTTTTGTTTGCCGGTATAGACGCCGCGTGGCCGAATGAGTTTATTCTGTGTGTATTGTTCGGCGATGTGTGCGAGATAACCTGCGTTACGCGCGATGGCGAAGATGCACGTGAAGATATCCGCCGACAGGCCCAAAAGGTAAAAGGCAAGCCCCGAATAATAGTCGACATTCGCATGCAGTTTTTTGCGCTTCAGCATCTCTTTTTCGAGTAAGACCGCGGTTTCGAAAATATTCTTTTCTTTTTTCTGTTCGGCCAGGCCGGCGCAGAGTTCGCGCAGAATCGGCACGCGCGGGTCGCCGTCTTTATAGACGCGGTGGCCGAAGCCCATGATGATTTCCTTTTTTTTCAGGCGATCTGTCAGATACTCGTCGACTGCATCGGGTTTACCAATGGTCAGCAGCATTTCGATCGCTCGCTGGTTCGCGCCGCCATGCAGGTTGCCCTGCAATGTACTGATCGCCGAGACAATACACGAGTAGGTGTCGGCCTGCGTCGCTGCGGTAGTGCGCGCAGCGAAGGTCGAAGCGTTGAGTTCATGCTCTGCGTAAAGAATGAGCGAGGTTTCGAATAACCGCGCCGTTGCCGCGCCGGGTTTTGTACCCGAGAGGCAATAGAGAAAGTTTGCGGCGAGACTGAGCTCGGGGTCGGCCTCGACATGCGCCTTCGCGTTACGGTGCCGGGCGATGGCAGCGACAATGAGCGGCATCTTGGCGATGAGCCGTATCGCCTTGCCGCGCTGTGCCTGCGGGCTCATATCGGCGGCTTCGGGGTCGTAGAGACCCAGCGATGAAATCAGCGTGCGCAGCACGGCCATCGGGTGCGCCTCGCGGGGTACATGATTGATGTGCTCGATAATTTCGCGCGGCAGTTTATATTCGCCGCGAATTGCGGCGGTAAATTCGCGCAACTCTTGCGCCGAAGGCAGCGCATCGTTCCACAGCAGATAAACCACTTCTTCAAAACCAGCGCCCGCCGCGAGATCGACGACGCTAAAGCCACGGAAGCTCAGCCCCTTTTGGTTGATTTCGCAGATCGACGACTCGAGAACTTCGATATCTTCAAGCCCGGCGTGGTGGTCTGTAGACATACTGCCCTCTGCAAGGGCGCGCTATCGCGGCAAGCGCGATTTCAACCACGCCGATGCCTCTGCCTCTACCGTCGCGGGTGCGATGCTGCGGTACGATGCGCCGTCGCGTTCGAAAATATTACGCGCATCGCTCGTCTCGCCGCGTATGACAAGATTATTGCCGCCCAATGGCCCCCAGCGCAGGGGGTGCGCCCACCCCATCAGCGTCAGAGTCGGCACACCGGTCGCGGCCGCGATAAACTGCATCGAGCTGGTGTTGGTGATGAGCGCCGCTGCGCCCGCAAGAATCGCGAAGAGTTCGCTCAGAGTTTGGGGCTGCAGAATCTTCTGCGAACCTGCGGCCTCGGCGAGCCAGTCACTTTCTGCCGGCGAACCGATAATACGGATATCCCACGCGGGAAAATTCTCCTTTAAAAAAGCGCCGAGGCGTTTGAAATTTTCAGCGGGCCATGCCTTATCGCGCCGGCTCGCCGTCGGGTTGACGAGCAGGTAGCGCCGCGGCTGCAGGTCATAACGCCTGAGGATATCCGCCGTGGCATTGAGCTGCATCGCGGGCAAAGCGGCCTGGTTACGTTCTTTATAATCTTCAGAGGGGTAGCATTTTCGCATCAGTAACCGGTTAAAACGCCAGCCGCGGAATCTTTTCGCCGCTCGCGGCGCCGCAGTGACGATTTCGTTCAGCCAGTCGCGCTCGTGTATCGGCGGTTCGTGGCCGAGCCAGCCAAACCAGTGCGTGAACAGAAAGCGAAAAAAGCGCGGCGACGAACCATAACGTACCGGTACCCGTTTCAAAAAAGCCAGCCACGAGTAGCGCAACGATTCGAAACGCAGGTTATAGAGTGTGCCCGCTTCTGTGCACAAACGATAGAAGGTCGTGTCGCGGCCGGTTTTTTTCCATTCGCTGTCGAAAAAAAATTCTTCGAGACGATATTTTCCGCGTAGGATAAACATCCGTCGGATATTCATCTGGGGATAGGCTTTGAGTATTTCTAACCAAAGTGCATTGCCGCAGAGCACGACTTCTTTTCCGGGATGCGCGTCGACCACTGTTTCCAGCGCGCTTAATGAAACGAGAAGGTCGCCCAATGCACCGAGGCGCAGAAATAAAACTTTATCACGCATCGCTTTCGGAGTAAACGAAAAGGACGATGTAGTGAAAATTTATAAATATATTCTCGACACGGTGGCGATCACCGTCATTGTGCGCGCTTTTCTATGCCGCAAGCGGATCTACACGTTTACACCACCTCGCACCTGTTTGAAAAGATGCAGGCTGTGCTCAGCGATCTACGCGCGAAAAATCCGGGTTGGCGCACCGCGCTCGATGTGCCCGCCGGTGCAGGCGCGTTCACCCGGTTTCTTGCCGAAGACCTGAACCTTAAAACCGAGGCCAGCGATATCGATCCGTCAAAGTGGACCTACAAAAAGGTGAAGGCCGCGAAAGCCGACCTCGGGCGCAAGCTGCCCTATGGCGACCGTAAGTTCGATCTGGTCGTCTGCCTCGAAGGCATCAAACACGTTTCTGACGCCACGGCCGCGATCAAAGAACTCGGGCGCGTGCTCAAGCCCGGCGGCACGCTGGTCTTGACGATTCCAAACGATCTTTGTCTCGAAACGCGGCTGAATTATTTCTTCAACGGTTTTGTCGATACCGACTGGAAACTCATGGATGTCGGTGATGAGAATGTGAAATCTTACCTCTATGTGCGCTCGCTGGTGCACCTGCCATACCTCTACTTCTTTCTGGACGAAAACAACCTGCAGCTCATGGCAAGTTATGCTTCACGCCACCGTAACTTCAGCCTCTTTTTAATGGGGCTGTTGTACCCGTTTATCTGGCTGAGAACGCGCAAAGCTATCCCCAAGGGGCATCCTTTGCGCCAACATATGCTCTCAAAAACCTGGCTTACTGGCCGGCATTGTATCATTGTCTGCGAGAAGCGGGCGGGTTAAGCGGTTTATGAAACGCCGTTTCAGATACGGCGTTTATTCCGCCGCCGATTGCTTTTCGGTTTGACGTCGGGTTTTGTTTTCAGGGCGCTATTCAATGCATTCGCGTTTGTTTTATGTTGCCGGTGCCGCGCTGATTATCGCCGCCTGCAAAACGGGTAGTAACCTGCCCCCCAGTGCTTTCCTGGCAAACCAGCCTATCACAGCAGCAAGCACGTCCGGTGCGCTGCCATCCGAAAGCGATATCGAAGCGATGCGCGACGCCTTTTTTGCGCGCGAGGTCGAAAACGAAGAAGTCTATCGTGTGTTTGTAACTTCGGACGGTTACACGCGCAAGCAGGTTGCCTTCAACGACAGCATCGGTCTCAAAGAAGATAAGGCCGGCGATCAGGCGATCGCAGATGAGATCAAAAAATTCGATATGGTGAACAGTCTGCAAGAGGGGCAGATTCGTGTGGAGCTCTACCCGACGACCGGTAAGTTTTACCGCGTGCGCCAGGCAAAACCCTCGATCATGAAAGAGACCGACAAAATCATGAGCGACGACACGACACGCTGGCAGTTCCATTTTCCCAAAAACCAGATTATCCCCAAAGACTTTCGCGTGAGTTACCAGGTCTTGCTGCGTAAAAAAATTACGCGCGAGCAGGCGCTGAAAATTCTCACAGAACAAAATACTAAGAAAAAATAGTCATGTCAGATTCAGAAAAAAAAGAAATTATCATCCGCGTCGGGCTCGATAAAGACGCGATACCCGAATCGATTACCTGGCTTGCACCGGGCGCATCGAAGGGCGAAGAAAAGGCCGACGCCTTCATGCTTTCCCTTTTCAGTGGCGGCGAAAAATCGACGCTCGGCATCGATCTCTGGACAAAAGAGATGTTGGTCGGCGATATGAATATCTTCTTTTTCCAGGCCCTGAAAAAAATGGCCGATGTTCTGGAGCGCGCGACGCAGGACAAAGAAGCCGCACAGATGGTGCGCGATTTCAGCCGTGAATTTGGCCGCAAAGTGAAACTGCTGCAAGACTCCGGGTCGGCGGGTAGCTCCGCGTCAGGGACACCCTAACGCAGATATGATCGTCGCCCTCGGCTTTCTCTGCGTCGTTGCGCTGTTATTCGGATTACCCCTTTTCATCGGTCTCGGTACGCTGGGCACTCTGTACCAGTTTAACAATACCACGGCGCTGGGGGCTGGTTCATTCGGCGAAATTACGCGGCAGTTGACGGTTGTATTCAGCGATCCGTTATCGAAACTTACCGGTGACCAGAGCGCGTTGTTTCTGACGATTCCCTATTTCACACTCACGGGTTACCTGATTGCGCATTCGCAGTTTGCCACGCGTGTGGTGAGTCTCTACCTGATGCTGATGAAGCGTGTCGGAAAAATCGGCACCCTTGGTCTCGGGGTAGTCTGTATTGTGATTGCCGCGCTTTTTACGCCGCTCACCGGCGCGTCAGGCGTGACCATTGTTGCGATCGGTGGTATTCTTTTTCCGATTTTAACCGGCGCGGGCTACAGCGAAAAGCGCGCGCTGGGGCTCATCACCGCTTCAGGTTCGATCGGGTTGCTCTTTAGCCCGAGCCTCCCGGTGATGCTTTTCGGCATCATGAGCGAAAATAAGGCCGACATCAACGAACTCTACCGCGCGGGTGTTCTGCCCGGTTTGATTCTTTTGATCGCTCTTTCGGTCGTTGTGCTCTTGAATTCATTTCGCAGCGGGGCCGCGTCTGCCGAAGCGTTGCGCGAGCATCTGTCTGCCGCCGCGTTTACGGGAAAAGACGCCGTGAAACTGACGACCGAGCTTGCGGCGATACCGCTGCTGTATCTGCTCATGCACTCGAGATTTATGGTCATCACCGAACTCGGTGTTTTCTTTTTACTGTATTATTTTCTGCTCGAGGTTGTGGTCTTTCGCGAAATCGGTTTTCAGAAACTCGCCAAGGTATTCGAAGAGGCGATTGCGATGATCGGTTCGATTATCCTAATTATCTTCTTTGCGATGATTCTGACGAATGCGCTGCTTTATGACGGAGTACCCGCGAAACTCTTTGGTTTCATCAGCCAGTATATCCATTCGCCGCTCACCTTTCTGATGTTGCTCAATATCTTTCTGCTGATCGTCGGTGCGCTGATGGATATTTTTTCCGCGATCATTGTGATCGTACCGCTGATAATTCCTATCGCTGAAAGTTACCAGATACCCATGCTACATCTGGGTATTTTGTTTTTAACGAATCTCGAGATCGGTTATCTGACCCCGCCTGTGGGTTTAAACCTGTTCTTAAGTTCGCTGCGTTTTCAGAAGCCGATGAGCGACATTTATAAATCGATAGTACCTTACCTGATTGCGCTGCTGATCGCGCAAATTGTCATTACTTACGTGCCGTGGCTCAGCCTGTGGTGGAAAAACGGTTAGCGAACCCGCGGCCAACCTGAAAATACTCAGATTTTCGCCAGCGCCTGCTCTAAATCGGCGATTATGTCGTCGCTGTCTTCAAGCCCTACAGAAAACCGGATTAAGTTGTCGTAGATACCCTCTTTGAGACGCGCCGCTGCGTCCATGTCGTAATAACTCATGACCGAGGGCTGGTGTATCAGCGATTCGACACCGCACATCGACGCGCCCAGCGTCGGTATTTTCAGCGCTTCGATGAGCGCCGTCGATGCCCGCAAGCCGGCTTCTTGCGAAGCGTCTTTGCCCTTGACCTGGAACGAAACCACACCACCGCCACCTTTCAGGTATTTCTGCGCAAGCGCAAGCTGCGTGTTGGATTTCACGAACGGATACCAAACTTTTTCGACTTTCGGGTGTTTTTCGAGGTATTCGGCGACGACAAGCGCCGAACGGTTGTGTTCGCGCATACGCACGGCGAAGGTTTTGATGCCGCGCGAAACCAGGTAGCAGAGGTGGGCATCCGGGTTCGAGCCAAACAGCCCGCGCACGCTGCGCACTTTCTCGATCAGTTCTTTCGAACCGAGCACCGCACCGGCGATGGCGTCGTTGTGGCCGTTCAGATATTTTGTCAGCGAGTGTGTGACGAGGTCGACGCCGAGCGACAGCGGATTGCAGTTCAGCGGCGAAGACAGCGTCGCGTCGACGAGCGTCAGTATCTTTTTTTCGCGCGCAAAACGCACGAGTTCGGCGAGATCGACGACCTTGAGATAGGGATTCGTCGGAAACTCGAGAAAGATGAGTTTGGTTTGCGGTGTTACAGCGGCCTTAATCGCCTCGAGGTCGACGGGAACATACGATATCTTGAGGCCGAAGCGTGCGAGGTGCTGGTCGAACATCTTGAAGGTGCCACGGTAACCCTCATTCAGCGTCACCATATGATCGCCCGCGTTCATGACGGTGCAGATCGCCGAGGTGATCGCGTTCATGCCGCTGGTTGTCACCGCGCAGTCTTCGGCGCCCTCGAGCGCCATCAGTGTTTCTTCGAGCGCGCGCTGCGTCGGCGTACCGTAGCGCGCGTATTCGGCAAGGCGATCGGACTTTTTCTGGTAGAACGCCCAGAGATCTTCGACACGGTCGAACTCGTAACTCGCGGTCTGGTAGATCGGCGTGACGAGCGGTTTATGCGGATCGCCGCCGTTGTCGTGGCCCGCGTGTATCGAGCGCGTAGAGAAACCTTTTTTGGGATCGTTTTTTCTCATTTCGTTTTATCCAGAAATTTTGCCACCGCGTCTTTAACCGCGCTCACAGAGGCCGCGAGGTCGACGGGCAGGTTTTTATGCGGAGCATTGGATGCGGGGGAGTGGTAGTTAATTTTGAAATCGGCGAACTTGAGGCCATGCGCCGTCGAGATGATGCATACCGAATCGTTGTTTTTGATGACTCCGTTCTTTTTGAGTTTCTGAAAAGCGGCGAGAGCGACGCCGGTATGCGGATCAACCAGCAAACCGCCGCGGTCACCGAGCGCGGCCGCGTCGGCGAGCTCAGCCTCTGACGCTTGTTCGACGACGCCGTTAAATTCTTTCAACGTGTGGATTGCCTTTTTCACCGAAACCGGGTTGCCGATGCGTATAGCCGACGCCTGTGTTTCACCGGCGGTGATCGACGCGAAATCGGCAAAATTCTTTTTGTAAGAGAGATAGAGCGGGTTCGCGGCCTCTGCCTGTGCTACCGCAATACGCGGCAGGGAGTTTACGAGCCCGAGTTCATAGAGCATCTTGAGTCCCGCGCCCAGTGCCGAAACATTGCCGAGATTACCGCCGGGAATAATAAACCAGTCGGGTAACTGCCAGCGGAGTTGCTGTGCGACTTCGATACCGACGGTCTTCTGTCCTTCGATACGAAGACTGTTCATCGAGTTTGCCAGGTAGATCGATTTTTCTTCGGTCAGTTGCTGCACGATTTCCATACAACCGTCGAAATCGGTTTCGAGCGCGAGCACGAGCGAACCGTTGGCGATCGGCTGCATGAGCTGCGCGAGTGAGATTTTATTTTTAGGTAACAGGATAACGCTTAAAATACCCGCATAGGCGGCATACGCCGCGAGCGCCGCCGAGGTATCGCCGGTCGAGGCGCAGGCGATCGCAC
>JAFLED010000168.1 GCA_017302045.1 Spirochaetota bacterium
GTTCGAGCGCTCGAGCAACTGCGCCGCACGCGCCATCGGCATCGGCCGCTTCGACGGCTGCACCACCTGCATCGCCCGCGTCGCCAGCCCGGGCCCCGAGAGCCCCTTCGACACCAGCGCGGCGAATATACAAAAAGCCATCAGTCTGCTCGACCGTGGGCTCGGCGCTATCTTTTACGGCCTCGCCTCGGTTGCGGGTCAGCCGATTGTAAACTCAGCGGCTTTTTCATCGACGATCGGCATACAGCGGCAAGAGGCCTGGCTGCCCAGGTTTCAGCTCGAGCCCGCCGCAGCATGGATTCAACCCGATAAAGTTACCTCGGGCCAACGCCTTAACTCTTCTATTCTGTACTCCGCGAACATCGTCGGCGGATTCAAGCTCAATGACAATTTCGCGCTACAGGTGCGCGCTTTTTATCTGCCTGAAATCGCCTTTAACCAGTCGGGCGATAGTTTCAGCCTGCAGCCGTTCAGCCTCGGTGTATCGCTGACGAAGCAGGTGAAGAAGAATGGCGACGCGTGGTACAGCCCCGCGATCACCACCCCACTCGACATCGGTTATATGCACGGCACGTTGACCGCCTCTTTCCGCGATATTGTGCGCAATATCGAATTCGTTCCCGATGGCGGCGCCTCAGCCGGTGCAACAGCCCGGGGGGATTTCCGCTTTCACGACGAATTTAAGCTCAGGTGGGATGTCGTCTCGCTCACCACTGGCCTTATTGTCTCAAAACCCTTTCTGTGGATTTTTACTGGCCGTATGGGCATTCTGACTTCGATCCACACGGGTATCGCTTCACTGTCCAATACCGTTACCGGAGATTTTATCGTCACCTCTTCGACAACGACTGCAACCGACACAATCCGTACAAACGACACGGCGACACTTGTGCTCAAAGACTCGGCCTCTTTCAAACCGATTCTGGTTTCGAACCAGATCACCGCGGGTTTGGGTTTAAGGCTCGGGCCAGTGACGCTCAACCTCGATATCTCGCGCAATCTGCAAATCAACGCCACCGCGTTCATGGTGCAGGCGGGTTGTTTCTTTTAGAATTCGTAACTTGACGTCAGCAGTCGACCGTATGTGGCTGATATTACCCGGCGTTGCATCGACCTGCTGATCGCCGTCGGCGTAAAAATAAAACGCACCGAGTCCTGTTCTGACATGTTCATCCGAATAAATAATACCAGCGGAACCGACACACTCTGTCGCGCGGGTTCTGCCGGCATACCGCGGTTCGAGCGCTGGTACCGCTGAGGGTAAGAATGCACCCCCCGAGAGGAAACTCCACGCGGGCGTCAGGCGGTATTCTACACCCGTCGAGAGACGCAACGTCGCACGTAGGTCATAGAGCCCCGGGTTCGAAGCCGAGGGTGATTCTTCAAATGTGACCGGCATTTGTAAGTTTGTGTCAAAATACCAGCGCAAATCATCGCGCGCAAAAACAGCGAAACCCAGAGAAAATTCTGCGGGACGGCGGTAATAGTAGCCAATGTCGGGTTTATCTTCGGTCTGTATACTCTGCGTCGCCCCCTGAGTCGCCCGCGTCGAAGCGTAATAAGAACCGCTGCCACTGATACGTATGCCGGGTGCCGCGATTTTGAGACCGGCGGCTAGCCAGGGCATGGGTTTTACAAAAGCACCGAGCACGGTTTCAATGCTGTGCGCGGCGCCCTCGATATTGAGTATACTCGTAAGTTCGGTCGCGGTGCCGCCTGAGGTGACGCTGCCAATGACACTCACGGCTGAACGCTGCGAATAACGCGTGCCATAGACAGAAAGGCCAATCCCGTATTTTTCGCGCCAGACCCGCGCGATTGTGGCACCAATCCAGAGATCCTGTTCTTTGCTGTTGAACTGCACGACAGCTTTGTAATTCGTCAGATCGATTTTCTGCAACGTTCCGATCTCGCTGAAATCGGGCACCAGCACAGAGATGGCGAGCGTCGTTTCGCCCCATTTATAAATACTCACCGCAGAATTGGGCAGAGAATTAAACCCCGAAAGCCGCACGCTCTGGCTCTCGCCGCCATAACGCACCAGCGGATCAAAATCGGTCCATTGGTTAAAATAGAGATTACCGCTGAGCGCAATCTTGCTGCGTTCGACAAAGCCCAGCGCGCCGGGGTTAAAAAGAACCGCCATAGAACCGCGGCCGTCGGCGACGCCCGTATTCGCCATGAATGCAGAACGGTCGCCGATGGGCAGAGAGCGGCCGTTTGCGAGATCAGCAAAGGCCGGCACCGCAAAGGCGAGAATCAGAAAAAAAGCGGAGCGCCGTAACACGGCCATGGTCTAAATTGCGGTATGTTTAATCATCTGATTTTCGACGATCGCAATCGTCAGAACCATGTTCTGAAAAATCGAATACGCCAGCCGTTGATCGAGATGGCTGAGTTTGGTAAGCATATCGTCATCTAAGGCGATGAGTTTTGCTGTGGTTTTGCCCGCCTTTGCCGTTAACACATGACCATCATCGTCGGCCGCTTTGAGAAAGCCAAACAGCGCACCCGGTTCGAGCGTAATCACGAGCGAGTCGTCTTTCCAGTACTGCTCGATCGGACCCTCGACCAGAAGATAAACATCGGTGTCGATGTCCTTTTCATTATCGAACAGCTTTTACCCGGAGAAACGTATTTGTTCCTCATCTTGTTCAGGTATTCCGGTGCGACAAGATTCTGCCGGCGGATTTCCTGGAATTTTTCGGCGGCTCCCGCGCCAAACATCTCATCGAGTTTAATCTCTGCATCGGGCTTTTTAATCAGGTGCTCGGGCACCGAGCGCAAGCGCGTCAGGGTTAACTTAAATATCTGCGAGAGAAACGAAGCATCTTCGCGCAAATAACGCAGAAAATCTGCTTCATTGAGAAAGAGCACCTTCACTTCGGCATTGCCGGCGCGCGCGGTCTCGAAGCGCGGGATGCCCAGAATTGCCGACAGGCCAAAAAAAGCACCCGGGTGGTAGCTTGCCACGGGCCGCGTTGTATCATCGGCATTGCCCTGAAAAGCCTCGACGGTTCCCTGCAAAACGAGGCAAACGCCTTCGGTGCTCGGCGAGCCATGCGGAAAAATCTCTTCGCGCGGTGCATAACGCTTCGCTACCGAACCCGCGGCCTTGCCGTTTTGTTTTTTGTTCACAGCCTGTCTCAACTACCATCGTCAACCTTGTGACTTGCCCGATCTGCGGTGAAAGTTTAAGGGCGCTCGATAATCCCGCTTTCGCCGTCTGCCCGAACGAAAAACTTGTTGTCAATCTCGCGTACCAGACCGTGCGTTATGAGAGCGATTATTTCGATAAGGAATATAAACAACAGTACGGGAAATCCTACACGGCTGACCGGCAGGCAATTCTCGAACGCAACCAGCACCGCTATGACCGGATACGCCATCTCTTCGGCCCCGCGACCCACCCGCAGGTACTGGAAATCGGCTCGGCCGCAGGCTATTTTCTGAAGGCGATGCACGACGAAGAATTCGTCGTGCGCGGCTGGGAAATCTCGAAGACGATGGCAGCGTATGCCAACGCGCGCGGCCTCAAAAC
Source organism: Spirochaetota bacterium (assembly GCA_017302045.1). Classification (GTDB taxonomy): domain Bacteria; phylum Spirochaetota; class Leptospiria; order Turneriellales; family Turneriellaceae; genus Turneriella. The sequence continues at coordinate 3,542 of JAFLED010000168.1, forward strand.
CACGCGGCAGGATTTCCTGAAAGGCGCCAGAGCGCATGCGCAGAAGAAGAAAAAACCTTACGATGTCGTAGCCATGTTTTATGTGCTCGAACATTTGCCCGACCAGCAAGAGGTCTGGCAGCACCTCGCGCGCCTGGTGCGTCCGGGGGGATTTCTGCTGCTGGCGCTGCCTTCTGCCGCAGGGCCGACATTCCGCTTTCACCGCAACGACTGGTACAAAACACACCCGGCAGATCACGCCGTCGATTATTCACCAGCGGCGATCAAACGTGTCGGTGCACGCTTTGGCTTTGCCGTCAGCGCCATTTTTTCCGAAGGTATCCATCCGCAACGTTTTCCGCTGGGTCACATCGGTTTCCTGAACCGGCTTTACCGCAAGGCGGCGTCGCATGCGCCGCTCAGCGACACGATCTTTGCCGCTCTGGAAAAGAAGGCTTAAATTGAGTCCAGCCATGCACGAAATTTTTTCAGCGCTCGTCGCGGCAGCAGCAGGCGAAAACCAGGCACTCCTCGTATGGGAGGGTTACTGGTACACACAGGCCGCAGCAGAGCAACATGCCGACGATATCAAGCGCGAGACCTTGCCGCCGAAACTTTCGGCCACGGCCGAAGAAATCGCGGCGCTCACGCATGCGATGCGCCCGTTTCAGGTTGAAACCCATGTCTCTGATACAGAAACCGAAATCCGTTTTGAGCTGCGCTCGCGCCAACCAAATCGCCTGCTGTGCTCGCTGAAAAAGTTTCAATGGCTGCCGGCTTGCGTGGCCGTGCAGGGCAACGTGCTTGAATTTCAGGGCGAACCGACGCACCGCGAGCTATTGCAGATTGCTGTGCTGCTCGCCCGTTATCCGCAGCTGTCGGTTAAAAACGCTGCCGCGGCGAAAAATCCGGCAGAAGCGCTGATTATCCCCCAGGCGCAGCGCCGCCATGCCTTCAAAAACATCGTCTGCGGCCGTAAACCTTCACAGGCTTTAAAATTTCTGGATCAGGTTGGTCTGCTCGAAACCTTTCTGCCTGAGGTTACCGCGGGGCGTCACCTGACGCAGAATCGTTTTCATGCGCACGACATTTTCGACCACCTGCTGCACTCAATCGATGGCGCATACGACCTCAATGAGCCGGTGCGCTGGTCGGCGCTGTTGCACGATGTCGGCAAAGTGCCCACGCGCGTCGAGGGCCCCAATGGCGAGGCTAGTTTTCACAACCATGAAATGTATTCGGCGCGTATGGTTGTACCCATCATGAAGCGCCTTGCAGTGCCGATCGGCATCGGGCAAAAAGTGAAATTTCTCGTGCGCAACCACATGTTCCATTACACCGACGAGTGGTCAGACAAGGCGGTGCGGCGTTTTGTAAAAAAGATACCGCTCGAAGAATTGCAGGATCTGATCTCGCTGCGCCTGGCCGACCGCAAGGGTTCGGGCAAAAAGTCGGCATTCCCCAGGGCGCTGCAAAACCTCATGAACCACATCGACGAAATCATTGAAAAAGAAAAAGAATTTAAAATCAAAGATCTTGCGATCGACGGGCATGTACTGATGGAAATGGGGATGCCGCAGACCCGCGCGATGGGCGACATGCTGAAATATCTTTTTGAAGAAGTCAAGGCCGGCCGCGCCGAGAATAACCGCGACGTGCTCGTCAAACTCGTCGAAGCGAGGCGCGGGGCGGCAACGATAGAATCATGAAAAAAACCGCGACCAAAGTTATTCCCGAGGCGCAGGGCAAAACCCTGCTCATCGCCGCTGGCGGCACTGGCGGGCATATCACACCGGGCATCAGCATTGCGGAACACTGGCTGGAGTCTGGTGGCAATATCATACTAGCGACGCTGATGAAGAATATCGACTATCCGGATATTGTGCGCCTCGCGCGCAATGAGAAGGTCACGATTGTTGCCTATGACGCACCGCGGCTAACAAAGAACCCACTTCAGCTCCCGGCTTTTTTTCGCAGGTTTCGTTCGGCTTACAAGCTCGTGAAACAGGCGGCCACGGAAGAAGGCGCAAACGCGGTGCTCGGCATGGGCGGCTACAGTTCTTTCCCGGCTGTCGCTTACGCCATTTTGAACCGCAAACCGCTCTTTCTCTGCGAACAGAATGCCCATTGGGGTATGGTAACCAGGTTTGGCAAATTTTTCGCGCGCCGGGTATTTTTATCTTTCAGCGAAACGACGAAACTCGCCGGAAAATTTATCGTTACGGGTAACCCCCTGCGCGCGATGTTCGGCGAAAAAACCAGCAAACAGCGCGGGGCATCCGCCAAAAAGCAGATATTGTTTATCGGCGGTAGCCAGGGCGCAACCGATATCAATGCGCTTTACCTGAGTTTTACCGCCTCACCCGCGGCGGCAAAATTCAGCTGCACCGTCGCGGCGGGCCCGGCAGGTTTTGCCGCGTTAAAGCCCCAAGCGCGTAAAAGCGACAGCATATTGCCTTTCATCGAAGATATGCCGGCGGCCTATCTCGCCGCAGATTATATCGTGGCACGCTGCGGCAGCGGCACGCTGTTCGAGATTTTATGGTCGCAAAAACCCGCGTTCCTGTTACCGTATCCCTTTGCCGCGGCCGACCACCAGCGCGCCAATGCCGAAGCAATGAAACCGCAAATGCCCTGCGTGATCTTCGACGAGCGGCCATTCGATAAACAAAAGGCGCTGCAGGCGTTTGTAGCTTTTTTGCAGACCCCTCCGCAGAATGCCGCTGTACAACCCGAAACTCGCGCGGAGAACCAAATTTCCCGATATATAATACAGAGTCTCAACCATGTTGCACAAGCTTAGCCTCTTTATACTATTCACATCCGCGGTCTTCTCTGACCGCTGGCTGGTCTTGCCACCGCGCCTCGAACTGGCCGCAACCAGTAGTCAAGACAGCACGCTTCAGCCGGGGGATATAGCCCGCGCGATGGCACTCTACCTCAAAGTGAGCCGTGTCTCCGAAATCGTGCAGGTAGCCGAAGCCGAGGGTTGCCTCAGGCAGGCGAATACCTCGATGGCGCAAAAAATCGCCCCCGAAACTCTGCGCGCCGTCGCTAAACACTGCATGGCCGAACGCATGCTGCTGACACGCATCCGCCGCAAAGACGGGGAGTTTGAAGTCACGAGCAAAGTCTATTTCCGCGAAGGGGATACCCTGAGTGACACACTGGTTTCCTCCGGCGGCAACCTGAATACTGTGCTCGGCCAGAATCTGAGCGAACGCTTCGGCAAAAGCCCGGCAACGCCGAAGGAAGCCAGCGCCGACCTGATCGTTGCGGGCGATACCTATGGCGGTGCCTATTTCGACTGGCCGCAACTCAAGAATCTATTTCTGAGTCTCGATTCGGTGAAATCGGGCTTTTGTTTTGCCGACGGCAGGGGCAAGGTGCAGACCCTCAAACCACAGGCGGATAAAACTATTCAGAAAGAATTTCTGGAAAAACTGCGCTTCGAAGGTTTCGGCACATACGGCGAAGCCGACAGCCTGCTTGACTGCGCCGTCAAAGGCGCTGCGGTTGCGCGGCAAGAAGGCCGCTCGGCGATTGTCGTATTTATACCGTCGGATTTCCCCCGTGACAGCCGTATGCAGATAAACCTGCGCGCGCAGGTACGCCGGCTTTCGCGCGCAGGTAAGGTGGTGATCGCCCCCGCCAGCACAGCGACCCTCGAAACGCAAAATTTCTGGTTACGCCTCGCGCGCGAACTCGGTGAAAACGCTTCGTACCAGCCGTCGGCGCAGCGCGTGAAAGTCGGCCTCGCGACGGGACAGGAGTGGTATGTTTTTCGCCGCGGCGGCCGCATCTATGAAACCCGCGACAGCGAAACCGCGCGCTTCGAAGGCGGTATCGTTATCCCCGAAAAATACGCGGCGCAAAACGCAGCGGCAGACCTCGTAAAGATCTACGAGGCGCTTTCAAAAAACAAAGTCGTCAGCCCCGGCGCGGTGGAATATTACGGTGTGCCGCTCAAAAATACGCTCGCACAGGGATTCAAAACCGCACCCGCGGGCGCTGCAGACTGGCGGGTTTTGCTCGATCAAAACGGGCAAACCTATTACCTGAGCCTCACCGCGCGCGACGCCCAAAAACTCAAGGCCGATACCTTCGCGCGTATCTATGTCGAACTGAAATCGCCGTCGGCTACCGAGGTCATACGCAACCGCGCGACACCGGTTCTCGTCGTCGAGAATGCGGCCGATTCGTCGCCCGCGCTTGAAATCAATGTCTCGGATTTTATCCGGGCGCCCGGCAAATACCTGCGCAAAGGTATCGGTGGCAGATCGTTCTTTATTATGAGCGGTAAAGTTGTGCGTATACAGCCGCCCGAGGCCGACGCCCTCGACTCACGGGCGCGTGAGGACCCAGTGGGTGGCGCCCTCGCGCGTCGCCACGCCCTCGATGGACCACGCGACCACCCCGCGGAGCGCGCCGACCGTCGCGAGCTGCCGCGCGCGCTTGCGCTGCCCCTCGGGGTTGTCCCCGCGGAGGCGCTGGAGGCGCACCACGCGGCCGGCGCCGTCCTTCGTCCCGCGGATCGATACCCTTGCAGGAGACGGGGATCCGATCACCTCGACGCAGGTGATCCCCGCCGGGCAGAGGGTCACCCCGCAGCGCGCGCAGTGCCCCGTGAGGGGTTGCCGTTCGAGGCACGCCGGGCAGAGCGCGTCGGTACTCACGCGCGGGAGGATACCCATGCGCTACCCTGGGCGCGATGTACCGCCAGGCCGCCGTACAGACGAACGCCCCGTCCCCGTTGTTTCTGCGCGCCGTGATCGGCGGGACCGAGTCGTCCTCGGGCCTCTCGATCGCGCCGGACATCCCTCCCAAAAAGCTCCAGGGGGCGCTCACCTTCGCGCAGGTCGGGCCGGGAGAGGTCCCGCTGCTGCTCGTGGATAGCTCGGTGATGCTCTCGGGCAAGGCGGGGATGCTCCTCACGGACCGCGCGGCGTACTTCGACGCGCCGCGCGCGCG
>JAFLED010000169.1 GCA_017302045.1 Spirochaetota bacterium
TTTTCTGCTTATTTTATTATTGACCTCTTCATTCAATGCCCAATGGGTAAAAACAGCAAATGGTTTACCTGATCCCGGTATAAATATAAACTGTTTTACCAGCCATAATGGAAATTTATTTATGGGGAAAATAGACCTGGCGGATTTCTGTCACCTGTTTTTGCGCGGCGTCGAAACGGAATTCAAAAGGCGTGTCGGCGCTGAACGGCCAGCCGAAGTTTCGACCGTCGCGACCAGCCGCAAGCTGTTCGGGTGTCGCGTCGGCATACTCGCTCGCGTCTTTTAGCAGGCGGATTTTCACTTTCTTGTCCAGTGTGAATGTCCGCAGCTTACCATTCTTGTTCACCACCTCGATGCCGCCCGCACAGTTGCAGTCGCGGATTTCAACGAAATCGAGCACGATCTGCCAGGGACCGGAAACCTGCGTCATCTCGCGGATAATCGCGGGCTGAAACTTTTTCTGCGCGGCGAAACCGGTCGCAGACAGGGTAAACAGCAGGGTGACCAGAATTCTGTGCGGCCGCATGAATCAGTATTTCACCGAGCAGCCATAGGCTTTGGTTTCTTTTACAGAGACGGGCTTGCCGGCTGCGAGCTCATCGAGCGCCGTCGCCACGTAATTTTGCGAGGTCTTGATGTCGGCTGCATCGGTGCTGCGTGTGCTGTCGATTGCACCCTGGTATTGTAATACGCCTGCACCGTCGATGATGTACATGTGCGGCGTGGTCTTGGCCCCGTATGCCTTGCCCGTCTTGCCGCTCGGGTCTAAAAGAATCGCATTGGCCGCGACTTTGCGTTCGGCGGATTTTTGTTTCCACTCGGCGATGCTGTAGTTGCCTTCTTTGCCGGGTGCCGAAGAATTGACGGAGAGCCACACGATACCTTTCGCCGTGTATTTTCTCTGCAGCTCTTGCATGTTGTTCGAGCTATAGTGTTTCTTGACGAACGGGCAGTCGTAATTCACCCACTCGAGCACAACCGTCTTTCCCTTGTAGTCGGCGAGATTGTGCGACTTGCCGTTGATATCTTTTACATTGGTGAACGCAGGGGCTGGGGAACCCGTATCGACAGCGCTTAATTGCAAAAATACTGCAGCGAGTGCCACGATGACAAATTTCTTTTTCATAGTTTCTCCTTAAATACTAGTTCGTCAGGTTTTGTATACTTTCAAGCATGAGGCCCTCAGTTAAGACCTGCGGCAGAAGCGTCAGGTTTCCGCGGCGGTCGTAAAAAGCATAGACCGGTACACCGGCGCGGCCCAGACGCGTGATCTCGTTGGCGATGGCATCGTCGAGGTTGGTGAAATCGGCCTTGAAGAGTATCACGCGCCGTTCGGCAAAACGTTGCATTACCTTGTCGGTGAATGCCACCTGTTCATTCACTTTACAACTCAGACACCAGTCGGCGGTAAAATCGACAAACACGGGGTTCTTCGCTGCAATCTCGGCCTGGACTGCCGCCGGCGAAAAGTTCTTCCAGACGCCGGCCTCGGTGTTGGTTTTCGCCGCCGGGGTTAATCCGACGAAAGCGAAACGGAACGCAAACACGAGCGCCATCACCATCGCCGCATAACGTACAATTTTTACGGCGCGTTTCGCGGGCGTCACCTGGTGTTTGCCATAAATATAAAGTGCGAAGGCAATGAGTAGGATTGCCGTCAGCAGGGAAAACGCGGCGTTCGTGAGCGAGCCAAACACCCAGACGAGCCAAAGCGCCGAGCCCGCCATCATGAAACCGAGCACACCTTTGAAAGTGATGAGCCAGTTACCCGGTTTGGGCAGAATTTTGCCCGCGCGGGGAAAAACCGCGAACACAAGAAAGGGCAATGCCATACCGAAACCGAGGAGCGGAAACATCAGAAACCCTGCGGCGGCGGGTAAGGTCAGTGCGGCGCCGAGTGCACTTGCCATGAAGGGCGCGGTGCATGGCGTCGCCGCGACGACGGCAATCACGCCCGTCATCGCTTCGCCGATGGCAGGCCGGGTTGTGATTGCGGGCACGCGTATCTCAAAGACGCCGAAGAGGTTCAATGCCATGACGGCAAAGAGAATAGCGATGGCGGCGACGAAGATCGGGTTCTGTAACTGAAAACCCCAACCGATCGCCTGCCCGCTGGCACGCAGTATTAAGAACAGACCGCCGACCGCGCTGAATGTCGCGACCACGCCGAGGGTGTAGGGCCACGCCCCACCCCCCGATCCCCTTCCCAAGTCTGGAGAGGGGGAGACTAAAGACATCGCTTTGAGCGAAAGCACCGGTAAGACGCAGGGCATGAAGTTGAGAATGAGGCCACCGAGAACCGCGAATAAAAAATACAACAACACCGGCGTCTCGGCGCTCGCCGCCGGTAAAACAACCGTGTAGTGCGACCATTGGTCTTTGTCGCGCAACGACAGCAGCAAACCCTCGCTGCGTTTTTTCCCTGCGGGGTATTCGAGGCGAACGAGATTTTTTTCGACCGTGGCCTGCGGCGTCGGCACATCGACTGCACCTAACGGATCGGGAATCGCGACGATCTCGGCTGCGCTGATTGGTAGCTGAATACTGAAACTGTTTTCTGAAATTTTGCGGATTTCAAACGGCGAAGGCCGCGGCAGTTTTTCGCGCGCAGCATTAAAGACGGCTGCGGCGCCGGCGTCGTTCTGCGTTGTTTCACCCACAGGCAGGTCGAAGGAGAAATCTCCCCCCGCCGGCAGACACGATTCGCGGCATTCGAGGTATTCGAGCTTGCCTTCGACTTTGAGTTTGCCCGGTTTGGAGGCCGTCGCTATATTCAGCGGCACAAGCAGCACGGTGCGGCCATGGTAACCATACGAGGTCAGAGACGCTGCGACGATTTTCTCAGGCGGCGGAAAAAGTATTTCACCGGGGATGACCTCCGCGGTGTTGATTTTTACCGTTGGCGCAATGCCGCTGTCGCCGGGGTTTTTGTAATAGATATGCCAGTCTTTATCTAATGCAAATTCCAGTGCCGCATAAACCGTACTGCCTGGTTTCACGGTGCTGTTCTCCAGGTGCAGGGTCACCTTGCTATGCAGTCCGCCTTTGACAGGCACACCTTCGGCGCCGAGCGCCGCTGCGGCTAAGAAAATACATACCCCGATTATAATGCGCACCGGGCTAAATATACCACCGACTCGGGTGGCAGACAAACAAAACTTAGGTATTGAAGATGAAATTTTTGTAAGAACGGGATATCCCAAACGACGCCTGGCGAACCACTTGACTTACTATGTCGTTTTGGGGCACGGACGGCAAATGCTCGATAAGATCAAGGGCCTGAGTTACACGATTAACGACGAGGCAGATCTTGCGCTGGTGCACCTCGTGGGTGACCTCAACATGTTTTCGGCCCCCGATCTGCGCACGACGCTGGTAAAGAAGTTCGAAACCGGAGTAAAACGTTATATCTTCGATCTGGCAGACCTGGCTTTCGTCGATTCTTCGGGCATCGGTATTTTGGTGAGTTTTGTCAGCATGACTAAAAAAACGGAAGGGGGTAAAGTGATTCTTTGCGGTCTGAATACGCAGATTCGCAACATCTTCGAAGTGACGCGGCTCTTATCGGTTTTTACCGTCGTCGAAGATCTCGCCGCCGCCCGCGAGGCCATGGCAGCTTAGCGATGGAAATCACAATTTTTGCCGTTATGGAAGAAACCCTCAAAAAAGCGCTCAAAACCGGTATCGAGACTCTGATATCGGTCACAGAAGAAGTCCGCCATGGCCTGACGGTACTCGACAAAGATATTCAGGATCTCAGCCGCCGTGTGAAAGAATCGAATACCGCCGAGAAAGCCAATGAAAAGCTGGATGAACTCGTCGAAAAATCGGTCGCCGCGATCAAAGAATACGAACAGCGCGCCACCGAAATCAGCCGTAAGGTACAGCAGCACCTCGCCGAAGTCGACCCCCTCGCGCGCCAGAGCGTCGAAGAACTTTCAGAAAAACTGAACGCGCTCGCCAAAAGCCTTTCGGGCCGCGAGCCATCCCCCCCGTAAAAAGCCTAAAAAACCGGTCTAGAACCGTCGATACTCACCCAGATAGGGGCGTCTAATACACTATGCAATTCCGACAAATCCTTCTTTATCTCTGTGCTTTCAGCGTGTTTGCAGGCATCGAGGCGCAGAACCAGAAGGTGAGCAGCAAAGATCTCGCGGCCGAGGTCGATAAGCTCAACTGGGAGGGTATAGATCTGTCGAACGATGCCCGCCACCGCGAAGCCGCTGAGAAATTCCAGAAGGCGATCACGCTCGACGACACGCGCGCCGCACGCTCTTACCATAACGTCGCTTATACCTACGAACTGGTCGGCGATAAAAACAAGGCGCTCGAAAGCTATCAAAAGGCTGTGGCGCGCAACCCGCGGCAGACGATTTCGTGGCAGAGCCTCGGCAAAATGCAGTACCAGATGGGCCTCTATAAAGACGCCGTGATTTCTGGTGAAACGACATTGAAACTCGACCCGCGTAACCTCTCGGTACAGAAGTGGTTACCCGACGCGTATGCCAAACTCGCCGAACAAAAGATGTACGATGCGCGCAACGACTATACCGGCGATCCGAGTAATAATCCCAACTGCGAGGCGCGCCCCGATATCATAGCCGAAGTCGGTACACACTTCACGGCAATCGGTGCGATCGACAAACAGTCGACGGCTTTCAATTATTACCAGCCGCAGGGAACGTTAAAATCGGTTGCGGGCGTCTATGCGGAGTTTCATCCGTTGCGCGAACTCTCGTTTCGCCTGAACGGCAAAACCCCGTATTTCGGTATTCTGCAGCCGAATTTTTTCGCGGGCCAGGAAAACATCGAGATGCAGTATAATTTCAAGTTTTTCTTCGTCGGCGGCGGCATTTTGTTCAGCCAGATCAATGTCGGCAGCAGTACGATTCCGCCCGCGACAGCGTCGTACATACAGAACACAGATTACACTTCGCTGAACGATACAAAATTCGGTCTGTTCTTCGGCTTTCGCGACGAGCTCAATTATTTTATTCTGAAAGTCTACCCACGTTATTTGTTTCGCGACGATACGTCGGGTCCGAAAAGCAGCAGCTTCGACGTCGTGAAGATCGATCTCGAATACCGGCGTAACCTGCGCCTCTCGATCGGTACGACGGTCGACGAGAAGCAGCCGATCAGCAAGGGCCCCTTTACCGATATCATCGTAAAGGTGGGAATCGACGAGGTGTACATTACCGAATTTAAACCAGTCTCAGGCACCGATGCGGTGGGCCATTATTTCGGTACCTACGATTTTTCGATCGGTATGGAGTTCGGCCGCTTGCAGCGCGAGTTCGACAAGATCGGTTTCACCTACGGATTTCTGCTGACCGAGCGCCTCTATTTTCAGGACACCAACAATACCAACATCACTGGTTTCGGCAACGGTCAGGGATATTTCGGTCTCAACACCTCGGGTGCGGCGACCGGTAATGCGTTCTCGTCGTTCCGCAATACGTCGTTCATCGTCACGGCATTTGCCGCACAGATGTTCAAAAACCGCTACGTACTGCGCGAGAAACTTTTCTTTGAATCGACACCTGGTTCAGAACGCAACCACGCGCTTGGTTTTCAGCTCGCATTCGGCGTCCGGTTTTAAGATGGCGAGGGGGATGTCCCGCGTCCCCCGCTTTTTAATCGTTACCGCTTTCTTCTGCACCCCGCTCATTGCACAACCCGTTACAGCGGAAGATTTTCTCGAACGCGCACGCGAGCATTTCGAGCGCCGCCGCTTTCTGAACGTGCTCGATTCTCTGCGTGTCGTGCTCGATATGACAGCGGGCGACGATGCACGCCAAAACCGCACTAAGTTCGAGGCAGAGATTCTGGCGGGTGAGTCACTCAGGGCATTGGGCCGTGCCGAAGAGGCGGCCAATATGTTCGAGCGCGCTATGGTACACGGCTACGATGAAAAGACTGTCTATGCCTTTCTTGCCGATTATTTCGACAAACACAAGCGTTTCGAAACGGCGCTCGGTTATTACGAAAAATACTATAAGATCGACAAGAGCGACGTCGCGGCGCATATCCGTTATGCAGCCCTGCTGGGGCGGCTGAAGCGGCGCGACGAAGCGAAGCAGGTGCTCGAGGGTGCCGAACCGAAACTATCGCCGCAGAAAAGCGAAGACTGTGAAAGGCTCGAACAGCAGCGAAAAATCCGCGAAGCGTCGCGGTGCTTTTATACGGTACGCCATTCTCAGCCCGACCGCGAGCGCAACTACCTCGGCGCATACCGCACGGCGATTGCGCTCAGAGATAAGAAGCTCATCCAGGAAAATGCAGAATGGCTGTATTTTATCTTCGGTTCCGAACCACGCTATATCTGGCCGCTGGCCGAGCTAAAGCTCGCGCAGCGTAAGTTTTTCGATGCGCGGCTATTGCTCGAAGAGATCATTCGCCTGCGCGGCAAAGATTCCGACGCCGAACGGGCGCTGGCAAACCTGCGCGTACAGGCGGGTGCCGCGATGGATAAACCTTTTCGCGCGACGAACAAAGAAATGCAGATGCTGGAATCTTTACCAAAGTAAAGTCTCCGAGGACATACGTCCGCATTTAAGTATGCGTCTTGTCGCAAATCTGTGCGCTGCCTAAAATCTTGCGAGGCCGATCATGAAAAAATGGATACTCTGTGCTGTATTTTTATCTACGCTGCCGGTCGCGGCCGAACCTGGCGAAGATTTCGGCAAAGTCCAGGGCGGTAAAGTCGGCGTCGATATCCATATCGGTGTTAACCAGGCCTCGACCGGGGCTCTCGTTCACATTACGCAAGGCCTGGCTATCAACCCGTATGTGCTCTATTATAATTACGAAGCGAACAGCACGGACAGCAGCTACAGCACAAGCGGCACCCAGTATTTTGGCGGCGGTGCATTTTTACCGTTCTATCTCTTTCGCGTCGAAAACCTGCATATTAAATTTATGCCGGGTTTCAGTTACGCCAAGGGAACGCAGGTAGACTCCAGCAGCTCTGCCGGCAACCGGGAAGTCGCCACAACGCGCATCAATTTTCAGATATTTCTTGGCTTACAATATGCGCTCAGTAAGCACCTTCATATAATTGGTGAAACGGGCTTGAATTACAACCAGTACAAGGCCTCAGATCCGGTACAGGGTTCTTATACTACGAAATTGTGGAATCTTTACAGCGGCAATATCGGCCTGGTTTTTTATTTTAATTAAGAATCTCAGCCGGCAGGCAAAGAGTTATTTTGACGGGAACAGATTCTGCCGGCCGCGCTCGGCAAAGAGCAGGTAAAAACGTGCGCCACCTTCTTGCGGAAAAGCTGCAAGGTGTATCGCAAACGGCTGAATCGTCACGATCTGGCCAGGGTAAACGTCGATAATATCTTCTTCGATAATGAGGCGCATCATGCCCTCGAGTACGAGAATTGTCTCGGTAAAGGCATGCGCATGGTAGGGAACCATCGTGCCCTGTTCGTTCTGCATTTCGTAGATTTTGTAGTCTTTTATTAACAGCGACTTGAGGAACTTCATCAGTTCCACTTCGCTGCCAAAGATGCGCCGGGAGTCCTGGATGTCGTAGTATTGCGTCGCCATGGTTGCCGTTATGCGTCTCCGTTGCGGTATTTACCGAAGCATTACTCTACCACTATAGGACGGTTTTTCTCCTCGATTAGGGCCAATTTTTTGCGGACTTCTTCGCGGCGCTCTTCGACGGTCTGCGAGCGCAGTTTTTTCTGTAGTTGCATCACGGCTTCGAGGATCGCCTCGGGCCGCGGGGGGCATCCGGGTACATAGACGTCGACGGGTAAAATGCGGTCGATGCCCTGCAAGACAGCGTAGGTATGAAACATGCCGCCCGACGATGCGCAGGCGCCGACCGATACCACATAGCGTGGGTCGGCCAGCTGCTCGTAAATGTTACGCAGCACAGGGGCCATTTTGTACGTGATGGTACCCAGAACTAAAATCATGTCTGCCTGGCGGGGTGAAAAAGATGGGCGTTCGGCGCCGAAACGGGCAATGTCGAAATCCGACGCGCTGACCGACATGTATTCAATACCGCAGCAAGCTGTCGCGAAGGGGAAGGGCCACAGTGAGTAGGATTGCCCCCAGCTGATAAAATCGTCTAATGCACCGACAATAAAGCTTTGATCGAACTGGCCTTTTTCCGGGCCATTATTCCCTGCTTTACCGGTAAACCGGTTCGGGACTGTTTCTACGGTTAACTCGGGTCTTCCCAATTGAGGGCTCCTTTACGCAGAATGTAATAATATCCGACGAAGAGTACAAGCAAAAATACGACCAACTCACCCAGCATCACGAGCCCCATGCCCGCTTCGTGGAAGGCGCGAAAAGACACCGCCCATGGCATGAGAAAGATGGCCTCGACGTCGAAGACAATGAAGACAACCGCGACAAGATAGAATTTCACATTAAATAATCCGCGGGCGTCGTCGGTATAGGGAATACCGCATT
>JAFLED010000017.1:0-764 GCA_017302045.1 Spirochaetota bacterium
GAAGGGTTAGACCTGGGCGACAGTGGTACAGAAGGCATCGTCAATCATCTGCTGGCGCACAAGGGTGTGAAGGCGGCCGCGGTTTTGAGCGAAAGCGAAGAGGGCGAACTCAAGGGTTCGCTGCGTTCGATCGGCGCTGTCGATGTCGCTTCGCTGGCGAAGAAATTCGGCGGCGGCGGGCATAAGAACGCGGCGGGGCTGAAGATTCGAAAGCCGTTCGCTGAGGCGTTGAAACTCGTTCTTGCTGAACTGGAAAGCCTGTAGTTTTTCGTTCGACCTCCTAATTTCATAAAAAGTTTGACAGACCTGTAAAGTTCCGCATCCTCTGGTTATGCAGGTGCGGGTTAAGTTTTCTCAATTTGACGGATATTGGGTGGCCGAGTCTGAAAATGGAGCCATTAGCCAGGGTGAAACGCTGGATGAGTGCCGGGATAATATACGTGCCGCGATTCGTGACCTTGCGGAATTTGAAGAAAAAGAGCACCCGGTACTTTCGGAAAAGGTAGAAGTTCTTGAGGTTGCGATCTGAAGAGGCAGAAGTTTATTGATCATTTAAGGCTTCATAGCTGTATTATCGCTGGCGAGGGTGGTAAGCATAGTATTCTTCAAAACCTCAAAACCGGCAAAAAGACCACTTTGCCCCGACACAATGAAATTCAGACCGGAACAATGCGGGCTATTTGTAGGCGGTTAGATATTCCCGCGCCTGTAGGAAAATAATACCTTCTTAAAGCGTTAACGTATCAGCTTGACGATCATCTCAA
>JAFLED010000017.1:784-25584 GCA_017302045.1 Spirochaetota bacterium
TGCACCTTGCTTTTGAAGATGACGAGTGCGGTATCGGAGATTTCTTTTTTCACAATCTTTTTTCCGCGAATCTGACCCAGAAGCGCTTCGGTGAGGCGCGGGTCGGCGGTTTCGAGCAGAACGATACTTTCTTCGATGATGACGATCGGTAGGTCTTTACTCCACTCGGTGAGGTTAAAGTCGAGCGCCTGCGGTATGCCGCTGCGCGTCGTGCGGTTGAGCAGCGATTTGAAACTTTCAATGGTGTTGCCGAGCATGACGCCCGTTTGTACCGATTCTTTATTGAGCTGAAAGTTAAAGACTTTGTCGTATTCTTTAAGTTCGGCGAACGATTTGAGCAGGTGCAGGTCGTGCAGCGACATCTTTTCGGGTATCGCCACCAGCGTGCCGTCGGGGTTCAGAATGACCGCGCCCGAATCGCTTTCTGAAACCAGCGCCTCGTCGTGGAAAAAGTGATTACCCAGGTTGCTGATATTCACGAAGCGTTTGGGGTAGTCGACGCGCAGCATGCCCATGAGGTACATGTAGATCATCGCCGAAACGATCATCGAGCGCTGCTCGAGGTATGCGTTTTTAAAATCGCGTACCTTAAAGCCGGGAATCATGATGACGCGCGAACGAATAAGTTCGGCGAGCAGTACCTTCACGAACATGCCACCGTTATTTTCGATGAGTTTCATGCAGGTGTCGATCATCGGCATCTTGAAGAAGGGCAGGTCGATCGGTAAAAACACTTCGTCGCCGACCATGCGCTTGTCGGCGGCCTCGAGAATTTTGTTAAAGAGGTCGCGCATCAGCTCGGCGGGTTCGCGCTTCAAAAAGTCTTCGTAGTTTTCGATGAGCACGACATTTTCGTCGCGCAGGTCGACGAGTTCGAAGAGGCGCAGCAGCGG
The DNA here is from genome assembly GCA_017302045.1 of Spirochaetota bacterium. Lineage (GTDB taxonomy): Bacteria > Spirochaetota > Leptospiria > Turneriellales > Turneriellaceae > Turneriella. Next base: position 1,678 of record JAFLED010000017.1, read on the forward strand.
TAGAATGATTTCGATCTGGTGCATCTGGCTCTTTTCTGAAAAGAGGTTGATGTCGATGTCGATGAGCGACGCCTCGGAGCGTTTCATGTCGGCCTGTCGCAGCTTTTCGGATTGCGAAAGCGTCAGGCCTTTGTTAGAGATAAAGAGCAGCAGCTTTTTCAGGTTCAGAAGAAAATCAAAACCATTCTCAATGGTTCTTTCGGTCAGCTCTTTGACGTCGCTGCGCACGGGAAAGAGCGGGTTCTTTTTCAGGTAGTTGAAAAGTTCAATCGGAATGACGAGAATGCGGACGAAACGTTCGTCGATGAAGTATACATCTTTCAGCAGTTGAAACGCATCAAGCCGGCGGATGGTTTTTTCCATCGGCAGCTTCTGCTCGTCCATGATGATGCGCGCCGCATTGATCTCGATAATGCCGCCATTCGTAAAGGCTTCGTCGAGCATGACCATTTCGCCCTCGCTGAGTGTGCCGAGGGTTTTAATCAGCGTTTCTTCTTTGAAAGCCTTCTCGGCATACTCGCGCGGTTTTTTACCCTTACCGCCTAAAATCGCGAGATATTTCGGATCGTACTCTTCGACGGGTGTTTGCTCGACTTCGCGGCGAATGCTGATCTGAAATTTTTCTCCGCGCGAGTTGCCGTCGGTGGAGACGAGTTTGCGAAACTCGTCGAAAGCGATATACTTATCGAGGTTATGCGTAATACGCTCGCGGTTCTTCTTCTGGTAGAGCAGCATAATGTGCTTGAGAACCGCGAGTTCTTTTTCGACATTGATGGGTTGCAGCTGTATTTTGCGGCTGATTTCGCCCAGCGTGAGTATCTGCTTGTTATTTAATACAACAGCGTAGATTTTCACCTGTAGCGGGGTGAGCTTTTCAAGCACTGTTTTGAGGAAATACGGGTCGACAAAGGTCTTTGCCAGCAGCTGTATCAGCGCCCGCTTGTCGCCGGGGGGCTTTAAAAGACCCCAGACCTCGGCCACCCTCAAGAGCTGCTCTTTTTCCAGTTTGCCGAGCTCTTCAAGCAGCATGAGTCGGCAGAGGACAGGAGCCGAGATAGCGTGTAAAACCGTTTATGGGTTTTCAGCCCACGCATCGTCAAAATAGTCCTTGCCATACCGACGGCAAAGTCTCGACTGCTTTCCGAAATGTGGCGTTCCTTCATACCCAACGCATTTTCGATGGGTAATCTGACGTTCGGGTTCTTCTCCATCGTCATTGCTTCGCGGGCCACCGGGCATAATTCTGAAAATTTCTACTTTTTTATTTCAGCGGGCCTCTGTATCATGATCGCCGCGATCTTCGACGGCCTCGACGGGCCGCTGGCTCGCCTCTTTAAGTCGCAGAGCCAGCTGGGTGAACAGCTCGACTCACTGGCCGACCTGACCACCTTTGGGCTCGCGCCCGGTTTTCTCATGTATAAGCTGTACCTGTATGAAATCGTCATCGCCAAGGCAACCCTGGGCACTCCGTGGGATATCCCCGTAGGTATGGCCATCGCGGCGATTTTTCCGCTTTGTGCCGCCTTTCGCCTCGCGCGATTTAACGTGGCGCATGACCCGGGATCCTTCGTCGGCTTACCGTCACCGGTGGCGGGGCTTTTGATCGCTTTTATCCCGATTTACAACAATAATACACAATATATCTCGCGCCCTGTCGCGATTGTGATATTCGTATCCGTCGCATTCCTTATGATCAGCAATATTAAGTATACCAAGCCGCAGTCGGGGCTAAGGCGCCAGTTTACGATTCTGCGCGCGATTGGCTTCATCGCGATCATCAGTCTGTTGATTTACCGTTTTAACCTATACTTTGTTGTGTTTGGTGTCGTTATTTTATATGTAGCGTCCGGTCTCTTCGCGATGGTAATCCACATTTCGCAGAAGCTGCGCTATAAAATTACATCCGGGGAATAACATGTCTTTCAGAATAATTTCGCTCGGGCCGGTCAGAACTGCGTTGATGGTGATAGTTTCGACGGGGCTGGTCTTCGGCCAACCCGCACCCGCGGCGCCTGCCAAGGCTGCAGATGCTGCACCTGCGACAGCTGCGGCAGAAACAGGCGACAAGGTAGAAAAGCCTGAGAAAAGCGAAACACCAGATAAACCCGAAAAAGCCCAGAAAAGCGAAAAGCCGGATAAGGCCGCCGAAACCGCACGCAAAAAACGCGTGATTAAGCTCGCCGACGATAAAGAAAATTCGCTGATGCCCGAAAAAGACCCGGCAACATACGAGCTCAGCAATAAAAGGCTGATCGACGATTACACCGAACTCGACCGCAGGCCATGGGATCGCGGCGAGCACATACTCATCTCGTCGCTGATGGGCGCCATTGGCGGGGGTATTGTCGGGGGGATGGTCGGTCTTTCGGGGTTCGACCAGAACAGCGAAACTAAAACGCTGAATTCTCTTTATGCGTTCGGTGGCGCCGGTGCCGGTGTGGGCGTGCTGGCAGGCATCACCACGACCTTCTTCGAGCGCGGCAAGGTAGAGCAGTTTGCGATCGGTAAATTCTTGCTGAAGTATTCCTGGTATGGCGCGATTGGTGGTGCGCTCATCGGCGGCGGCATCGGGCTTGTGCCCTATGCGTCGAGCGGCGATTATGGCGATATCGCAAGGTATGCCGGTTATGGCGCAGGTGTCGGGCTCGCAGCCGGATTAACTTTCTTTTTCATCGATTTGCCCGATCATTTGAAACTCTATTCATACCGGCGCGACGACCAGAGCGTCATCATGCTTGCCTGGCGCTTTTAGCAATTTCGGCGGCAGTTAATGCCAGGCGCGCATCATCGCGTCGAGCATGTTGAGCGAGCGATCCATTTCGGCGAACATCGTCTGCACCAAGAGCGGCGCAAGAATCGCCAGCACGAGAAAACCGATCACGATCTTCGCTGAAAATCCCAATACCAGCATATTCATCTGCGGCGCGGCTTTCGACAGAATACCGAGCGTAACAGAAACGAGCAACAGGCAGCCGATCACGGGCAACGCGATTTTGAGCGCCGAAATAAACATACCGCCCGAGAGCAAGGCGAAATATTTGAACAGGTGATTCTGCGTTGCGCCCTGCTTCAAGAACGAAAAACCCAGGTGCGGCACACGCTCGACCGAGAACGCGAGCGCTTGCACGAGATAGGTATGCGCGCCGCTGATGAAAAAAACGAACAGCGCAACGAGGTTTTTCAGTGTGCCGATGACCGGCAGCGATACCTGCGAAAGTGGGTCTAAGACCTCGCTGATACCAAAACCCATCTGCACCGAAAAGAACTCGCCCGCAAGCTGGTAAGCGGCGAAGAGAAATTGCATCGCGATACCGATGAAAATGCCGATCGCCGCCTGTTCGAACACAATCATGATGAACGAATTCTTGAGATCGTTCTCGAAGCCGGGCGGCATATCGGCGACCGGCGTGACGATGCCGGCGGTAATGAACGAAAGCGCGAAGCGCGAAAAAAACGGCAGCGAGTCTCCCGAATAGCCCGGTGCGACCGAAAACAGCGCGAGAAAGCGGGCGAAGATCAGCGTGAAGAGCTGAAACTGTCCCGTCAGAATTTCCATGTGATTTGTGTCGCCCTGGTGCTCATTGGCCCCATCGACCGTTGAGCATCTTCTTCATCAATGTTTGCCGATAATACGCATCAGGTCGCGCGTATAATCGGTCATGCTGTGGATCATCCACGAAGCGAAAATCAGCGATACGAAGAGCACCGCAAGCAGCTTCGGCACGAAGGTCAGCGTCTGTTCCTGGATGCTGGTCGTTGTCTGTATGATGCTGATGACAAGGCCCACAATCAGCGAAACCATGAGCGCCGGGGCGCTGAGTTTGACCGTAAGCCAAATGGCATCGCGGAGCAGGCTGATAACGTCGCTTTCCGACATGTGACATAATGCGGCTGGGCGGGAGTAGCGCGTCAAGCAGGTTCTGCCCGCATGCGGGTTAACCCAGGCCGCGGGTGTCGCGCCAGATGCCTCAGGTGCGGTGGAAAATCAGCACGAATTCACCCTGTTTACCCTTCGCCCAAGCGACGGCAGCCTCGGTCGTGCCCAGATAAAGTTCTTCATGCGTCTTCGTCATTTCGCGGCCGATGAGGATTTCCCCCTGCGGAAAAATCTGCGCGATATCGGCGAGGCATTTTTCGATGCGGTGTACCGATTCGTAGAGCGCAATCGCGCCTTCGAAGTTTTCATACTTTTTGAGTTCGTTCTGCCGCCGGCCGCTTTTCGGCGACAAAAAACCGAGAAAGACCAGCGGGTCGACGGAGAACGGTGTCACCGAAATGAGCGCTGTCAGCGCCGCCGGGCCAGGCACCGGCACGACGCGAATGCCGTGTTCGTAACAGAGCCGCAGAATTCGCGCCCCGGGGTCTGAAAGGCGGGGCGTGCCTGCGTCTGAAATCAGCGCACCGGTTTTACCTTCGTTTAAGAGTTTGATGAGACCGTCTGCGCTTGCTGCCTCGCTGAACGGGTTATGCACCAGCAACCGCGCATTCGTCTGGATACTCGCACGCCGAAAGAGGTCGAGAGCCTTGCGGGTATCTTCACAGGCGATGAAGTCGCTCGAGGTTAATACGCTTTTCGCGCGTTCGCTGATATCTGCTGCGTTACCGATCGGCAACGCCACAGAGTAGAGAACCCCACCTTTGCCGGCGGGTATTGCCATCAGCCTTGCGCTTTGGCGCCGCTTACCGGCTTCTGCGCCTTTTTACGCTCGGGCGCGCGGCGGTCGTATTCCTGTAATGCCTTCCACGTCGCCGAGTAGTCGTTGCGTGCATTCCACACGACATAACCGTCGCCGCGCGCGTCGTCGACCGCGTAGAACTGTTTCAGCACATATTGCGGCAGCGTCAGACCCGATTCTTTGATCTTCATACCAAAACCCTGAATCCAGGGGATAATCCGCGTTTTAGGAATCCGCTCTTTCGAGTTTTCAACGCCTTCTTTCACTGTGCCATACGGGTCGGCGATTTTTTCGGGGTCGCCGTAGTAGTGCGACGGATAGACCATCGGGTAGAGGTTGTGTACGTGCTCGCCGAAGAGTTCGAGGCGTTGCCCGATCTGGTCGTGGTTGTTCAGTGTGATACGGCCAAAGACGTCGGCGCCAAGTTCGACACCCAGCGCATCGGTGACTTTGCGCGCGCGTGTCAGCACCGCGCCGATCTGTTCGTATTTGAATTTGAGTGGGAGGCGTAGTAGCTTGGGTTCATCCGCATAACGGATATAATCGAGCTGAATTTCGCGGAACCCCGATTTCGCCGCGCGCTCGACAGTAGCCATAATCTTGTCGAGGTGAGCCGGGTCGGGCACCTTGAGTTTGAGCCCCAGATCGAAACAGACGACACGCGCAACGGGATAAATGCCGCTGCCTTTGATATAAGACATCTGTTCGGGTGTCAGCGCTTTACCCTGTGCGTCGATGACCATGGTGTTGATGCCATATTTTTTGCTCTGGTCGACAAAGTGCATGAGCGACTTCGTATTGATCGCAGTGGCATTGGTCAGGTAAATGCCCTTGATGAAATCGGGGCGTTTTACGGGCAGCATTGCCCACGAGACCTGGTATTCCCTGAGTTTCTTCAGGAAGGCCAGTACCGAGTTGCCGCCAAGAGCGGCCTTGCGAAAATTGATGGGTTCTTTGTTCTGGGGTTTTTCGGGCGCGGCCACAGGTGGCGTATTCGCCAGCGCGACGTTCTTCTCGGCCGCTGCCGGGGCCGCCGGCTTTTCCGCTGCTGGTTTTGCCGCAGTGATATCTCCGCCTCTGAGGCAGGTCATGCTGCTGTACAGCGAAACCATGGCGAAGACAAAGAGAAAGGGGAGGGTACGGGTAATTTTTTGCATGGGATATCCCTATATTTTCGGCAAGCTGAGCAATTTAGCTGCCACTTTCCCTTCTTTTTTTGCGAGACACTGCGGCAACGAATGACGGGGCGTAAGGGTTTTACACATTGCCCCGGTCACAATGGCACGAGAGATCTTCGACAGCCAAAAATCCGCCAGCCCCGGCGAGAAACGCGCGGCGGTGCGCGGTATGTTTAACCGCATCGCGCCGACCTACGATCTTCTGAACCGCATTCTTTCATTTGGCATCGACCGCCGCTGGCGGCGTGCAACGATCGAACTCATGCATATCGACGAAAAATCCGTCGTGCTCGATCTGGCCTGCGGTACGGGCGATCTTTCGGCGGCAGCAGCGAAAAGCGGCGCCCGCGTCGTGTTCGGGGTAGATCCGTCGCGTGAAATGCTGCTGCGTGCCGGTACAAAAATGCGTTACGAGATTACCCGCAGCTATTTTATCGAAGGTTTTGGCGAAGAGTTACCGCTGGGGAGCGATCTCTGCACGCATGCGATGATTGCGTTCGGCATACGCAATGTACAGGAAAGACCGCGTGCCTTTGCCGAGGTGTACCGCATTTTGAAGCCCGGTGGCATTTTCGCGGTGCTCGAATTTACGCCTATGGACCGCAAATTTATCTCTTCGGCGTTTAATCTCTATTTCCAGAAACTTCTGCCGGCGATCGGCGGCCTCATCAGCCGCGACCGGCAGGCCTACCAATACCTGCCCGAATCGGTGGCGCGTTTTGTGACGGCCGCAGACCTCAGCCGCGAAGGTGAGGGTGCGGGTTTTGAGACGCTGCAAACCAAGGTCTTTGCGCTGGGCGTCGCGACTTGCATTCTGTTGCGTAAGCCGGATTAACCCCTTTTCCCGTAAAAATTGCTGAAATTCAGGCAGAAATCGCCCTAGCGGAGCTATATATAAGGCATTCGCTAATTTTACAATTAGATAATTAGCTAAATAATAATTGACAGTGGCGCTTGGATTCCATTATGTCCCTTCCCAGTTGCACAGGGTCGTTTGTATGGTCACAGTGCAGCACAGGAGACATTCAATGAATTTCAAAGTTTCTCTGCTAACTATCATTTGCGCAACGGCGCTCCATGCCCAGACTTCGGAAAAGTCGGCACCGGTAATTAAGAATAACGAGGCCGCGGCAGCTACGACGGCTACCACCGAATCCAAAGCTAATCCCCCCGCGCAGACACAGAGCGCCCCCGTGGCAACCGAGCCCCAAAAAGATAAGAGCGGTAAGTTGCCCGTCGGTGTCGAGTATGTCAGCGGCAAGGGGCTCACTTTTGACACCGGGGACGGCAAGTTTGCGGCAACGATGCAGCACCGTCTGCAGTTCCGCTATGCGTACCCGTTCGATGCCGATCCGCGTTCGATCGCGAACCTCAACGAAGAGGGGCACTCCTTCATGGTGCGCCGGGCCCGCTTCAAGCTCTCGGGACATGCGTTTAAACCCTGGCTCAAGTATAACTTTCAATACGACTGGTCGCAGCCCATTTTGCGGGATTTCTGGATCGGCGTCGAACGCTTTAGCTGGTTACAGCTGCGCGTCGGCCGCGGAAAGGTAATCTATAACGACGAGCGGGTCTCTTCATCGGGTGCGCAGCAGTTTGTGAACCGCTCCATCGTGAACGATGTTTTTACCATCGATCGCCAGCAGGGTGTTCAGCTGCTCGGCCGGGTGCTGCCGAATACGCCCGCCGATTTTAGTTACGTTGTCGGTGTTTTCGCCGGACGTGGCGTCGGCGAGCGCCTCAACGACGATACCAATCTCATGTATGCTGCGCGTCTGCAATGGAATGCGATTGGTGACCCGATCGAATTCACGCAGAGCGATTATAAATCCACCCAGAAGTGGCAGCTCAACATCGCCGCCGGTGCGGCGACGAATCAAAGCAACTGTACCGCTTTTGAGACCGATGCGACTAGCTGTCGAAGTGTGCCCGGGAGCAATTACACAACGACGATCGGCACCGCAGCAGGTACGGTGCGCCCCGGCCAGTTTCAGGTCGATCAGGCTGTTTTTGAAATCCGTTCGATTTACAAAGGGCTCTATTTCAAGCATGAAGCACATGTGAAGCGTATTACAGACCAGGGCACCGCTACGACACCATGGCCCCGCGAGGCTGAAATGTGGGGGGGGCTCGTACAGCTTGGTTATTTCCCGCACAATGCTTGGGATGCGATACCCTCAGAGCTCGAAGTTGCTGGCCGCATGGCATTCGTCGATCCGAATATCAACATCGCAGGTAACGACCAGTACGAGTACACCGGTATTCTGAACTGGTTTGCCAACGGGCACAGCAACAAGATCTCCTTCGAGGTCACACACCATGTCTTGCAGAACCCGGCGGGTGGTTATGCCTCTGAGCAGCGCTACCGCAGCCAGTGGGAGTTTTCTTTCTAGTTTTTTCGCCACCAAGCGCTGCAAAGCCCGGTACTTCAAGTAACCACGCTGCGGTTTTCAGGAGAAAACCGCACGCAAAACGGGCTTCGCCCTGCGGTTACCTGAAGCACCTCAGCGCTTGTTGGCCCTACGGTTGACGCCCTGTCTTTCTTTCCGGTTTCCCCTTTAATTTATGTCGTCTTTTTCGCTGCGCCGTGAATGTAACTCCGTCGGCCCGGCAGACAACGAAAAGAGTATCGTCGTCTGCGGCTGGGTTTACCGCTACCGTGATCAGGGGGGCGTTCTTTTCGTCGATTTGCGCGACCGCAGCGGGCTCGTGCAGGTGGTTTTCGACCTTGCGGTCGACGCCGAACTGCACAAGAAAGCCAATGCGCTGCGCGGTGAAGATGTAATTCTTGTTACAGGCAAAGTACGCCTGCGCGACAAAAACGCGATCAATCCCAAACTCAAAACCGGTGAGATTGAAATTGTCGCGCACGAGCTTGAACTTTTGAGCAAGGCGAAACCATCGCCGATTCCGCTCGACGAGCATGACGGCGAGGCATCCGAAGAGCTGCGCCTTGAATATCGATTTCTCGATCTCAGACGCAAACCCATGCAAGAAGCGCTGCGCGTGCGCCATGAGTTTATCCGCGGGGTGCGCAACTTTCTGGATAACGAAGGTTTCTGGGAAGTGGAGACCCCGATTCTCAACAAGTCGACGCCCGAAGGCGCGCGCGACTTTCTCGTGCCGAGCCGCCTCAATGCGGGCGAGTTTTATGCGCTGCCGCAGTCGCCGCAAATCTTTAAACAGCTGCTCATGGTTGCGGGTTCTGAAAAGTACTATCAGATTGCGCGTTGCTTTCGCGACGAAGATTTGCGTAAAGACCGGCAGCCCGAATTTACGCAGATCGACATCGAAATGAGTTTTGTCGACAAAGACATGGTCATGGCGCTCAACGAACGCCTGATCGCGAGCGCGTGCAAAGCAGCCTTCGGGGTCGAAATCGACGGCAAACCACAGCGCATGACCTACCACGACGCGATGGAGCTTTACGGAAACGACAAGCCGGATATCCGCTTCGGCATGACGCTCACCGAGCTCGGCGACTGGGCAGCGATGACCGAGTTTAAAGTTTTTAAAGGTGCGGCTGAAACCGGCCGCCTCAAAGCGCTCTGTGTTCCCGGCGGCGCGGCGAAAGTTTCGCGCAAAGACATCGACGATCTCACGCAGTGGGTGATGCAAGATTACAAAGCGAAGGGCCTCGCCTGGGTCAAAGTCGGCGAGGGCGGCGCCTTAGAGTCGCTGATTACGAAGTTTCTCCCCGAAGCTGCGCAAGCCGAGCTGGTAAAACGCACCGGCGCGAAACCGGGCGACATCATTTTCTTCGCGGGTGACCGCGCCGATATTGTCTTCGCGACGCTCTCAGCCTTACGCCTGAGGCTTGCAGAAAAACTGGGAATGATTCCCGATACGTATAAAGCGCTGTGGGTGGTGGATTTCCCCCTGTTTGACTGGGACCACGAAACCAATTCACTACTCAGCGTGCACCACCCGTTCACTGCGCCGGTGCCCGAAGACGCGCACCTTGTGAAAGAAGCGGGCAAAAAAGAATCGCTGACCGCTGAAGAACAAAAGGCGCTGCTCGCGGTACGTTCGAATGCGTATGACTTTGTACTGAATGGCGTCGAGATCGGCGGCGGCAGTATTCGTATCCATGAATCTGAACTGCAGCAGGCGATTTTCCGTCTGCTGAAGATCAGCGACGAAGAAGCGCAGAGCCGTTTTGGTTTCTTACTGAAAGGCCTCGAGTTCGGCGCACCGCCGCATGGCGGCATTGCATTCGGTGTCGACCGCGTGCTGATGCTGGGGCTCAAGAAAGCGTCGATTCGCGATGTGATGGCTTTCCCCAAGACACAGAAGGGTACATGCCTGATGTCGGGTGCGCCGTCGTTGGTCGATGAAAAGCAGTTACGCGAACTCTATCTCAAATCGACGGCAAAGGCACGGTAATTTGATCGATGGTCGATAAAAAGCATCTCGAAGAGATTCTCCGTAAATTGCCGCAAAGCCGTGTTTTTGTGCTCGGCGACCTCATGTGGGATGAATATATCCGCGGCGACGTCTCGCGTATCTCACCCGAAGCACCTGTGCCGGTGCTGCTTGGTACCAGCGAAGACAGGACCCCTGGTGGCGCCGCGAATGTACTCAAAAACCTGCGCGACCTGAAATGTACGATGGGCATTCTCGGCATCGTCGGTGCCGATGCGAATGGTATCGCACTGCAGCACGAACGCGAAAAATGGGGCATCGGCGATCAGCTGACACTCATTCGTCTGGCCGACCGGCCCACGACGATTAAAACACGCTTCATGGCGCGTAACCAGCAGCTCTTGCGCGTCGACCGTGAAAAAGCCAGCGCCATCGACGAAAAGACCGAGACTGAAGTTCTGAAGGCATTCGAGCGGTCCATCGGCGGTTTTGACGCGGTGATTATCAGCGATTATGACAAAGGGCTCTTGACCCGGCGTGTGATTACCGAAGCTATTAAGATAGCGCGGGCAAAAAAGGTATTTGTCGCGGTTGATCCGCAGGTAAAACATTTCCGCGATTATGCCGGTTCTGACATTATGACGCCGAATGAAAAAGAAGCATCCGAAGGTATCGGCAAACCTTTCCCGCAAAGCGATGAAGACGCTGCGGCGATAGCAGACATGATCCGCGGCGAATTAAAACTTGAAAACCTGCTCATCACGCGCTCGCAGCGCGGCATGGCCTATTTTAAAGATAAACAGGCGGTTTATTTGCCCACAGTGGCGCGTGAGGTTTTCGACGTTACGGGTGCGGGCGATACGGTGATTACCGTCTATACGGCGGCGATTGCGGCTGGTGCCGGGCATGTCGAGGCGATGGTGCTTTCGAACATCGCCGGGGGCATCGTCGTGGCCAAGTTAGGTACGGCAACGGCAACCGTGGCCGAGATACAAAATGAACTCGGGCGGCCGCTGCCCGAACTGAGAATCGTCAATTCATAAGTATGGCAGAGAGCGGGCGCCGGGTCATTCTTTCGGTCGAGAACGTCGATAAGAAGTTCCCGCGTGTACATGCGGTAAAAAATCTCTCGCTCAAGATCTATGAGGGTGAATCGGTGGCTTTGCTCGGGCCCAACGGCGCGGGCAAGACAACGCTGCTCGAGATGATCGAAGGCCTGCAATTTCCCGATTCGGGCGAAATCTTCATCGATGGCCTGACTTACGGCAAAGATGAAAAAAAGATCCGCCAGTTGATGGGGCTCGCCTTCCAGGAGACGCGCTTCCCGGAGAAAATCCGCGTTTTCGAGGCGCTCGAACTCTTCTCTGCCTTTTATGGCGGTACGCGGGCGCGCATCATGGAGATTCTCGAGCTGATTTCTCTCACAGAAAAAAAAGATGCCTTTGTGAACAATCTTTCCGGAGGCCAGCGCCAGCGTCTCGCCCTCGGCATTGGTATTATCCAGAAACCCAAGATTATCTTGCTCGATGAACCCTCGACGGGGCTCGACCCGCATGCGCGCCGCGAAATCTGGCGCATCATGGCCGACCTCAAAAAGCAAGGGTCTACGCTGCTTTTGACGACGCACTATATGGAAGAGGCCGAAGAGCTCTGCGAGCGCATCGTTGTTCTCTTTAAAGGCAAAATTCTCGCGGATGGTCCGCTCGAGCAACTGCTCGACCAGCACGCGAGCCACGAAATTATCGAGTTTAAACTTAAAAACAAATCGGCGGCGCTCATCGCGAAACTCGAAAAACTCAACAAGGTTTCCTATTTCCATTTTAATAAATCAACCTCGGCGGGAGTCATGCATGTCGACGACGCGGCGGTGATCTTGCCCGATTTTCTGAAGCGGGTTGGCCGGCAAAATCTGGAATCCTTCGCCGCGCGGCCGCTGACGTTAGACGACCTCTTTATTAAAATGACGGGCAGGCATCTCGATGGTTAAATCTACGTGGCAGCTCTACCTGATGCATCTCAGGGAGTTTTTCCGCGATCCGGAAATTATTCTCTGGTCTGTCATTTTGCCCGTCGCGATGTCATGGGTGCTCGGCGTCGCTTTCGTACAGCGCAAGGTCACGACGCGTCAGATTGCGGTCGTCGGCGATGTGCAGAAAAGTTCTGAATTGCGCGAAGTTATTAACGAAATAGAGAACCGCAACATATCGCGGCCGAAAAAATCGAATGACCACAGCGTCTTTAAATTCTCTTTTGTGGATCACGAGAAAGCAATCAAACTTTTGCGCAAGGGCAAGATCGTGCTGTTTATACAATTGTCAAACAGCGGCGCGCTGAAGTTTCACCTCGATCCGGCGAATGAAACCTCGTACCTTGCATACCTGATTCTTTCGCGGCGATTAAGCCAGGAAAAAGTAGAACTGCAGCTGAACCCGGTGACAACGCACGGGAACCGCTATATCGACTTTCTTATACCCGGGCTCATGGCGCTGGGCATCATGAATTCATGCCTCTGGGGCATCGGTTATATTCTCATCGAATACCGTATGAAGAAGCTGATGCGGCGTATGATAGCGACACCGGTCAAGAAGGCGGCGATACTCGTATCCTTCTTTTTCTCGCGGATGACCATCAACCTCGTCGAAATCATGCTATTGTTTCTCTTCGGTTTCTTTTATTTCGGGTTTACGTTACAGGGTGGTCTCGCGCAAATAATACTCTTGTTTATCTCGGGGAATGTCGCCTTTGCAGGCTTGGCGTTCTTGCTTTCATCGCGTGCCGAAAACACGCGCACCGGCAACGGCATCATTAATGTTTTCTCGGTGCCGCTCATGCTCGCCTCGGGGATTTTCTTCAGTTACGCGAATTTTCCCGAGGCGATTCAGCCGCTGTTGCAGTATTCGCCGCTGGCTTTGCTCGCCGATGCGATGCGCACGGTTTTTAATACCGGTGGTGAAATCTCCGAGATTTTGCCGGCGATAGGCATTCTCAACGGTTTCGGTGTGTTTTGCTTTTCAATCAGCCTGAAAATTTTCAGGTGGCATTGAGGATAAGCTATCTGTGTCTGAAAACGAAATGACCCGCAAGCTCCTCGAAGAGCTGGAGACTTCTGAAAACGGTTCATTCGAACTGGCAGAAGAGAACGGCCAGGCGATCATCAAGATCTTTAACCCCAAGGGCAAGGGCCGTCCCGTGCACCCGACCGATCTGATGAATCGTGTGCGCTCGATGCAGATTATTCCCGATAAAAACGTCTCGATCGAACGCATACTGAAAAATACACAAGAAGGCAAATTGCCCGAAGGGCAGGCGCATGTCATCGGTGACTGGCCGAAGATTGTCATGCGCAAGAGCGCACTCGCCGAGGTCGAGGTTTCTCCCGACCAGATGAGCGCGCATATTTTTATCGAGCCGCCCGAAGGCGGCGGTAAAATGCTCACTGAAGAAAATCTGCGCCAGCTATTGAAAGACCATGGCGTGGTGAAGGGCATCCTCAACGATACGATTAAAGAGCTCGCGACCCGACCGCAGTACAAAAAACTGATTCTTGTTGCGAAAGGCGAAGAACCGCAGAAAGGCTATGACGGTTATGTGCGGCCGCTCTTCGAGACACTGAACAAGCCGCACCGCGACACCACCGCGCAAAAAATTGATCACAAACAGGTAAACCTCATTCGATCGGCAAAAGTCGGCGAACAGATCGCCGAAAAAGTCGACCCGACGATTGGCACGGCGGGGTATGCGGTGAGTGGCAAAGTGTTGCCTGCAGAACCCGGCAAAATTGCGGAGTTTCATCTCGGGGCGAATGTCGAAATTGCTCCCGATGGCAAGCACCTGCTGTCAAAAATAGAGGGACGCCCAGTGCTCGAATCGAGCGGCAAGATACGTGTCGACGAAGTTGTTTACCTGAAAAATATCGACTATTCGACAGGCAATGTCGATTTTCCCGGTTCGGTGATTGTCGAAGAATCTGTCGCCGACGGTTTCAAGCTCAAGGCTTCGGGTAGTATTATTCTGCAATCGAGTGTCGGTGTCTGTGAGATCAGCGCCGGCAAAGACGTGATACTTTCCGCAGGGTTCATGGGCCGCGGCGAGGGTAAAATTATCTCCGAAGGCGACGTCTATGCCCGTTTTGTCGAACAGGGTACGATCGAAGCCAAGGGGTCGATCTTTGTTTCCGAAGCTGTGTTACATTCGCGCCTCATTGCCGGTAAGGCGATCGTCGTCAAAGGCGGCCGCGGGGATATCAACGGCGGCGAACTCTCGGCTGGCACTTACCTGCAATGTAACAAATTGGGCGGCGCCGGCGAAACGAAGACGATTGTGACCGTGGGGATCGACCCCTCGGTGCGCGCTGTCATTGACGAAATTCTGGCTTCGATCAAAGAAAAAGAAGCGACGCTCGAAAAGATTCGCATTAGTCTCAATCGCATCAACGACGCGATGAAGAAGCGGCGGCTTGACCCGAAAGAAACCGAAACCCGTGAAAAACTGGTGCTCGCGCTGCGTAAATATAAGTCGCTGCACGAATCAGACCAGAAGCAGCTCGAGACGGCGCAGAATTCGTATGTCGCGCAGAGCAAAGCCTATGTCAATGTCGAAACGCAGCTTTTCCCGAATGTTGAGGTTAGTTTCGGCAAGGGCCTGATGTTCCGTAGCCCGGTACGTTCGGTACCGGGCCGCCAGGCGATCTATGTCGAAGACAGGCTCGTAGTCACTCAGCCCTCGTTACCACGATTTTTTCAAAGCGAGAACGAATAAGCGCAATAATTTCATCCTGTGCCGCTTCGCTGAGTGTCGGGTAGAGCGGCAGCGAAAGCGCTCCCTGAAAATAATCCGCCGTCGCGGGAAAATCGGCGGGATTAAATCCGTGTTTTGCCGCGACACCCGAAAATTCGTAGATCGGTATAAAATGTACCGAAAAACCGATGGATTTCTCGCTGAAACTCGCCATGATATCTTCGCGGGTTATGCCCGCGCCGTCGGCGACAGAAATACAGAACAGGTGCCCCGCATGGTCGCTTTCCGTCGCACCTTCAGACAATGCCTGAAAACGCAGCGGCAACCCGGCGAGACCCTGGCGGTACCGGGCCATGAGCTCCAGGCGTCTCGTATGGTAGGCGTCGAGTGTGTGTAATTGCGTCAGTCCGATGGCAGCGTGTATGTCTGTGAGATTCGCCTTAAACCCGGTTTCGAGAATATCATAACGCCATGAGCCGCCGCTGTACCGGTTCCATGCGGCGCGCGACATACCATGCAGACTGAGTGCGCGCACACGCTCCATATCCGCGGTCGAGCAAACGATCGCGCCGCCTTCGGCGGTAGTCAGGTTTTTCGTCGCATAAAAACTGTAACAGGAGAAATCCGCATAATGGTGCAGCGGTTCGCCGTCGTACCGGCTTTCGAGCGCATGCGCGTTGTCGAGAATGAGTTTGAGGCCATGCTTCTCTGCGATGCGCCGCAATGCCTGCATCGGCAGGGGATTACCCGCAAACGGCACTGCGATAATCGCCTTGGTCCAGGGTGAAATTTTGGCTTCGAGTGCGGTGAGCGAAAGATTCCATGTTGCCGGGTCGATGTCGGCGAGCACGGGCGTAAGCCCTGCGAGTTCAACGGTTTCGAAACTCGCGATGAAAGTATTGGCCGGCACAATAACTTCGTCGCCGCGCTTCAGGTCTGACGCTGCAAGCGCAATCTGCAGCGCGGCGGTGCACGACGATACCGGCACGACATTATCGGTGCCAAAATATTTTTTAAGGCCTGCGTTAAAACGTTCGGTCAAGGGGCCAGTCGTAAGCCAGCCATTGTCGAGTGCCTCTTTCAGAAACGGGGCGGCGCTCTCGAAGGTAACGGGCGCGCGCGAGAAGGGAATCCGCATCAAACGTTTTTACGTTTTACCGCGACACGTTCGCTCTTTTTGAGCGCAATATGCGGATTGACGTGTTTTTCGGTTGATTTTACTTCGAAGTGCAGGTGCGCGCCGGTCGAAGCACCGGTCGAACCGACGAGCGCGATTTTTTGCCCGCGTTTAACATACTGGCCTTTTTTCGCGATGAGCTTCGAAGCGTGGCCATAGACGGTGAAGAGACCGTTTTTGTGGCGCAGCAGAATCATATTGCCGTAGCTACCGCCGTCGCCGGCAAAAGCCACAACACCATCCGCAGCCGCATGTATGGGTGTCTTCATCTTCGCGCCGATATCTATACCGGTGTGGAATGCCTTGTTTCCGCTAATGGGATGCACGCGCCAGCCGAAGCCCGAGGTCAGGCGGTATTGCGCTTTAATCGGCCACGCGAATACCTTCTGGCGGATATAATGAATTTCAGGCAGGGGTTTGGCGCCTGGCAGAAAAATTTCACTGCCCTTCGCAAGCACGGTAGAGGAGAGACCGTTAGCTTTGCGGATTTTTTCCGGGCTGACCTTATATTTTTTAGCGATTTCGTTCAGATTTTCTTTCTTCTTTGCTTTATGAAAGACTCCGGCCCGGTCGGGAATGCGCAGCGTATCACCGGGTTGGATGACGGTTTTTTCTTTGATCTTATTTGCGTTGACGATCGTCGCGATGCTCACGCCGTATTTCTGCGAAAGTCGCCAGATCGATTCGCCGCTCTTCACTTCGTGCTGAGTGATGCGCACGCGTTCGGTCTTTTTAACCGGTTTTGGTTTTTCTTCCTGTTCTTTTTCTTCTTCAGGCGCAGCCGGGGCGGCGGCAGGTTTTACAGCAGAGGTTTTACCGTCGCTGAGTGGCGGTAAGATACCGGCTTCTTCGGGAACGAGTTCATCGACCAGGCGCAGGTCTTCTTCGCCTTTCTCGGGATTGCGGCGAATTTCGTCGAAATAACGTTCCATCGCGACATCGACATCGGCGCTCTTCAGTTCCTGGTGGTCGTGGTAATTGACATTATTGAGCGTCACAGGCATTTCACGCTCGGCGCGCGCCGATTTCTGCGAAGTGACGGGTTTCGCCGAAAGATGCGATTCGTCGCTGAAAAAAATTACCAGCATCAGCACGAGACTCAATCCCGCGATGCCCAAGAGCAGCCTGTCTAATACACGCACGCATGTTATTTTCGGCATTTTTGCCCTCAACTTTTGAGTCTTTTTATGCTTTTCGGCGCTTTTCGACCTTCCAGCTGGGGGAGTGATCCACATTCTCGGTGCGGGCGTCGCAGGCCTCATGCTTGCCGAAGCCCTCGAGCGGCGCGGCCAAAGCTGGCGCATCTATGAAAAAGAGGCAGAGGCGGGCCTTTATGCTTCGGGCAAAAATGCGGGGATTATCCGCACCTATGAAACCGACCCCGTGATGCGGCACTTTGCCGAGGCCAGCCTCGCATATTATCGGCGTGAAGAACCGTCATTTAATGGCAGGGGGCTCATCCTGCGCCCGTGGGATGTCGACTACACGGTGCCGCCCCCCGAAACGCGGCAATTTTCGCATGGGCGCTTCGCAGGCCTGTTTCTGCCAGAAAATGGTACCGTTGAGCCGGGCGATTTACTGCGGCGTTTGACGCACCAGAATTTTCATAAAGGGGAAATCCGCTATGGCGTCGATGCCGTGCCTGAAGTCGACGGGCGACGTGTGGTGGGTATGGGGACGGGCATACAGATTCCGTTTATGGCCAAAGACAGGCTTGTCTGCGCCTGCGGCGAGGGTTCGATTGCACTTGCTACCTTATTCAACCGCCCGCTGGGCCTCATCGCGCACCGGCGCACGCTTTACGAATTCAGAAACGAAGCGCATTACGACGGCCCCGTCGAATGGGATGAAGAAACCGGAGTGTATTACCGTCCGCTGGGCGACCGGCTGCTGGCGACCGGTGGCGAGCAGATACCGGTTGCGGGTGAAGCGGAGAGCGAAGAATCTGCGATGGCCGCGCAATCCTCGGGGGATGAAAAAATGCTGGCGATACTCGGCCGCGAAAATCCGCGCTTGAGCAGCCACCTTTTAGTCTCTACGCGCACATGTAAACGCCTGATGCCGCTCGACAACCGGCCATACGCCGGCCGCGATGGCTATTATGAAAATCTCTTCTGGTTCACGGGGCTCGGCGGCCGCGGTGTTTCTACGGCGCCTGCGCTCGCCGCAGCTCTCGCGGGTCTCTTATGCGGAGAGCCCGCGGGCAGGGAACTTGCGGCGCTGTCTGCGGGCCGCGTCGACGTCTGATCACAGCGAAATACCGAAAATTTTATGTTTTACCGCGCCGTCTTTTTCGCTGCGCGAATATAAGAACGTCAGTATCGAGAAACGTTTGTAGTTCTCTTCGGTTTCGTAATGCCAGAGCGCTCCCCACAGGCTGCCATACGAGTCGAAGCGCCGCTCGCGGTTCGTCGCCGGGTCGATCTCGAAGTATTTATTGTGGTAATAGAGCGATCCTAAAAGCGCGAGCTCGGTCTGGTCGTATGCCGCCGCATTGCTGCTGTGGTAATATAAGATTCCCAAAAGCGCAGCGCGGAACAGCCGGTTGCCGTTGTCATGGTTGGTAAACACCGAGAGTACAAAGGGCAGGTACAGATTCGTATCGTTGCCCTGCCGCGAATGCCACCACAGCGGCAGCAGGTGATGGCGCGTGTAGCTGCCGTCGCGGTAATACTTGTAGCCGCTCACGAGGGCAAAATGCCAGCTGAAATCGTATTCTGTGTCGGAATAATTAAAAAGCAGCGAATACGCGAGGCGAAAGTGTGTGCTCTTCTGTTCGCGTTCGTACCAGAAGGTATAGAGTAGCGCGTTCCAGGAAAAATATCCGGTGGCGGTGTTAGTCTTACGGCCCGCGAGAAAAGCAAAGTTGTCGAGCGCATAACCGGGGGAGCGCTCGCCGTAATAGAGCGGAAACAGCCAGAACACGGTACCTTCGGCCGCCGACCCCGTTGGCCCGACGGCGAGGCTTTGCCGCGAATAATAGACGGGAATCACATACCAGTTTGCATAACCGCCGTCGGTGTCGCTGCGGCGGTGAAAGAGCAGCGGCACCCCGACCGTGCGGTGGCGCGCGCTCTCTGTATCGTAATAGAGCCACGAGAACAGATAACCGCGCTGCTTTTCGCCAAAGTACAGGTAGAGCGGCGAGAGGTGCATCGTGAATTCGTCTTCGCCTTTCTGCGTTTCGTTAAATCGCCAGAACAAACCCGCGAAGGTGAACAGCGAATCGCGGCGCTGGCTACCCGCAGTGTCTGTATACGCATTTGTGCTGTAATAGACGGGTAAGATGTAGGTCGTCTGCGCGCTGCCATCGTGCGTTTGGCTACGGTGGTACAGCGCCCAGATACCGAAGGTGCTGTCTGTGTCGTCGCGACCGGTATAGAAGAGCCATGACAGCGTACTGTAATTGTCGCCGTCTTTGCGCGTATAATGCAGCGGCGAAAAATGTGTCTGCCGTTCGCGCCCCGCTTCAGTCCACCACTTCTTCCAGAATAACGGAAAGATACGGTAACCGCCTTTTTCTGGCGCGGTGTAATGGTTCACGACCGGCCAGAGTATGGTTTTTTCGCTGGTCTGCGTTTCACAGTCGAATTCGTCCCAATAGACGATAACGAGAAAAGTCGCGATCTCGCTCGTGCAGTCTTTGTGAAACTTCTGTTGTTTGCCATAAAACGGTATCAGCGCCCCGACGACAAAATAGCGCACCGCCTCGTCTTTGTAGTGAATATAGAACGGCAAAAGGGTCTGCACACCGGTGTCGTTATTCGCATCCCAGGTGAGCCAGCTGAGCGGCAAAAACCGGAAGTGGCGGTAGTGGTCGGCGCGCTCATAGGCAAAGATGCCGAAGAGCGCGTAGGTGCCGAAAAAACTATCCGAGTCGTCGCGGTTGCGCGCGCGTTTCGCCGAAACCTGCGGTTTTGCAGGCGCAGCGTCGGCCGTTGTGATTACCGGCGCCGCAGCGGTGTTCACAGTCGTTCGCGTCGAGAGCCGAAAGAGATTATAGAGCCAGCCGGCGTCGGAGTCGATGGAGATTTTTTCGCCGCGTACCTGAACGCCGACGGGCAGGGTGCTTAGCCTGTCTTCGGAGAAAGACAGGCCGGCGGCGTTGACGTGCAGGGAGTAATCCCCCTTTTGATAACTCAAAAAAAGCGGAATGAAAAGTTTGAAGTGGCTTTTCTCGCCCTGAAAATTCCAGTAGAGCGGCGATACGAGCGTCGCATCGCGCGGGCTGTAAGCATAATAATAAAGCGGAAATACTCCATGGTGGCCGCTCTGGTCTTTGTCGTTACTGCCCCAATAAACCAGCCAGAGCACCGAGCGCGATCTGGCATCGGGCCGCATGTCGGCATAATACAGCGGTGAAATAAAAAGCGAGCCCGACTCGCTGTAGCGGTCATAATAATAGAGCGGTAGCAGGTGTGAAAAGGTGCTCCCCGGCCGCGAGCGATGCCGCATGAGGTAGAAAAAAATCAGGTCATACTCTGCGGGCGAGCTGTCCCACAAAACAACAGGTATGAGGGGGATGCCCACCGAATACGTCGCACCGGCCGTGGTTCGCGTGTGTTTCGAATACCAGAACAGCGGCGTGAGCAGAAAGGGGGCATCGACCTTGTAATTCGAATAATAATACAGCGGAAAAAGCCCGTTGTATTTTTTGCTCGATTCGCCGCGCTCGCCCCAATAATAGAGCCACAGCAGCGACTCGTCGCGGTCGGTGAGATCGGTTTCACGGTGGTAGAGCGGGGTTACCAGCAGGTAACGGTTATCGACCTTACTCTCGAGCTGGTAATAAAACGGAAACACCCGCCCGCTGGTATAGCGGGGATAGTCTTTGGTGCCCCAAAGGAAGAAAAAGTGAAAGGCATAGTGGTCTTGCCACTGCTCTTTTTCGACAAAAAACAGGCGCAGCGGCAGTTTCTCTTCGCGTTCGCGGCCATAGATTGCATGCTCGCCCTCGTCGAGGTCGTTCCACGAGCGGGCCGCGAGCGGCGTCAGGAACGCCCCTGCGAGAAGACAGGGGATTGCCCGGCGAAACAGCCTCCCTAAAGACATGGTTTCGTCATCGGGGCCGTTCGTGACGGCGTCAAGCCGAGGGGTAATCCCCCGCAAATAAAATCGCGGCTTTGCTTTACTTTTAATCTTAAATTTCCGATATTGAAACGAGGAAACTTATGCGTAAAAGTACACTTTTGTTCGGTTTCATGCTGGCTACGGCCCTGGGCGCTGAGAATGTCGCCGAAAAGGCCAAATACAAGCGTTCCGAGGCGCTGAACCAGATTGTCTATCTCGACGTGCCGCTCAGAAACTTCAGTTCTGAAAAGCCCGAGCTGGCCAAAGAATTCGAAGAAGTCAAGCGGAGATACGCTGTGGCATTAAGTTTCTTCTTTGAAGATAACTTCGTCGAATCGTATAAGATCTTTCTCGACGTGCAAAACAGCCTCGAAAAACTCTATGAACAACTTTCGCTGTTTTACATCGATCGTACAAATGTCGTACTGCAACAATCGGTAAAAGAAGCCACAGAGATTGAGATTCGCTTTAACCGCCGCGCGCCGTTTGCAACGCAGAAAATCGGTAAAAAACGCGAAGCGGGTGTGCGCAATACGATTCCCGATAAAAAAGAAACCAAACTAGAGCAACGTCTCTACGATCCGACCGACATCCATTACCTTTACGACAAAAAAGCCATGATGGACAACATCGACTATGGTTATATGCAGCTGGGGCAGGCGAAGGTCGCGCGCCAGAAAGCCATGGATCTGGAGAAATGGTTAGAAAAAGGCAAAGCGATGCCCCCAACGATGAAGAAAAGCCGCATCGAAACCTACCGCGCTGTGATCGATCTCTGCCGTCAGGCCAAGATCAACGGCATCATGGTGATGCAGCTCAACCGCATTTACGACAACTACGAACTGCAGACAAAATTCAAAGACAACTACTTCATGCGGGAAAAACGCCTCGATCCTGTTTTCGACTTTGCAATTCCCGACGAATATGTCAAAGACGCGAGCGATTCGCGTAACGCTATCCACGATCATAACGAACGCATCATGGTGAAAGGCGAAGATCCCGCGAAGATTGCGCGCGAAGACAGAAAGCCTATCCCCAAAGCACAGCGTTTTGGTACTACGGCGGGCGGCGCCAGCGACAACAAACCCAAACCGTAATAACCGCGTATGGGCGCCGTTTACCCTGCGGCGCCTGGTTCTTTCCTTCGGGTCAACATGATTAATCTCCAGCTCGGTTCGATTAAACCTTCGCGTCTAGTTGAAATCGCCTTTGCGCCTTTTGCAAACCAATTCTCCGAGCGCGACATCGCGGTGGAGTTCCACATGCCTTACACGCTGCCGCTGCTCACCTGCGATATCCCCAAACTCGCCTGGACGCTGACGATTTTTTTCAGCAACGCCGTGCGTTATACGCCGCAATGGGGTAAACTCACCGTCAAAGCTTCTGCCGATACCGGCAAGATGCTGATCTATGTCGAAAATTCCGGTTATGGTATTCCGCTCGAACGTTCACAGCGCATGTTCGAACGCAACGAAAATTACGATTCGCCCGAGTTCGGGCAGGGGCTCGCGCTCATTCTCGCGCGCGAAATCGTCGAAGCGCATGGCGGCCTCATCGGCGTTGTTTCAGAACTCGGCGTGATGACACGCTTTTATATTGAGATGCCGATCACAAAACCGACCGAGGATAAAACATGAGACAGACTCTGAGAAAAATTTTAACCATCTGCCTGGCGCTGGTCTATACCGCCTTTGCCGCCACAGCGCAGGTTCCCGACGAGCTGATTGAAACGCTTGTCGCCGATTGCCCCGAAAGCGTAGCTGACAGTTATCTCAAGGCATTGCCGCGCCTTGCGAAAGCGCTGCCCGAAAAAAAAGCCGACCTGACACTCAGAGCGGTCGTGCCGCGCGCCTGCCACCTTGAACTCATGGACTGGCAGCTGCAGACAGCGCTGCAGCTCGGGCATTATGGCCTGAATCAGGGACTCAAATCTTCGACCGTTTCAGATCTGACCGAAATACAGAGCTGGCGCACGATGGCCAAAGAGGTTTACCTCAAGCTCGGGCGCACCTATGAGAAAACGCTGCGCGCCGGCGCTGCGGCCGACGAGGTTGCCGAAGTCTTTTTCAACGCGCAGAACAACGCGTTCACGCCCGACCAGACCGATGCGCTGACGCTGATTTACGCAGAACACCGCGCTGCGGGCAAAGGCCACAGCGAAGCGCTCGCGGCCGCGAAGGCCGAGGCGAAAGATATTAAAAAACTCCACGGCAAAAGTGTCGCGGCATTTGTCTCTGAAAAATCTCCAGTGCCGAGGCTGCATGCCGGTGCACAACCACCCACGGGCGATGCGCTGTGGGACCAGCTGGAGAATGCAATTAAAGCAGAAAACGGGCACGGCCTTGTCGTGCCCGGTAACAAAAAAGCCGCCTGGGACAGCGAAAAACTCGCCGCGTTTTTCGGCGAGTGGAAAGGTACGCCGTATAAATGGGGCGGTTTTAATAAAAAAGGCATCGATTGTTCCGGCTTCGTCATTAAGGCGATCGAGTCGCAGTTTCCGCAAAGTAAGTATCCGCGCAGCGCGAGCCAGCTTGCCGGCCAGGGGGCTCCGGTAGAACGTAACAGCCTGTCGCCCGGCGATCTCGTCTTTTTTGCCGCGTCTGACGTTCCTGAATGGCGTCTAAGAGTAAGGTAATCGTATCTCCATTATTTAACTCATTGAAATTAAACCAGATATAACGCGCTTCAAAACGAATGTGCAGGA
>JAFLED010000170.1 GCA_017302045.1 Spirochaetota bacterium
TTTTCGTCAATGTAACGGAACATTTGCTAAAGCCTAAAAAAAAAATCGCGCCATAGGCGCGACCACTTGAAAGTTTTCAGAACCGGGCCCGTGGCTTTACAAAGCCAGGAACCCGTGAATCTGCGCGGCTTATTTGCCGGCTTTTGCGAAATACTCTTTCGAGCCTTTTGTGTCGGCCTTCATCGCGTCTTTGCCTGGGGTCCAGTTGGCGGGGCAGACTTCGCCGGGGTGCGATTCGGCAAACTGGTCTGCCTGAACCGTACGCAGCACTTCGTCGATGTTACGACCGACATTGTTGTTGTTCACGGTCGCCGATTTCAGTATACCTTTGCCGTCGATGATGAACACGCCGCGCAGCGCAATGCCCGCTTCTTCGATCAGCACGCCATAGCTGCGCGCGATGTCTTTTGTGATGTCTGCGAGAATCGGGTATTTGATGTCGCCGATGCCGCCTTTGTCGCGCGGAATCTCGGTCCATGCGAGGTGGCTGAACTTGCTGTCGACGGAGCAGCCGATGACTTGCGCGCCGAGTTTTTCGAATTCAGCGGCCTTGTCTGAGAAGGCGATGATTTCTGTGGGGCAGACAAACGTGAAGTCGAGCGGGTAAAAGAACAGCACGACGTACTTGCCTTTGTAGTCTGCGAGCGAGACATCTTTAAAGTCTTTGCCGACGAGAGCGGTTGCCTTGAAGTCGGGGGCTTTGTTTCCGATTTTGATCATGGGATCTCCTCTATACTAAGTCTTATTTTTTATAAAATATAGTATTTTGCCAGCTTTGGCAAAATTTCCTGCGCCACTGCTTCGCGACAAAGATGCCTCCGTAGCAGTGGTGTGCAGACGTACCTCCCGTCGACTTTCTGCCAACGGGTTATACGTGTGCGGCTGGTTTTCGCCATGATGGCCATCCTGGCTAGCGAAAACCCGGCGCCTCCGTGCGCGGCTGGCAGGATTCGAACCTGCTACCCTTTGGTTCGAAGCCAAATACTCTATCCAAATGAGCTACAGCCGCGTTGTTTTAAGAAAAACTGGAAATTCCGATCACCCGGTCAATAAAAAGGTGGATTGCCCGTGACGCGACAAGACTTCGCTCCATGTTCTTTTTTCTCTCCAAAGTCTTCGCCGCGCTGTTTCTACCGGTAACGCTGTTTTTTCTTTTTCTGTTATTCGTCTTTTGGCGGCGGCTCGAGGGGCGTACGCGCAAAAGATGTCTGATCGTTTGGGCCATCGCCTGGTTCTGTTCGACTTCTTTCGGCTCGGGACTCGTCATGCGACCGCTGGAAAACCGTTACGATGTGCCCGTCGCTGAAAAAATGAATAAGATGGATGTCGTTGTGGTGCTGGGTGGCATGATCGATGCGAATACTCTGCGCGGCGGCAGGCCCGAATTCCACGATGCCGTCGACCGCCTCACCGCCGCGCTCGAGCTGGTATTGAAAGGACGCGCCGACTATATTCTGATCAGCGGCGGGTCGGGGCTTATGCTGCAAGGCGGCCTGCGCGAGGGCGATGTGCTGAAGGATTACCTTGTGTCGATGGGCTTTCCTAAGCAGAAAATCCTCGCCGAACGCAATTCACGCAACACGCGCGAGAACGCGCTCGAATCGCTCAAGATCATTCAGGAGAAAAAGCTTAAAAGTGTCGTGCTTGTCACCTCGGCATTCCACATGCCGCGCTCTGTCCGTTGCTTCAAAAAAGTCGGCATCGAAGTCATTCCTTTCCCGGTAGATTTTAAGGCAGCCGACCACAGTACGTTTCCCGAGTCGTTTTTTCCCTCAGCGCAGGGAATCGGCGATTTCGCGACAGCCATACGCGAGCTGGTGGGCCTCGCCGCGTATAAAATCAGCGGATATATTTAAGGCAGGTTGGCGAGAAATCTTGCGGCCGAGACAATGCGCACGCGGGCCCCGTTTATCGGTTCGAGTGTCCGCTCGTTTTTTGGCTCGAGCACGACCTGAAAGGCATAAGGCACTTTGATGCGTTCTAAGTAGTACTTGAGAGAAGGGCTCAGCGTCGAATCAGAAAGTTTCGCTTCGATGGCCATCCACGGTTTGCGATTCAGGAGCAGAATAAAATCGACTTCTTTGCCATCACGGTGTCGGAAATACCGCAGCGAGAGATCTTTACCCCAGACGTCGCGCGCCATATCGACAAAACGCAAGAGATGCAGCGCGATCATATTCTCGTAGCGCGCACCTTCGCTGGCCGCATAACACCAGTCCCAAAAATAAAGTTTGCGCTCTTTCTTGACGGCTTTGAGCTTGTCGGCCCCGGCGGGCAGAATACGAAAGATCGCGTTCAGCCGTTCGAGTATGTCGAGGTATTTCGCGGTGGTCTCGAACGCGACCTGCAAATCTTCGCGCAGCGAATTTACCGAGACGATGCCGCCCGCGACGTCGCGTAGCCGGTCGAACAAAAGTTCAACCCGTTCGATCTCGGCGACACGTTCGAGCTGTACGAGCTCTTCGCGCGTCAGCCGTTCGGCATAGCTCATGCGCCAGCGCGCGGCTTCGGCATCTGAGCCCGAAAGAAAGGGTTCGGGAAAACCACCGAGCCGCAAGAGGTCGGTGAGGTTGCCTTTTCGGTTGAGCGGCAGCTCAGGCACTTCGTCGAATGCCGTGAGCGGAAAGCCATGCACTTCAGAGAAGGTGAAGGGATGCATATGGTGCGGATAATACCGGCCCTGGAGGGAATCACCCCCGCGGCCGTAGAACTCGAGTTTAGCGCTGCCTGTCACCAGCGTCTGCACGCGGGGTATGGTGCTGTCTGCGAGATCTTTCAGAAGAGCACGCCACCGCGCGAACTTATGAATTTCGTCGAAGGCCCAGAAGGGTGCGCCGAAATCAATCTCGCGTTTCTGAATCTTAAGGCGATCAGGGAGAATGTCCCAGCTGTAATAAGCGCCCGAACGTTCGCGCACGATTTTTTTTGCGAGCGTGGTTTTGCCACACTGGCGGGGGCCTGAGAGCACGACCATTTTACGCGACAGGTCGGGGGGGATCACTTCTTCCATGCGGCGGACGATCCCCATGAGACAAATTTAGAGCGTAGCAATATATTGTCTAGACAAAATTAGATTACGTTAGGTTTTTGTCTATGTAAGGCCGGATAACCGATTTTCACCCTGTCACGCTTATGTATTCGTTCGTCACTATGCCGTCCTTTGAAGAAGACCGCGCCCGTCTGAAAGACGCAATCCGCAAATTTTCATACCGGGAGAATCATGAAGAGCCGTTCACTCTGGCCTCGGGCAAGAAAAGCCCTTATTATTTCGATCTGAAGCAGACCTTGTTGCAGCCCGAATATCTCGCGCTTGCAGGCCGCGTTGTCGCGGGCCAGATTGCGCAGCAGTATTCCGGCGAAGTGGTTACTGCGGGCCTCACAATGGGCGCAGACCCGATTATCTACGCGGCCTGTCTGGCGGCGGGCATTCCGGCGCGCCTGATTCCCGCGATTGTGCGCAAAGAAGCGAAAGACCATGGTACCGGGAAAAAAATTGAAATGCTCAAGGGGATATCCCCCTCGGTGCCGTGTGTCATGATCGATGACGTAATCACTACAGCGGGGTCGACTCTCAAGGCTTTTTCGGCCATGAAAGAAGCAGGCTTTTCGGTGAAGCACGCGTACTGCATTCTGGATCGCGGCGAAGGTGGCCGCGAGGCTCTGAAAGAAAACGGCGTCGAACTGCAGCCGGTATTTACTGCCGCAGAATTCAGGGAGAAGTGATGAAAGTATTTTTTCGTAACCTCGGCATCGGGGTGTTTCTTGCCGCGGGCACCGTTTTGATTAACCATGCTCTGGGTTTTAATACCTCGCGCCACGATATCGGGGAAATTTCCCGGAATGCGGTGATTGTCGTGCTGTGGTGCGCGATCTTCGTTACCATTGTGCAAATGCGCGCGCTTGCCGGCGATGAGCATAATTTTTTGTCCGCCTTTCGAAATGGATTCTTATACTCCGTGTTTTTCTCCGGGGCATATGCCCTGTTCATGGCTTTTTATCAGCACTTTATTCATCCTCAGTTTTATGCGACATACCGGGCGTATTTTGCCGGTAAGCCCGCCGTTGCAAAACTTGCCCCCGAAGTTTTGGCGGCAACGATGCGGCAGTTTGACATGAACTATAAGGGTGATTTCCCCACGTACATCTTGCTCTTTCTCGCGACGGGCATGGGCGGCGTGATTCTGTCTGCGATTGCGGCGGCCTTGTACCGTAAACCCCGCAAAGCATCACCTTGAAATTCTTCGGCGACGCAGACAAATCGCTCTCCCTGCTGCCTTCGGGTGTCGCCGAGGGTAAAATAACCCTGACGGCGCAGCTCTTCGAGGGTGGACGTGAGCTGTGGAGTAAGAAGATTTCGACTTATGCCGATGAGATCAAAGCCGTGGCGGCCTGGCTCGAGAATTTCTGGGAGCCATGCGCTGACGTTTACCTCGGTTCGCTGAGGTTTATCTACTCGCACCGCGAGCACATCGGCGAGGGCTATTATACCATCGCCGAAAGTAATAGCACAATACTTTATGTGTATGAGCAACTGGGGACTTCGAATATTGCGCGTGCCCAAGAACTGCGCGGACTTCTGGCTTAACCCGCTTCCAGCCAGATAGCGTGTTCGGTGTCGAAGTATTCTTTGACTCGGTGAATTTTACCGTCTTGCAGAAAGAACAGAAAGTGGCAATGGTTGTTGTACTTCTTGCCGCTCTTATGCTCGCCGCGCGATTCGGCGGTGACGGCGACGCGATCACCTTCTGCGGTGAGATCGTGCAGCGTAAAAGCAAAGCTGTCAAACCCACGGAAAATCATCTTCAAGATGAGGCGTACGGTGCGTTTATCTTTTTCGCCTGAAATCTTTGCGCGGCCGATAATCCACCAGTTCAGATTGTTGGCAAGCAGCGCCTCTGCTTTTTCGATATCCTGTGTATTGATCGCTTCGAATAATCCCCGTACAGTTTGTTTATTTTCTTCCAGCATGTTGTCTCCCCTTGGCGGCCTCGGCCACAGATTTATTTTGATATCAAAATATAAGACAAAAAGATTAATCTTCCATATTTTTGTAAACGCGCTGCAAAAGCTCTGTGAAGGCTGTACGCTCGCTGTCGCTGAACCCCGCGAAAATCTCGCCGACCGTCGCGCGCGATGCGGCGATGATCTGCGATGCGGCCTGTGCGCCTTTAGGGGTAATCGAAATGATGTGCGACCGGGTATCGTGCTCGGCGACATTGCGTTTCACAAAGCGCTGTTTTTCGAGTTTATCGGCGAGCGTCGTGACAGTTGAGTTATCGCGTTCGATGAGGCGCGCGAGATCTTGCATTGGCAGCGGGCCGTCTTTCAGCACATAGAGTACCGAACCATGCGCGGGTGCGATGTTGCCGAGCTCGAGCGCGTCGATTTTGCGCTGAAACCGTTTCTGTATGCGGTCGCGTGTGCGCGAAAGCAGGTGGATGATTCGCTGCTGGTCCATTTATTTTGATATCAAAATAAATGGTTGCCGCGTCAAGCGGCTTTTATTTCGCGTAGAGGAATTCATGTCTGAAAACGGCCGGGCCATTATCTACCTGATCGCGAGTTCTTTGCTCTGGGGCGGGGTTTTTCACGTCATCAAATATCCGCTTGCCGTCGCGCCCCCTTTTGTACTGCTCACAGCGCGTTTTACTCTCACGGCGATTGTGCTTCTGCCTTTCTTGCTGCGTGGGCAAAGCTATCGTCTTGCGCTCAACCCGAAGGTATTTGGCAAGATACTGCTTCTTTCTTTTATCGGTATTTGCGGCTATAATATTTTCTTTACCTATGGCATGGCGGTCAGCGATCCCGCAACGGGTTCTCTGATCATCGCCGCGAACCCGGTGATGACGACGCTGCTTGCGGCGTTATGGAAAAAAGAAAAAATTTCGGCGGCGCGCTGGCTCGGTATCGTGCTCGCCTTTGCGGGGCTTGCGTGGATTGTCTTCGAGGGTCGCCTGGATAATGTCATGCACCTGAAACTGGGGGCGGGCAACCTGATTCTTCTCGGCGCGCCCTTCGTTTGGGCGATCTACTCGATCGAGAGCCGCCCGGTGATGACACATGTGCCTTCGACCGTGATGACTGCGGCGCTCGTATTGTTTTCAATACCACCCCAGGCTGCGGTCGCCGCTTATCAGTTAGACGGTTGGGCATGGGTAACAAGCACACAGTTCTGGTTAGGTGTGGCTTATCTCGGTATTTTTGCGACCGGCGTCTCGTACCTTTTTTGGAACGAGGGCATACGCATTCTCGGTGCGGCGCGCAGTTCGATTTTCGTAAACCTGATTCCCGTGACCTCGCTCGCGATCGCTTTTTTTCGCGGCCAACCGCTCTACGCGCACCATTTTATCGGCGGCGCGATCGTCATTCTGGGTGTCGTACTCGCGACGCGCAAATGAGGTTACGCCTGTGCGTGCATTAGCGATAACGCGGCACTCGCGATCATTTTCTCTTCGTCGGTGCGTACAACATACAGCGCGACGGGACTTTCGTCCGAGATCAAACCATCTGTTGCGGGCTGCGTATTCTTTTGCACCGACAAAATCAGTCCGAGGTGTTCGAGGTTAGCGGCAATCTTCTCGCGTATCTTCGCAGCATTCTCGCCGATGCCGCCCGTAAAAATCACCGCATGCGGCTTACCCCACGCGAGATAAGCGCAGAGATATTTGCGTGCGCGCAGGCAAAAAATTTCAATCGCCAGCTGCGCAGCTGCATCGCCATTCGCGGCGCGCTCCGTAATATGCCGCATATCGGCGTTGCCGGAAATTCCGAAAAGACCGGATTGTTTGTTGAGCAGTGTGTCAATCTGATCAGCCGAAAGATTCTCCGATTTTTGCAGAAATAATAATATCCCGGGGTCGAGATCGCCGCCGCGCGTGCCCATAACGAGGCCCTCGAGCGGTGTAAAGCCCATGCTGGTATCGACGCTTTTACCCGCGCGCACGCAGCAGGCGCTGGCACCGTTGCCGAGATGCAGAGAAATCGCGTTGAAGTCTTCGTAGCGAATATTCATCCGCCGTGCGCATTCGCGTGTGACATACTCGTGCGAAGTGCCGTGAAAGCCATAACGGCGGATGCCCCGCTTTTCTGTCAGCGCCGCCGGAATCGCGTATGTCGCCGCATGTTGCGGCAGTGTGTGATGAAAGGCAGTGTCGAAAACCGCAACCTGCGGCACGGGAAAATATTTGCGACAGATTTGAATACCGGCGAGATTTGCGGGGTTATGCAGCGGCGCAAAGACAGCCATCTGTTGAATCGCGGCGACGACGGCGTCGTCGACGAGCGCCGGTGCGCTGAAGCTGCCGCCATGGACGACACGATGCCCAACCGCGGCGATTTCAGAACGCTTAAAGGCGCCCCAGCTTTCAAATCCGGCAATGATGCGCTCGATCGTTGCCGGCAGGTTCAGTCCGAAGGCGGGTACCGACGAACCGGCTTTTTTTATACTCTGGAAAAGAATCGTCGCGTCGCCGGCGCCGACACGGTCGGCAAGAGCCTTGGCCTCGAAAACAGGTTCGCCGTTTTCCACGGCAAACACATCCGCTTTGATTGTCGAAGAACCGCAGTTGATGACGAGAATTTTCAGAAGTGGACTTTCCCGATTTTGACGCGCTTTTGGGCATTCGCCCCGGCAACATAGACGGCGCAGGCGATGCCCGCCAATTTCGATTCTTTCGAATCGGAACGCGAAGGCAGAATGACCGGCGCTTTCGCACCGAAGATGAGACCTGCGGTCGTACCTCCGGTGATGTGCGCGAATGATTTGGCGACGGCGTTGCCGGTGACGATGTCGGGCATCAGCAGAATATCCGCGTTGCCGGCGACGGCGCCCGTAATTTTCTTATACTTCGCCGCCATGGGGTTGATAGCATTGTCGAGGGCGAGCGGCCCGTCGACGATACCGCCGTGAAACTGGCCGCGGTCGCTCATTTTTGCGAGCGCCGCCGCCTCGAGCGTCGACTGCATGTTCGGGGTTACGACCTCGACGGCCGATAGTACCGCAACCTTGGGTTCAGCTATTTCGAAAATCTGCGCCAGCGCAACGGTATTGCTGATGATGCGGGCCTTCTCTTCGAGAGTGGGGGCGATATTCATGGCGCCGTCGGTCACGAACAAAAGTCGCCCCAGGTATTTCGCCTCGAGAATGAACACGTGGTTGAGCAGATTTTCGGTTCTCAGGCCAACCTCTTTGTTGAGCACGCAGCGCAGAAAATCATCGCTGTGAATGTAACCCTTCATGAAGATTTGCGCCTTACCTTCGCTGACAAGCTGTACCGCGGCAAGACCCGCTTTCATCGGGTCGGGCACGTTCACGATATCGATGCCCGTAAGTTTCAGATTTTCTTTCTCGGCAGTTTCGCGGATGAGCTTTTCGTCACCGACGAGAATCGATTCCGCGATATTCTTATCGCGCGC
>JAFLED010000171.1 GCA_017302045.1 Spirochaetota bacterium
TAGCTTTCCCCATGTTAAGAGCGGATGCGACGACAGACTGGCAGGCATCATCCCCCCAAAGCATGATCGTACACCAATATAGCGAAAATCATCTTGATCGAACCCGTTTTTCAGGAGCCTGTTAGATTCAAAAAAATCAAAGATTTATTTCCTGCTTTCCAGGTTTTATATGATTTTTTTCCTGCTACTACGCAAGCGGCAGAAGAAATCTCTTCCCTGGGTTTGACATTAGATCGTTACTCCTACAAATCCGGAGCAGATGTTATGTCTGGAATTTCATACCGAACGGGCACAATGGACTGGGCGGGCTCTTTCTTGGTTGTGGAAGCTGGTTACCGCTTTCGTTGCTACCTGAGTCTCTACATCTGACAGTGTTTTCACTGAAGAAGATTTTTAGCAAATGGAATTTGTTGAAAATTTCTTGAAAATTTTCTATTGACGCATCATCTTTCGCCGCATCGCGTGCCTGCCTATGTTAAGAAAAATCTCATTTTTCAGTCTGGCGTTTTTATGCGCGCACCAAATTACAGCAGAAACCGGACTCATTCTTAACGAAAAGGAAATCAACGGCAGCATTCCCGTATGGAACCCCCCGCGGAACCGTTCGCCCTTGGTGAGGTCGGCGATGTCGATCGACCTGAGAAGAAACGCGGCTGGTAAATCGTTGTTTCCCGAGCCCGGCGACCAAGGGCAAATGGGCGCGTGCACGGCGTTCGCAACGGCATATCACCTGAAATCTTACATGGAAACGCTTGAACAGGGCTGGGAACCCAAAGGCGCAAACAGGATTTTCTCGCCCGCGTTCGTGTATAATCAGATCAACGGCGGCCGCGACCAAGGGAGTTCCATTTACGAGGCGCTTGAACTGCTGCGAACCAAAGGCTGCGCCACATTACAACTGTCGCCTTACAGAGTAGGCGACTACCTGACGCAGCCGTCTCAAAGCGCCCTGAGAGAAGCCGCTAAATTCCGCATTAACAGTTTCAGCGCACTGACGTCCCTTGACGCCATCAAGTCCGCTCTGCAAGAAGGACATCCCGTCGTCGCGGCAATAGTCACGGATCCGGTCTTCATGAGCGGACAATTCGACGTCTATGGTACAGGCAAATTCCAGCGGCAATACGGCGGCTCTTGTTCGTCGCAAATGCACGGCAGGCACGCGGTCGTGTTCGTCGGCTACGACGATAAGAGGCGGGCCCTGCTGTTGTTAAATTCGTGGGGTACGACCTGGGGAGACAGAGGCTATGGCTGGATGTCTTACGATCTGATGAATACCGTCGCACATCACAACAATTGCCGCAATTTTCTCGAGCTCGCCTATATGGCTATCAACGAAAAAAATAAAATCAACGGTTCCAAATACGAGGCAGAGATTAGCGGTAACTACCTGTATCTCGGCTTATCGCCCGATGGCAAGCCACTGTGGAGCTGGAAGCTCTCGCTGACTGGCGCGCTCGACAATATCGCATCGGTACAATGGACGATCGACCCTTCGCTGCAGAGAGATGCACAGGGCGACAAGTATACGACCGCCGGCACGGCAAACGAACCCGGCAAGAAAAAAGCGCGCGCCGACATCGTGTTCACAGACGGTAAAACGCTGACCAAAGAATACACGATGAGTTTTCAGGCTTCCGACAGGCGCTCTTTGTCGATCAAAATGCAAGATGAATATATCGGCAGATACCAGGGAAAAAGAAATTATCGCTGGAATGTCTCCATTGACGGGGCTTTGCAAGATGTCAACGACCTCGCGCGCGTGACTTATCACTTGCAGGGTTTTGCGCAGAACGATGTCCTCGTGCAAAATTCCGCCGAAGCGTTCGCGTACCGCTACAATGCGTTCAGTCCGTTTCTACTGAAGGCGACGCTCGAATTCAACGACGGCTCGACGCTGGTAATCCAGAAGCAGATGAAAACTACGGCAAAGACCGACGATACTCTCAGAGTGAAAAACAAGGCCTTCTTTACCGGTAATTACAGCAACGAGGGATATCCTCTCTTTAACTGGACGGTGTTCGTGACAGGTCCCGCGGGAAAAATCGACCTTATCCGCGAAATCCGCTACCATCTGCACCCGACGTTTCAGAATAACCTGATCGTACTGACCCCCGAAAATTCGTCGGCGCAGCGCGGATTCCCGTACTCTGCAACGGGCTGGGGAACGTTCGAGATCTCCGCCGAAGTCTATTATACCGACGGCTCTTCAGAGACCTTGAAACACAACCTTGTATTCCCTGCGCTCAGGCGCTGACGACAAGCCGAAGCGCATCTGACGAGTGAGCCTTGGAGTCGGCGTGGCTTTTTTAATCTTTTTTTAATCTCGCCGAAAATGCGGTGAGTCCGGCTTTGTAGTTGCCTTCGTCTAATACTCTGCTGGGATGCCCGGCTGAAAAAAAATTAAAGGAGACCAAAGCCTTACGCATTTAACGCGTTTCGTTGCGGTTTTATGGAGGAAAGTTGAAAAAAATTTATTTGATAATCATTTCTGGTTGCTTTATCGCGCTTACGGCGCAAATACCGACTAAAGGTGGCCCCAGCATGAACTCGCCGCAGACACAGACAAGCGGCAACCCGAACATGGCGATGCCGACGCCTCAGGGCGGTTTTTCGAAAAACATCGGGGGAAGATGGAAATGCGACACGCTCGGCACTCTGACGCTCGTCGATCAGGGTGGTAATGTGACAGGTACTTATACCGTCAAAGGGGGCAAGGTCACGGGCACTGTTGAAGGCAACAATTTTACAGGCACGTGGCAAGAAAGGGGCCAGGCGCACAACAGCGGAAACCTGACGCTGCAATCATCGATTCGCACCATGACTAACAAACCGACACATCTCGAAGGTACGAAGACCACCTCTTCTGTTATGGGCGGGAACCCGAAAGCCGTTAACTGCAAGAGATAATTATTGCATAGTGCAGGCTCGTCGCAGCTTGCACTATATTTTACTCGCTGCTCAGCAACTCTAGTCAATAACCGGGGGTGTCGTCACCCGCTGCGGTTCAGACCAGCTGTTCATCTTTTGTACCGCCGACCATTTTTCCTGAATCTGTATCTGGCTGAACTGCTCGGTGAAAACCGCCTCGTTGTAGGCGAGCGTCGCATCGTCGGGATACATGCCGCGCGCGAGCGCGAAGATCTCGGCCGCTTCTTCATGGCGCCCGAGTTTGTGCGCGTAGATCGCGGCTTCGTTTAAAACGGCTGCGTCACGGGGGTAATCCGACATGAGCGAACTCATCTCGATCCAGGCATCGTGTTCCATGCGTACCGCGAAGAGCGCGCGCGCATAATAGAGCCGGGTGGCACGGTCGCGGCGAAAGATGCCCAGAAAAGCAAAGCAGCGCACGGCTTCGTTATACCGTTCGAACAGGCAGAAAAATTTGAAGTAGTGCAGCCGGTATGTCAGCGGCGGTTTTTTTCCGTTTTCGAAAAGCCAGGCCTGAATGTTCGTCGTAGCGAAGATCTGCTGTATTTTCGCCGCAAGCTCTTCGGGCAGATCTTCTTTCTCGAAAACATCGGGGTTCGCAACGTGCAAGAGCGCGTCGGCTTCGGTTTCGCATGGGATAGTGCTCAACCATCCCGAAAAGCGCGTCGCATAGCCCGAATTGCGCAGGCGCAGCCAGCGCGCCGGGCTCATGTAACGGCGCAGCGTTTTGAGATTCGTGCGGTAAAGCCCTTCGGAAAAGACCGGGCTCGTCGCTGCGTCGCGGTAGATCGTCTTCGCGGGCAGTTTCTGCGCGAGCTCAAGTTCATAAAAACGTTTAAACTCGACCGGCAGAACTTTTTCGAGATCGTTCCATTGCTGCGGCGAGATGCGCGGTGAATTGTAGAGCGCCACCGCGGCCTTGAACGCCGGTTTGGACCAGCGTGTTAAACCGGGCACGGCACGCGGCGACAGCGGTTTGCCCGTGACATCCTGGAACAGAAACCGAATCAGTTCTTTTTGTTCGGGTACAATCTGCCCATGGCTTGCAACCTTCAGCGCCATCTGCGCATACGAGGGATCGCCACTGTGCCATAACAACAGCGTCGCATAGGCGCCGTTGACCGCGAGCCCCGCCGCGGTGTCGCAGTGGCGTACCGCGCTCAGAAAATCGGCGCCCTGCACCGCATCGGGCATCTGTACGCGGTGAATCCGGTCCGCTTCGTCGAACGCGAAGGCGGGCAAGAGCGCTTCAATTTTGCCTTCGGGAGAATGTTGTTCATAGATGCCCTGTGTCCACGGGCTGGGCGCGTCGCCGATCGAGAGTTTAGCGCGTTTAACGCGCGGTGCCTCTGCAGGCGGCGCGGCTTCAGCGACGGGGGATGTACCCTTGTGCGCGGTAGCTTTTTTGTCCACGGGGGATATCCCACGCATGCGCCGGGCGCGCTTTAGGGCGACAATGAGCGTGATGAGCGCGGTGAGAAAAAGTGCGAAAGCGATGCCGCCGGCAATAAAAAAGACGCGGTAGCGGGCGACAAATTCGGCGATGGAGCGCAAGCCTTCGGGCATAGGACTACCCCTGTATTATCGGCAAATTTCTGTGGTTTTGGTAGGGGGATTTCAGGCGGATTTACGGCTCGGCCATACAGCGGGTGAAGGCGTCGTTGCCGGCCTTGTCGATTTCGGCCTTATCGGCGTCGCTGAAGCTATTGAATTCATAATTGATCTTAAGGTAGCGCGTCGCCTTGGCCATCTCTTCGCTGCACTGCGCGAGGTCGCCGGGCGGGTCTTTCTTCTTCAGTTTTTCGCAGCTGCAGCGGGCCTTACCGAAGGCGACGGCGTTACCTTTGGCGGTGGCGATGTGCTTTTTCTCCCGGCATTGCGCGAGAGACAGGGCCAGCAACAAGCACACAAGCGCCATAGACTTCATACGCAAGCGTTGTCGGTCTCGAGCCCGCCGTCAACGCGATTTCGCGCAGCGAAAACCAAAGTGGTGGTATTCGGGAAAATTCTCAGGAATATGCGCCCGCCGCTTCGAACCACGCGCATAATCGCCGGGCCACCACCACGAACCGCTTTTCAAAACCTTCTTTGTGTAGCCGGGGCATTTTGCCGCGCCATTACAAGGGCCCTTGGGATTTTTACCGCGGCAGGCCTCGCCGCAGGCCGCATACGAGGGCGCATACCAGTCTTCGACCCATTCCCATGAATTGCCTGCCATATCGTAGAGGCCATAGACACCGGGTGCGCGTGTGCCGACGTCAGAGGTGTGCATATGCCAGTCGACTGCTGTGCGTTTCGGAAAGCAGCCTTTTCTTTTCTGGCCGGGTTCGCCCTCTTCGATGACCGCGCGCGCGCAGGTGGCGGGCTCGTTACCCCAGGGATAAAGATTGCCGTCGGGCCCGCGCGCGGCTTTTTCCCATTCGGCTTCGGTCGGCAGTCTTTTGCCACGGAACTCGCAGTATTCTTTCGCGGTGTACCAACTGATGCCGACGACCGGCTGTTTTTCACCCTGGTAAAGTTTGCCATAACCCGCGGTGACCTGAGTGCACTTGTTTTCTTTCAGGCAGTTACGACATTTGCCGGCGGCGAGACATTCGTTGAACTCCCGGTTCGTGGTCTCGTATGTGTCGATGTAGAATTCGTCGAGGTCGATCTTTTCTTCGGGGCGTTCGTCGGCATCGTGCGTGTTCGAACCGCGTATAAAGGTTCCCGCTGGGATGCACTTCATGCCCGGAATCTCTGTCGCACACGCGGCCGGCTTCGCTTTGCAGGCGAAAAAACCGACTGCAATGAGCAGAAAAATACCAAGCGACGGACGACAAAAGGCAGGCATGCCGATAGCCTGCGGCGCCGAGGTTCTGTGTAAATCTCCTTTTAGATGACACCACAGCGCGCCGTCACAGATTACCATACCGATGTTTCGTGTTTTTTCTTTTTTCGGCGTGGTCTTCCTTTCTGTTTTTTTCTGCCGTTCTGAGGTTAAGGCACCCGCCCAGGTCGATGAAAGCGCAATCAGCGATGAAATTCAGGAGTCGAAAACGCGAAAACCCTACCTTGTGCCGGCCGCGATGGTCTCCACATTCCGCGAGAAATACCAGGCGCGCTTCGGCATGCAGCCGACTCTGACTTTGCAGAAAGACGACGTTTCGGTTTTTTTACTCAATGCCGGGGAACATAAAGACGCCGTGTTCAACGGGATCAAAATAAACGAGGCGAGAAGTTATCCGCCGTTCATTTATTTCGACCCGACCTATGCCGCGCGGCTCGAACGCGGTTATACCGCTCTCGAAGACCTGCAAACGGGTTACAAAGACCCGATGCTGAACGAAGCGCTGCTCGCGGGTGTCGTAAAGGCATACCCGCGTTTTACAAAACTACACATCATCGGCACGACCGCTCTCGGGCGAAATCTTCTCGCGCTCGAGCTCAGCGATTTTAAGGCGCGCGAAAAGAAAATAGCACTGCTGTTTTCAGGTGCGATGCACGGCAATGAACTGACGGCGACCGAACATTGTTATCATATCATCTCCGAAATACTGAAGAACACCGGAAATTACGCCGAAATCCTTTCGCATCACAGCCTGTGGATTATCCCCATTGCAAACCCCGACGGGAATCATTTCTTCTGGCATGTTTCAAGCCTGATGGGCCGCAAGAATGCCTCGATTGGGCCGGGTCAAACGCATGCCTCCCCGATGCGCGGTGTCGATCTCAACCGCAATTTTCCATTCCGCTGGAACTCAGGCCATAAAAAGGCATCGAGCGAAGACCCGAACAGTGTCTATTATCGCGGCCCTTCACCCGGCTCAGAGAAAGAAACACAGGCGATCATGCAGCTGGCTGAGCGTGAGCGGTTTCTTTTTGCGATCAGCTTCCATGCGGTTTCGGGAAAAATACTGATCCCTTACACGATCGAGAATACCAGAAACCCGTCGCCCGACTACGCCGGTGCCTTCGCGCGCGAAATTGCGCCGCAGGTGCGACACCACAATCCGCGGCGCGGATTTCGTGCGGTCAAAAATATTTATCCCGTCGACGGCACCGACCAGGATTATCTCTATTTCAAGTATGGGACCATCGCGTATATCGTCGAAAGCTCTTACCGTAACAGCGAATATCGTTACGTGCCCTATTTTCTCGAGGGTTATCAGCCGCTCTGGAGCGGTATGCTCAACGATTATGGCGCAAACTATAAATTTGCCCTGCGCGTAAAAAATGCGCGCGGTGAGCCGGTAAGAGCTGCGGTGAAATTTTCGGATGTAACTTTTTTTGAAGGCGAAAAACGCACAACCAACCCCGGGGACGGCAGTTTTTTTCGCCTGACGAAAAACGGCGATCCGGTCGAGGTAACGATCTCGGCTGCGGGGTACAAACCCTATCGTGCTGAAATCGCTCCGCACGGTGTGGGATATCCCCCTTTGACCGAAATTTCGCTTGAAGCAAATTGACTTTACGCGGCGCGCGCTTCGCCTCGCATGCGTCGTGTTTTATTCCCGCATTGCGGCGCTCGCCGTTGCCCTCGTTGTCTTATTGCCCCGCTGCGCACCGCATTCCGAAAAGCCCGAAAAGCTCGAGCTAAGTCTGATCGTCTCAGACAAGATGCGCGAGATCTTCGCCGAGATGAAACCGGTTTACGACCGCGCCGAAACCGGTGCGCTCTTCAAAAAAATGACCGAACTTGCCGAACCAGCCTGCCGCGGTCTGCATAACCAGCTCCCTGGCAGGTTCGACGCCTTCGCTAAACTCTCGAAAGAGCTTTGGACAAAAAAGTACAACGCTTATCTCTCTGAAATTATCGCGGGCTGTTATAATTTTTTCACCATGAACGATCTTTCCGTTTCGAAAGCCTTCACGATGGTGCGCGATATGTATCCCGAGGCGAAAGACTGTTATTCGGTAGGGTTCATGCAGATCTACTTCATGCACACGCATATGAAATGCGCGAAGTGGGTGGCGCTCGACATCGACTGGCGCATACTCGATCTGCAGTACCAGGTGCTCGCGTATTATTTTAAAGAACAACCCGTGCCATTCAACAAGCTTGAATTGCGCTGGTCGGCGAATTTCGCCGAAGAAGATAAAATTCGCCCGCGCGAAGAGGGCATTACAGTCGACAGTTTTTGCTACTGGCCAACACGTGCGCAGTGCCGCCTCGTGTTCCGCCGGTTTCCGATTATTTTCAAAAAGCTGCGCGCGATTGAGTTGCAGCTTTCATTTCTGCACGACATTCGCATTCAGCCGCTGTCGCCGGTCAGTGTCGTGCATGTCAGCAACGCTGTAGATCCCGGATATACGTCAAAGGCGCAGTTCGAAACTCTGCTGAATGCTCTTGTGCCGGCGACGGCGAAGAACCACAAGGCGGTCGTCGTCTACCACAGCGGCGGCAGCTATCAATTTGCGATCTATGAAGTTTCGCGCCCCGAGGGCGCGGCGCCCGTCGTCACGACGAAGTGCCGCGACGATCTTGCCTGGTCGAAATAT
>JAFLED010000172.1 GCA_017302045.1 Spirochaetota bacterium
GACTACTTCGGCGAGGTTGCTCTCGTCACTGACCAGTTGCGCACGGCCGACGTGGTTGCCGAGACCGAAGTAACGCTTTTCACCGTCGAGAAAGACAAGTTTCTGAATTTTATTTCGAATTCCGAGTTCGAGAAAATTCTGCTGCGCCTTGCAAAAGTGCGCGACGCAGAAACATGGAACGTCATTTCACAGAGCCGTCATCTGAACTTTTTGACTTCGACGCAAAAAACCTGGCTCGAATCGATGCTGATTCCGGTAGAATTTACCGAACCCGGCACGATTTATCCTGAGCATACGCAGCCGCAGTATTTCTATATTATCCGCTCGGGCGAAGTCGCGGTCGCCAACAAAGGCGTTCACCTCGGTGACCTAACGCGCGGCGATGTGGTAATCCATACCGATCTGCTGAAGACCGGTCGCGAAAAATTCGATTTTACTTTCGCCAACCGCGGCCCGGCGTCGCTCTATGCCGTCAGCCGCGCCGACGCATTGAAGTTCTTCGACCGTAACCCCGGCGTGAAAATGAAACTGCAGTACGAGTTCTAGTCGTCGCGCGGCCTTGAACCTCCCCTTTCACGCCACAGAATCAGAGAAGCGGATAATCCGCGAACTGACGCAAACGGCCAACCTCAGGGAAAATGCGCAGGCGCTAACCGCGATCGACGGAGCGTCAACGGCGGCGATTTACATAGCACAACTCAGGGCTCGGCTTTTTCCTGCGGAAACCAGGCTCGCTGCAGAACGCACACGACTATTGAAACCCTTGCAGACAGATTTTATGCGTACCAGCTTCGACCAGACACTTGAAACGGCAACGCTGGGCATCAACGCGAAAATCCGTACTGCCGAAGAATTCAGAAGTTTCGCTGAAAAAATCGGCAGCTTTGATTTTGAAGCATGGTCGCGCCATTGCGACAACGAGCGCGCCGATGCGGATTGACACCCTCTACATTGAAAACGCCGCCGCCGACAGGCCGCTCACCGAAAAAATCCGGGAAAAACTGCAGCCGCAGAAAACCGAGTTCATCGACGACTACCAGGATTTTTTTTCACGACGGAAAACTCCATACCTGCAAAAGCGCAGCGAGAGAAATCTTTTTATCGCGTTGAAACGCGGAGCGCTGCTGCGTATAGCACCCGACGCGTATGGCTTCGGTGCCGACGATTTACATTATTATTATATTCATGCCTACAACTGCGTCTACGAATGCGAGTACTGCTATTTGCAGGGTTATTTCAGCTCTCCCGATCTGGTGTTATTCGTGAACCACGACGAAATCCTGCGCGAGATGAAGAGTGCATTGGCGCAAACTCCGCATAAGCGCGTATGGTTTCACGCGGGGGAATTCAGCGACTCGCTGGCGCTTTCGCATATCAGCCAGGAATTGCCGCTGTATTGGGATTTTTTCCGGCAAAACCCGCACAGCTTTCTGGAATTGCGGACCAAGTCGGTAAACCTGAGCATGCTGCGCGGTCTCGAACCGTTGCCAAATGTTATCGTCAGTTTTTCACTTTCGACCGAAGTGCAGGCCGCACTGTTCGACCGGGAGGCGCCCGGGGTTATGCAGCGTATCGAAGCCATGCAGCGCCTGCGTGACATGGGGTTTCGCCTCGGGGTCCATTTTGACCCGATTATTTACCGAGAAGATTTTACGGAAAAATTTTCGGAAATAGCGGCCCCTGTAGCAGACCGTATCGGGTTCGGCGCGATCGACTATATTTCGCTGGGCGTGGTGCGTTTCGCGAAGGATGTCTTTCGCGAAGCGAAAGAGAACTACCCCGATTCCGGCATGTTCGCGAGGCATTTTATTCAGGGAGAAGACGCGAAAATGCGCTATATCAGGCCATTACGCCTGCAATTGCTCGAAACGTCGCAGGCGATACTGAAAAAGCATGGTTGTCCTGAACAAAAGATTTATTTTTGTATGGAATGAGCCGGCGTTTGATCATCGGTGTTACGGGCGCTTCGGGGGCCGAATACGCCTTACGTTTCTTATGGCGGCTTTCTTCGCTGCCCGGCGAGAGTGATCTAATATTTTCACCCAATTTTTTTAAGGTATTGAGTGCAGAAGCGGGCATCGAAGCGAACACTGCGACACTCGAAACAATATTCAATCTCATCCAAGAGCGCTACGGGGCTCCGGAAAAAAAGCATCACTTCTCTCTCTGCGACTACCGCGATATCGGATCGCGGGCCGCCAGCGGTTCGGCAAGGTACGACGCGATGGCGGTAATCCCCTGCAGTATGAAAACCGCTGCGGCGATCGCGCATGGACTCAGTTCTAATCTCATCGAAAGGGCCGCGGACGTATCTCTGAAAGAAAAACGGCCTCTGGTATTATGTCCGCGCGAAACACCGCTGAGTTCCATCCATCTCAAAAATCTGCTTACGCTCAGCGAGGCCGGTGCGACGGTCATGCCGCTCATGCCCGGTTATTATCACAGACCACAACAGTTAAGCGATCTCTACGATTTTATGATCGACCGCGTCTTAACGCATCTCGGGTTTACCGAGCGCTTCATTAAGCCATGGCAGCCGTGAGACTGCCGTGGCGGGGTTTTGCCTGGCTTCTTGCGGCAACCCACAACCCGTGGATTGAAATGCCTGCGGCCATAGCCGTCGAATACGAACTCGACGCACCGCTCGATATGAAACAAAAATGGAGTTTTGTCCGCGACGAAAGTTTTTTTATTCAGCATCAATGTGGCGAAGAAGGCGGTAAATCCGTCGCGCAAAAAATCATAAAGCTGCTGAATAAAGAGTCTCCCCTGAAAGCCATATTAACACCGATGCGGCATTTGCAGGTGCGACTGCTCGCGGGTTTAGGCGCATACCGCCGCACGTTTCGTTTTTCAAAAGAGCGACACGCACACTACGATGAAAAGCTCGACCTCATTACTAGCTATTGCGGTGTTTCCGGCGCGATTCTCGAAGAACATATTATTTTGCATCGCCTGGCCGAAGCCCCGCTGCGGATCTGGCAAAAAATCTTTATC
Source organism: Spirochaetota bacterium (assembly GCA_017302045.1). Taxonomy (GTDB): domain Bacteria; phylum Spirochaetota; class Leptospiria; order Turneriellales; family Turneriellaceae; genus Turneriella. The sequence continues at coordinate 2,998 of JAFLED010000172.1, forward strand.
GCCGAAATGCTCCCCTATCTCGATACCAGCGGTAAATTTCTGCCTTTCTATGATGCCGCAAAAATAACGGCCAAACCATTGCGCTATGTGCTGCTTTCAAATCATCGGCCAGAAAAGCCCGAACGTGCAACACTGCGGCAACTGGCCGCATTTCTGCAAAAAGAACAGAAAACTCGCGAATTCTTGACGGCACTCCTGAATTGGCGCGGATTCGACGATACCGGCACCGAGATACTGGAAAACATGTTTTCGACAGGCATTCAGAAGCTCGAAGAGCGAATCACTCCCGCTGAGACGGAAAAAAATCCCAATAACACTTTACCGGGCCGGAAATAAAAACAGGGTACTCCGTCGATGTACAACGGCACCCTAATCGTCGCGCTCGCTGCCGCGCTCTTCACCTCAATTCTGTGTTTGATCCAGATTTTTAAGCGTATTAAAACGAACACGACGTTGGCTCCAGGCGCCGGAGAACCTACCGAGTTTTCATCTTACCTGCTGCGCACGAGCCTCGTCGCCCTGATTCTGTTTGGGCTCGCGTTAGCATCTGGTTATTATCTCGATCACATCAGGCATGGCGCGCCAAACCCAACGGCTTTGCTGGTCGGCACCGTGGGATTTCTCACTTTTCTGCTGACGGCATTCCTGACCGAACGCCTGCACCGCCGCATGAACCGCCGGGTCGATCAGTTGCGCAAAGAATCGATGAGCCGTATCTTTCGGCATTTTCTCTACGCGGGGTCTTTGCTCGGTATGGCCGTAGTTTTTATCGCGAGCTGTTATATCTTCGTGACGCGCCGGTATGAAACTCTATCGATAGAATTCTTTCTGCTACCCGCCTATGCAGGCGCGCTGTTGCTCTACTGGCTGCGATTCAATGTATCGCTGATTTCGCGCTCGAGCGATTACGCCTTTGAACTCATGGGGCGTCAGGAGGCAATTCTGCCACTCCTCGGCGAAAGCAATCCGCTGTGGAAACTCCGCATTGACTTTGCCGCAATCAACCGTTTTATATTCTATCACCTGGAGTTTTTTGTGCTCTGCGTTGTTGTGCTACTCGTTTCGGGTCAAATCGAATCGCAGACGAAGATCGGTCTGAAGGGGCAAAACTCGGTATCGCTCACGGTCTTCGCAATCGGTATTCTCGCCGCAATCCCCGGTTTTTTTATAATGCGCGTGCGCGAAAAGACTTCCCCCGAAACCTTTTTGTGGAATATCCGCATCGGCTATATCGCCGCGATCAGCATTCAGGCAATTATCACCTATCTCGTACTTGTCGTGATCGCCAAGATTCATATCAAATACTTCTGGGTGGTTTTACTCGGTTCGCTGACGGCGTTTACGCTCAACGTCTACTCGGCCATCTATGTCGCCGAGAACCATAAAACAGCGCGCAGCCTGATCGCAGCGGCGGCTAGTTCGGTTTCAACCGTCATTCACCGCGGTATCGCTTCGGGAATGCGCGGATCAGCAATACCTGCGCTCATCATCGCGCTCATGATGGGTATTGTCTATCTTGCTGGTGTCGTCGAAGAAAGACCGGAAGATAAATTCAATAGCGGTCTTTTCGCCCTGTCGCTTTCTCTGACATCGATGATTTCTCTTTTTACGGTCGCGCAAGCAACGGCGGTTATCATGCCGCTGGCGTCGACTGCGATCGCACGGCTGCGGGCCTCTGCGGGCAAAAACGAAAAATCTGATCTGATCGGCAAATTCCGCAACCTGCGCAGCGTTTCTATTCCGTCCTATGTTCTGCACGGCAAGGTCATGTTTTCGGCGCTGGCGGTGCTGATCTTTCTCGTCTATGCGCAGATTCTCAGCGATTCGGGGCATGCAACCTTGTTCAAGCACCTGACGCAAACCGCCATGTTGATGCTTGGGGGCATTGCCTCGTTTTTTCTTTCGGCGCGCATCAACGAACTCGTGCTGAATCTGGGTCCGGTGCTGGTGCGCGAAGCGGGCAGACAGTTTCGCGAACTGTCGGGGCTCTCTGAAGGGCAGGCGGCCCCCGATCTCAAAACGCTCTGGAAGATCGCAAATAGCTATCTCACTCGCAAGATATTGCCTCTCTTTGCCGGCACCATGCTTTTACCTGCGCTTGCTTGTCTCGTCGGCGGTGCTTATGGCCTCGCGGGTTATCTTATCGGATTTGGATTTCTTTCGTTTCTGAACGGGAATAGCTGGTTAACCACAGGCGCGGCCTGGTCGAGCGCAAGGCACGCCGCCGAAGCCGACGCGCAGGTGACACGCCATACCGCACAGCTCGAAGCACTGGTGCAGGCCGATATCGTCGGCGATTCGATGCACGAAGCCGTTGCACCGACGCTCTCGGGCGCACTACTCGCAACAATTATCGCGTCGCTGCTCTTCACACCTGCAACGCTTGAGCTGCACGAGCGCCTGAAAGAATTTATCAAGGCTTTGATTTAAGCCAGAAACCGTTTTTTGAGCTCTGGTGTCGGCAGATAACATGCTTCGCTCTTACCGAACCAGCGATAGCGGCGGCGCGCTATAAAACGGTAGAGAACGTCGCGCAGAAACGTCGGCAGAACGTAACCGAGATATCCCAAAAACCGCCACGGCTGGCCCAAATAACGACTGATGCGCAGCACCGCCGCCGACTCGTGATACCATGTTCCGTTTTCAAAAAACAGGATGCTGCCGGGAGTCTCGTCGGCCGGGCGCCCGGCGAGTTTTGCATAAGACTCTCCCTGTAACGGCGCAAACATCAGCCCGTTGGATTTTTCGCGTTTCAGAATAAATTGTACAGCGCCGTTGCAAAGATTGCAAACGCCGTCGAAAAAAACAACCGGCGCCGGGGAGTTCAAATCACGAATGTTTATTAATCCACGCGACGACGTCGCCGAGCACTTTCTGGCGATCGGTGTAAGGTTCGTTCATGGTCTCATGGAAAAAGCCCGGATAGATCTTCAGAGTCTTGTCTTGTGAGCTCAGCCCGCCGAAAAACGACCTCGAACCTTCGACACTCGCAATGCCATCGGCGTCGCCATGAAAAACCAGAACGGGTAACGTGAAACGCGGGGCATCCTGAATGAGCTTCTCACCCACCGCGAAAAGATCGACGCCCATTTTCAGCGAAATTTTACCATGCACGAGGGGATCGTTTTTATACGCTTGAATCGTATTGTCATCGCGTGAAATGAGTTTCACGTCAAGACCTGAATCGACCGTAACCGCCGGCGCAAAATTCGCAAGCACCGTACCGACGGTTTTTTTGATCTCTTGTACCGGGTCGAGCGCGGGCTTAAAGCCGCCGCTCGAGAAAAGCGCGCCTGCCAGATCTTTCTGTGTATCACCCGAAAGCACAGCGAGACCTGCAATGAGTGCACCCATCGAATGTCCCAAAAGAAAAAGAGGAACTTTAGGATTCTCGGCGCGGGCTTTTTTGATGAGCACTACCAGATCGGCCGCATAGAAATTGAAATCATCGACATGCCCGCGGCGACCAGGGGTTTTGCCATGGCCGCGCGCATCGAGACCGTACACGGCGGTGTTCTCGTTCTCGAGCGCCTGTACCAGATTCTTATAACGGCCCGAGTGTTCGCCGATGCCGTGCTGTATTACGAGCACTTTTTTGATGTCGGCAGGCTTCCATGACTGCGCGTAAAATTCGAACCCATCGGCGGGATTTTTGAGTGTCATCGATGCCTGCTGCATAGGCCATTCGAAGGCCGCGAGACGCGCAGACAAACTCAATTCAGCGGATTAGCTTGCCGCTGAACAGCGCCGGCAGATCGGTAAAAGAAATCCACTTATTAAACCAGACGCGGTAATAGACGAAAAAAGCTCCAAAGTAGAGCAATACGATAATCAGCATGACCGCAGTCTTGCGGTATTTGAACGTTTTTCCGAGTTCGATGACGTACTTGAGTACGGCATTCGTCATCGCCTCGATATAAGAAATCAAAAAATAGAAGAGCGCCACGACGAGCACCATGCCGATGAGCGTCACCAACACCGGTGCGATATATTTCTGCAGGCCCATCACCTGCAGGTTCAAGACCTGCACGGCAAGATCGATCACGAGAAGTACCAGCACGCGAAACGACACGCGGATCACCCGCACCTGCCATGACTGGTGTCCGTTACTCATTTTTTGGTTTTTGCCTGCGCCGATTTTGAAGACCAGAGAATGCGGTTCTCGCGTTCGATTTTCTTCTGCATCAATTTAGCGTTGTTCTGCATCAATGACTGCGCAATGCGCTGCCCTTCAAGGGAATTCAGTGTCTTAAATTTAGTCAAACTCTCTTTCATCGCTGTGTGAATTTCACCCGAGAGAAAATCCCCGTTATCGCTGAGGCTATCGACAGTACGCCAGATATCGACTGCGCGCCGGGCGTTTTGCCACGAAGCGGGGTTACCTGGTTCGACGCTCTCCCAGAAAACCCTGCCCTTAGCAAATGTCGCGTCTTTAACCCGGTAACCGCCTGGCGCGTTCTCGATCAGGTAATCGAGAATTTCAGTGCGCTTGAGATAATAGTGTTGCATTGCCGCGGCGCCGCTACGGATGCCTTTCTTTTCGGCGATCGGCAGGTAGCGTTTGGCGACCTTATCGAGGGTCTGCACGCGTATGTTTTCGCGCGCTTTGGGCGGCAGCGAGTCGATATGTTTTTTCATATCGAAAAGCATATGCAGCGCACGCCCCTGTATCTCATAAATGTTTTCGATGGCGAAAAGAATTTCCGTCGCGTACTTCGTACCTTTCTTCTTCGAAACAACGTCGAGAGCTTTGCGTAAAAATTCTTCTTTATTCAGGGCTTCATGATAATAGTCAATTGCGAGGTAAGTGGGGTCCGAGGCGTTAAAGGTCGAAGCGACACGCTGCAGATTTTCGTAATAGAGGTCACGTATCGCCCGGGGCAAATCGCCCTCGTTTGGGTCGAACTTACCATAATCTGAGAGAAAACGGTCGAGCTGCTGCTCTTTCGGATCAGACAGAGTTTCATCAAAATATTTACGGCGCGCCTTTTCGTCGAAGTTGAGCTGCCCCAGGGCACCCTCTTTGGTCCGGTTAACGATCACCTTTGTGCGCTTCTTATCGGGTATCGCCTTGCCCTCGCGCCATAGACGGTAGTTCTCGATGACTTCGTTGCGGTCGTGCATCTTTTCGAGCTCTTGCGGCGCTTCTTTGATCTCTTCGCGAAACGGCTTATCGAGATTGTTCAGCGTCGGGAAAATGTCTTTGGCGATAATATTGCGGTAGTCGCGCTTGCGGTTGCGGTATTCTTCGGGGACGGCATTGTTAATCGAATTCTTCTCTTCGCTTTTACCGCCGTAATTGTCGTTGAGGGCTTCGCCCTCTTCGGTACGGTCGAGCTGCTCTTTCCATTTACCGCCCGGAATACCGAACTCTTCGGCAAAATCGCCTTGGCCTTTGCCCTGAGAATC
>JAFLED010000173.1 GCA_017302045.1 Spirochaetota bacterium
CGCCGTCGGGCGTATAAAGCGACGTTTCGCGGAACTGGATGGCCGAATTTGCGAGGCGCAGCACCGTCAGCGATGTGAATTCTTTTTTGTCTTTGTAATAATTCGTGGTCTCATCGCAAGACAGCGGTTCGCCATTTGCCAGTAGCTTCTGTGCCACTAATGGCAGTGCAGTGCGAATCATCAATTTGTAATCCCGCGTTACGACCCCTTCTTTGGCTACTTCGTTTTTGAGAATAGCCTCCGAGAACATATCCCAAATATCGAGGTGCTGATATCGGCCCTCGCGAATCTCGACCAGGGTCTCAAAGGCAAAGGGGAAATGGTGATCCAGCGTAGCCTTTTGCACAGGGTGTGTTTGGGAAAGACAGAGTGTCGGTCAAAAACAAATCGGACAGCTGTAAGACGTAGCCCGAAGGGCATACCCTACTATGCGTTACAAACTGCGGCAAGAATTTCCTTTTCCCATCAAAACTGTCGTCGCGGCTCGCGAGCTGCGCTACGACGATATTGAAAATCAACCCGGATTAAAATCCCAGGAATTGCTCGGTATTGAGAAACAGGGAAGCCTACTGGTTACGCGTCGCCTGTTTCGCTTCGGGAGTGCGATACCGGATCTCGTCAAAAAAATGGTACCAGCCAAAATGCTCGAGATGGTCGATACGAACTATTTCGATACCGAAACTTATCTGAGTAAGTTTACCATGCAATCGGAGTACGCACCGGATAAAGTAAAGATCACCGCTACCTGCCCGTACATCAGTCTTTCGGAACGATTGACCGCGCGTGAATACGACGTACTGGTTGAAGTCAATATTCCGCTCGTTGGCACGGCGGTCGCGAAGGCAGTCGCTGAATCCCACCGGGAAGCCCTCATCAAAGACCATCTGATTATCCTGAAGGCCTGCGAAAAGATCGCTGGCCGCTAATCGCTTGACCCGCATGCCGCGCCTGGCAGAGGGATAAAAGCTTTTTAGGAGCGAACTATGAAATTCAGTATCAAACTCATGGCCCTGACTTTTCTGACGATGACACTCGTTTATGCCGGAGCGCTGGAAACTGCGAAGACGGAAATCGGGCGGCAACTGGAACTGCTAAAAAAAGGGGAAATCGAGAAGCTAAGGTCCCGATTTACTCCCCGGCAAAAAGAGCGCGTTACCGCAGAAAAAGTGCAGAAAGCCAAGGCTGAAATGGATAACTATACGCTTGAAGATCTTGTGGCCTCGGTCATCGAGGGCGAATACGAGGGAAAAAAAAACATCAAGATCAAAATGAAAAATGGACGCACCCTCACAACCCTTGTCAAAGAGGGTTCGGAATGGTACGCCGATACGATCTGGTTTCGTTAGAGACTATTTTGCACTGACGTCGAGTGCGTTCGGCTTGACGTCGCCGATCTTCAGTTTTACCGAAAGTCCTGAAGTCAGAAGTCTGTCGGCTAAGTCGAACGACGAACCTTCAAATTCAATTTCTAGTTTCGCCGCCTTACCGGCAGAACCTTTCGGATTTACCGCCTTAACGCCGCGCACTTTTTCTGTGATCTCGCCGCGCAAAACCATGAGCTTTTCATAGTCGAGACCAGTGACCAGAAGTGCGATGGTATTGCCGCGGTTGATATCCCACAGGCTGACGATATCAGCCACGAGTTTCTCGCGCAGCGGCGTCACCGCTTTCTTCACTGCCTGAACACCACCGCTCTCGGCATTGATATGAGGGTAAGCTCCGTGTTGCTGATCGGCGGTTAAGATTTTACCCGTGTTGATGTCGATGACGCGTACGTTAAGATCGGCTTGTACAGATATCAGCTGTGAGCCTGATATCTTTCCCGCTTCTTTGACGCGGCTGGAGCCCACGAGAATAATTTCGGCCCCCGCATCGACACCCAGTTCACGCGCGGCTGAATTATTCCCGCCCAGAGCATCTGAGATTTTCTTGCGGTTCTTCTTTACAATCTTTTCAACCGTTGAACGGTCGACGAAGGGAAATCCCGCGGAGATAAATTGAGCTTCGATTTCGGTTTGGGCGACCTTATGATCGTCGGCTGCGCCGTTAAACTTTTCTTCGAGAATGACCATCATGCGCGGTTTACCCTGCGATGCCACAACCTCTTCGATCGTCTGGTTGATGAGCGCCATACTGACTTTGGCTTTAATCTTTACCTGATACTCCGCATCGGAAGCTGCCGCTGCCGAGAGAATCTCAAAGGTTTCGATCATTCCTTCGGATTTGCTCGTGACCGTTTGTTTCACGAGCTGAAAATTCTTCACATCGCTGCGTGCAGAAACGACACTGCCCAATACTTCCTGAACCGCAACGCGCTTCGCGTCTTTCAAAGCCTCGTCTTTGGCAAGACCCAGATTTCCGTTTTGGATTGCCGCGATGCCTGTCACCGTTACCCAACCGCCGTTATCTTCGGGTTTCACCGGTGCCGATTTGCAGGCTAATAATGCGCCGCAGAATATGGCAACCACAACGGTTTGCCGGTACAGATTTCTCGGAGTTAACATGGTTTATTCCTTATTTAAGCGAATCACCGTAAAGCAATTCGTCCTGCATGTGGGGCATCGTTTCGGGATAATAGATCGTCACCGATTCCGATTTACCTTTGACCGAAGATGTCTGCAACCGACGCACCGTGAGCCGCTCGCCGCAGGCTTTGCGCGTTCTCTCATCGACGAGAATATCAACGCGGGCGCGCTTCGTCATAGCTTCTAAACGCGCGGCGAGATTTACCGTATCGCCGAAAACCGTGTATTCGAGTTTGTGGCGGCTACCGACATTACCTGCGTAAACCGGCCCCGTCGCGATACCGATACCGTACCCTACCGGTTCTTTCAGGTACGGCGGTTTGCGCTTATTATAGAGTTCCATGTGTTCGCGTATCTGCAAGCTGCACGAGAGCGCCAGAATGCTTGCCGCATCAGAGTGTTCGCGCAAACCAAACATCGCCAGAAATCCGTCGCCGGTAAACTTGCTGATCGACCCGCCGCAGCGATAGACAATATCGCTGATGCCGCCGAAAAACGATGTGATAAACTGAAAGAATAATCCCGGGACCATTTGCTCGCCCAACGAGGTTGAATTGCGCAGATCAAAGAACATGACTGTGGCGGGGATCAATTCACCGCTCAGTGTCTCGGCAATGCGGCCGTCGAGTATGGAATCGAGTACCTCGCGTGAAAAATACCTGCCTAATTTACCGAGGTTCTTCGTTAGTTCTTCTCGTGCCTGCTCGAGTTCTACTTTATATTCGCGCAGCTGCATCAGCGCATTCACGCGCAGAATGAACTCACGGTGCGCGAAAGGTTTGCGGATAAAATCGGCAGCGCCGAGTTCCAGCGCGGTTGAAATCGTATCGGCGTCGTCGTAACCCGACACGGCGATGACGCCTGGGCGCAGCCGATCGGTTCGGGCTGAGATTTCCCTTATAATTTCGATGCCGTTGATGTCTGGCAAACGGATATCCAGAATTACAATGTCGGGATGCCATTCGGCAATAACCGCACGCGCCGCTGCGCCAGTTTCGGCGAGGCGTACGGCATAACCCCGGCTTTCGAGAAGTTGTAACGCAATGGCGGCAAGGGCTGTGTCGTCTTCGACGACGACAACCCTGAACACACGTACCTGCATCAGCGTATCTGGAAAACCTTCGGTTCGATTTTATCGCCCGTACCGTTCAAGAGATACCACGCACTTTTATCGTTCATCGAAATATAACGCCGCTCCTCGGCACGATAATGCCAATCCTGATCGTTCTGGTAATACACCTGTGTGCCCCGCGACTCAAGAATATTCACAATTTCGTTATTGTGGTAGTTATTCTCGTCAAAATCGGTATAAGCGCGCTGGCCCATCTGCGAATAAAGATTGTTCAGGTTAAAGAACAGATCGTTCAGCTCTTTGTCGAGACCCTTTGCATTAAGGCCAATCTTCTGCGCCTCGCGCAATATAATGGGATACCCATGCGCAGGGTAATCTTCGTTCAGACGGCGGCTGATTTCCTGAGCCTTGGCCTGATCGCTCATGTGATACGAAAGTATGTCGGTACAAAGTTTCATCGAGAGCGAGCTCGCGCGGTCGACCGCACCGAAAACGAGGGGGTGAATATGCTGGTAGAGATCGTGGTAGGGGTTTGTGTTATTCCCTTCTTTATTCCACAGTTTTAAAACGCGCGACAATTCGTCCTGATTAACGCTCACCAGGTTATTGTTGCGGTCGACTGGCGAAAGATCATGTGTCAGTGAAGTGTCGACCGCACTCAGATAAGCCAGAGGTCCCATCAGAATTTCATCCGCGCCGAGCGCGAGCATGGTTGCCGCCGATGCGCATTCACCCTGTGCAACGGCCACCAGCCGTTTGGCATGCTGCCGCAGCAAGTTGATAATACGCAGCGAGGCCTTTCCGTCGCCGCCATTCGATTTGATAAAAAAATACAGCGTATCCTGGATACCCCAGTCGCGTATGGTTTCGTAAAGAACGCTGACGTCGTTCTGGCAAATATTACCGTTTACCGAGTTCCAGTAACACAGCAGCTTACCCCCGGTTTTCTTTTCGATTGCGTCGAAGAGCTGTTGTGTTTCTTTGTATAAAATCGGCGGTTTGATGATGGTTTTTTCTGAGCCTGTTGCTGCCACGATTTAGTCTCCGAGAAGTTTGAGATCCTTGTCAATGAAAGAAGCATAATGCTCGGCAACACCCGCGGCGTTACCTTCCTTTAAGCCGCCCCATAATGCCTGGGGGATTTTCCACTGTGTCAGAGCCCGGCGCCGCTCTTCAAGCCCGCCGGGTGACCGTATCTCACCGGTGAGCGATACCTGACCCGCGACGGCACGGCGTTTCATCAGCGGTTTTTCGAGGTAGCTCGAGGCCATCGCGACCAACAAGGCCAGGTCGCCTGCAGGTTCGGCCATTGCCGTACCGCCATTCACGCGCACAAAGATATCGCATTGCGAAAGTTTCAGGCCACAGAACTTTTCGAGAATCGCGGCAATCAGGTGTATGCGCGATAGCTCGATATTCTCGCCAATGCGCCGCCCGTTCGCGAAACCCGTCGGCGTCACGAGCACCTGAATTTCGAGTGGAATCACCCGGGTACCTTCAAGCTGGGGAAAAAGGCATGATCCGATGCCGCCGATTTCCTGCACGGGCAACAGGGAATCCGCATTTTGTACCTCACGAAAGCCGGTTGCTGTCATTTCGAAAATCGCCACGTCGCCGGTGGCGCCAAATCGGTTTTTAACAGCTCGCAGAAACCGGTAGCGTGTCGCCTGGTTCTGCTCGAAGTAGATCACGGTATCCACGGCGTGCTCCAGCAGCTTAGGTCCTGCAATCTGACCGTCTTTAGTAATGTGCCCAGCGAGCACAAAAGCTACCTGGTGCGTCTTTGCATATTCGATAATGCGTTGCGTAACCTCGCGAATCTGAGCAGGCGAACCCGCGAAGCCCGTGCGCTGATCGGTGTAGGCAGTCTGTATAGAATCGAGCAGAACCAGCAAGGCCTTCTGTTTCGTTACATAGTCGAGAAGCTGGCCAACGCTGTTTCCCTGAATGATGTCGAGATTTCCGTTCAAGCCCAGACGTTGTGCCCGCGCCTGCACCTGCGCGAGACTCTCTTCGCCTGTAACATACGTTGCTTTCGTATGGCGCATCACTTCGAGCAGCAAGGTCGATTTGCCGATTCCCGGTTCGCCGCCGATGAGAATCACAGCCCCCGGCATTATTCCCCCGCCCAGAATCGAATCAAACTGGCGCAAGCCGGTTTGCATCACGGCAGTAGGATGCATCACTTTCGTAATCAGCGGCCGCTCTGTGGGAGCATCCGTCGAGGCTGCCTCAAACTTATTCTCGCTGAGGCTATTCCATGCCTTGCACGAGGGGCATTGCCCAAACCATTTCGGAAACGAATCACCGCATTCGGTGCATAAATACGATGTTTTTTCTTTTTTGGGTTTTTGCATCAAAGAGCAACCGGTTCACTAAAAGTAAAAAAGCCCACGCAAGCGTGGGCTCCCGTCAAACAGCCGTTGCGACGCCTATTTAGCGTAAATCAATTCGCCGGTTTTCTCGGCTACGTCCCAGACCATGGTGCCAACCATGAGCACGAGAAATGGAATCGAAAGCGCGGCAAAACCGACAATCAGCTTTTCTTCCCATTTGAGGTGCATAAAGTACAGTGCTACCAGTAGTCCCTTAATCGATGCGATAAACAGCGCAATCGAAATATTGATCGCTACCGAACCGAAGTCGACTTTTGCGATTTTAACCGTTACTACCGTCAGGATAATTAACGCTACAAACGTGAGCGTTAACTCTTTCATATGTGAATGCGTTGCGTGTGTGTCTGAGTGCGACATACTTTCTCCTTTAAGCCACCAGATAGAGCAGGGGGAACAGATAGATCCAGATTAAGTCGACAAGGTGCCAGTATAGACCGGAGACTTCAACCGGCGTATACCAACCCGGATGGAATTCACCTTTGAAACCCTTGTACATAACCCAAATCAACAGCGTCAGCCCGATAATGATGTGTAAACCGTGAATGCCGGTCATGATAAAATAGAGAAAGAAGAACATGCTCGCAAAAGCAGGCTTAGACTTGTCTTTGCTGCCGATATTTGCGAGATTAAACGGCACAACCTTGCATTTTTCCAGCACCACGTCTTCGCCATGGTGCTTTTCAAATGCCTCACCGCATTTATTCTCTGATTTAAGCACCTGGTAGAGATCTGGTGCAATGGCTTCTTTCGCCAGTTCGACTTCATGTACTTTATGGCTGTATTCAAACTTCTTGTTCACCAAGAACGCTATACCGCAAACGACGGTGATACCAAACAGAATCATCATCAGGCGGTTGTTGCCGCGTTTTACGGCTTCGATACCCCACGCAACGGTAAACGAGCTAAAGAGAAGTATAATCGTGTTTGCTGCACCGAAAGCGACGCTAAGCTCTTTTGCCGAAGCGTGAAATGCTGCGCCATCGCGGTAATATGCAATCGCGTAAGCTGTGAAGAGAATAGCGAAGAGGAGGATCTCCGTCGCTAAGAAAAGCCACATGCCGAAGCGCGACATCGAGTAGACGAGCGGCCCCGGGTTACCCCAGAGGCTGCCGTCACGTACCGTACGGCCTTCGTAGGTGGTGTATCCTGCCTGATTTGAACTCATGCTATTGTTTCCTTATTTCTTTTTCTCAAGAGGAATCCCATCGCGGCCGTATTCGTATGGCCACTCGGTAATCGTTGGGATTTCATGGAAGTTGTGCTCTGGCATAGGCGATGGAATTTTCCACTCAAGCGTATTGCCATTCCATGGGTTTTGCGGGGCGGGTTTGCCTTTGAGGCATGACCAGACAATGTTCATCACCGCGATGAAATATCCGAGGCCCAGCGCATAAGCGCCGAAGGTTGAAATCATGTGATAGGTATGGAACATCGGCTCATAGTCGTAATAACGGCGCGGCATGCCTTGTGTGCCCATGAGAAACTGGGGAATGAATGTCAGGTTAAAGCCGATGAAGACAAAGATGAAGCTGGCAATGCCAAACTTTTCATTGTACATGCGGCCCGAGAACTTCGGCATCCAGTAGTAAAGCGCCGCCATCAGCGAAATTACCGTACCACCCTGAATCGTATAGTGGAAGTGCGCAATCACGAAATAAGTATCGTGATAGCTGACATCCACCGCAGGTGCCGCGAGGGGCAGTCCGGTTAAGCCGCCGATCGCAAACAAGAACACGAACGCCAATGCATACAGCATGGGGGTCTTCAGCGAGATCTGACCACCGTAGAGCGTCGAAATCCAGTTAAAGACTTTGATCGCCGTTGGAATCGCCACTAGATAGGTCAGAAACGAGAAGAAGATAGCAACGGATGAAGAGAGTGTGCTTACGAAAAGGTGGTGCGCCCAAACAATGAAGCTCACACCCGCAATCGCGAGTGACGACCATGCGATTGCTTTGTAACCAAAGATCGGTTTGCGTGCGAAGACCGGCAGAATCTCCGAAACAACACCCATCGCTGGCAGAATCATGATGTATACAACCGGGTGTGAATAGAACCAGAAGAAGTGCTGGAACAAGACCGGGTCGCCACCCAAAGCGGGGTCAAAGAAACCGATACCGAAGAAACGCTCAGCGATCAAAAGGAAGAGAGTGATACCGATAACAGGAGTTGCAAGAACCTGAATGAGTGACGTTGAATAGATCGCCCAGCAGAAGAGAGGCATACGCGTCCAGGTCATGCCCGGCGCGCGCATTTTGTGGA
>JAFLED010000174.1 GCA_017302045.1 Spirochaetota bacterium
GAATTTTTTCATACTCGAGCAACCCCGAGGCATCGAGAAAATCCTCATCAAGCGTCAGGCTGCCCTCGTAGTGCAGATTCGCGTCGGTAATCTCGGCGCGGTGTATTTTTGCTCTGAGCATTGAAATCAACATAACGAGGGGAAGTTATGAAAAAGTCATGTGCGCGACAAGCGCGCACGAAAGAATACGCGGCCGCAACGATGCGACCGCTCTTATTTTTTGCTTTTTCATAACTTCCCTAACCAAACCTCTTAATATTCTCGGCAATACGCCCAATAACGTTCTTCTGGCCAAACTCAAGCCCGACACGAATTGCGTTTCTGACGGCGCGCGCGCTTGATGAACCATGGCCGATAATACAAACGCCGTCGACGCCCAGAAGTGGCGCTCCGCCATAGGTTGCGTAGTCCATGCGGTTTTTCACCGCCATAAACGCGGGTTTCATCATCAGCGCGCCGCCCTGCGCGAGCGCCGAAGCGTTGATATTTTTTTTGAGACTCGAGAAGATTGTCTTCGCGAGACCTTCGATTGTCTTGAGCATGATGTTGCCGATGAAGCCGTCGCAGACGACGACATGCACCTGTTTGCCCGTGCCATAGAGATCACGGCCTTCGACATTGCCCACAAAATCGTAGGGCAACTTCTTGAGTTTGTTGAGGGCCGAAAGCGTCAGATCATTGCCCTTGGTGTCTTCTTCGCCGTTTGAAATGAGGCCGATCTTGGGATTAATCACTCCCATGATTTCACGCGAATAAACTTCACCCATGATCGCAAACTGTACCAGGTATTCGGGCTTGCAGTCGACATTCGCCCCCGAGTCGAGCAGCACCGTCGCAAGACCGTCTTCGCGCGGTATCGGCGTCGCAATCGCTGGGCGTTTGACGCCGGGCAGGCGGCCCATGTGCGCGAGCGCCGCGGCCATAGCGGCACCGGTATTTCCCGGAGAGAAAAAACCCAATGCTTCTTTCGCTGCAACTAATTTAGCCGCAACGTTTACCGAAGCGTCTTTTTTCTGCCGCACCGCCATCGCGGGCGAATCTTCCATCGTGATGATTTCAGCGGCATGCACGATGCGTATGTTTTCGCCTGTGAAGTTTTGTCGTTTGAGTTCGGCGGTGAGGGTCTGCTCGTCGCCTGTGAGAATGACATGCGCATCGAGTTCGCGCGCGGCATTGACGGCGCCCTGCACCACCGGCGCCGGCCCATGGTCGCCGCTCATGGCGTCTACCGCCATCCACTGCTTTGCGTCGCCCATGCGCGCCATGGCTGCTGAAACCCGCGTTTCAGTCAGGGTGCCAAGCGCTTTCAATTACGCAACTTTAGCGGGTTTCTGTTTCTGAAACCGAATGGGGTATTTTAGTTCTTGCGGATGCCGCACGCGCGGCGCGGATGGCCACTATGGACGCGGTTCGTTTTGAAAAGCAGCTTTCGACACCGACACAGGAAAAGCTCGCAGCGGAGGCACCGCTGCAGATTACTGTCAACGATGTCGCTTTTACCGTAACGATGCGCACGCCCGGCGCAGACCGGGAACTTGCGACAGGCCTGCTCTTCACCGAAGGCGTTATTTCGGCGCGGGAAGAGATTCTGTCTCTAGTACCCGCTCCCAATACCTTACGCGCGACCATTCGGCCGGCGGCACCTTCAGCCGCAAAACTGACGCAACGCAGCCTGATTTCCGCGTCTTCTTGCGGGGTTTGCGGCAAGACCGAGCTCTGCGATCTCGACATGCCTGTAACAGCCATCGTATCGGGACTCACTCTCAATCCGTCGCAGCTCGCCGCCATGCAGGCGCAGATGCGCGACAACCAGCGCCTCTTCGGCGAAACCGGGGGAATGCATGCTGCTGCGGTCTTCGCAATAAACGGCAAAATGCTCGCGCTCTTTGAAGATATCGGGCGGCACAACGCAGTCGACAAAACAGTGGGATATCTGCTTGCGGAAAATCTTTTGCCCGAGGCCGCACTCCTCTTCGTCAGCGGCAGGGTCTCGTACGAAATCGTCACGAAGACCCACCGCGCGGGAATTCCGTTTCTCGCGGCAGTTTCGGCCGTTTCAGACATGGCCGCAGAAATGTGCGCGCGGCTCGGCATCACACTGCTCGGCTTTTGCCGCGAAGACCGCGCAACCGCGTATGCGCATGCAGAGCGTCTGCAGCCCGACTACAAACATGCCCGCACAGCCTGAAAAACCGAGCAGGACACCACCAGTTGCGGGGGGCTTTGCCGCACTCGCCAGCAGTGCGCGGCATCTCATCAAAGAAAAAGCCGTCGTTAAGGGTAACGCCGCGCTCTTAAGGCTCAACCAACCCGACGGTTTCGACTGCCCCGGTTGTGCGTGGCCCGAACCCTTCGACACCTCGCGCTTCGAATATTGTGAAAATGGCGTAAAGGCAATCGCCGCCGAAACCACCGGAAAAAAAGCCGACGCGGATTTTTTCGCGCGGCACACACTTGCCGATCTGTCGGCGCGCGATGACTACTGGCTTGAGCAGCAGGGCCGCCTCACCGAACCCTTGCGTTTCGATGCAGAGACGAATAAATATATGCCGATCACCTGGAATGAAGCATTCGCGCTGATTGCCGCAGAGCTCAGAGCTCTGCCCTGCCCCGACGCGGCGGCGTTTTATACGTCAGGACGCACCAGCAATGAAGCGGCTTTTCTCTACCAGCTCTTCGTGCGCGAATTCGGCACAAACAACCTGCCCGATTGTTCTAACATGTGCCATGAATCGAGCGGTGTCGCGCTCACAGAAACCGTCGGCGTCGGCAAGGGCACGATCACACTCGAAGATTTTGAGAAATGCGATGCCATCTTTATATTGGGCCAGAACCCCGGTACCAATCATCCGCGCATGCTCAGCGAACTCGAAAAGGCGCGTAAACGCGGCTGTGAAATTGTCACTTTTAATCCCTTGCGCGAAGCGGGGCTCATCCATTTTACCCACCCCAAGAATGTCTCGGGTATGCTCACGGGCACTGCCTCGCCGATTTCTTCTTTATACCTGCAGGTCAAGATCGGCGGAGATCTCGCGGCGCTGAAAGGTATCTGCAAGATCGTCATTGAAAAAAACGCACTCGACCATGATTTTATACGAAACGAGACATCCGGCTTTGAAGACTTATGCGCCGATCTCGAAAAAACAACCTGGCCCGAGATCGCCGCGGTGTCAGGTCTGAGCCGCGATGAATTAGAGACCGCAGCCGGTATCTTCATGCGTTCAAAGAGCGTCATCGCGTGTTGGGCGATGGGGCTGACGCAGCATAAACAGGCCGTCGCGACCATTCAGTACGTGAGCAACCTCTTGCTTTTGGGCGGTCACATCGGCCGGCCTGGAGCCGGTCTCTGCCCGGTGCGCGGGCACAGTAATGTGCAGGGTGACCGCACCATGGGTATCACAGAAAAACCCGGTGAAGAATTTCTCACGCGTCTTGGCCGTGCTTTTGCGTTCGAACCTCCGCGCGCGCATGGTCTCGATGTCGTCGACACAATACGCGCGATGGCAGCCGGTAAAGTAAAGGCATTCATCGCCATGGGCGGCAACTTTGCCGCCGCAACACCGGATACGTTACTCACAGAGAGGGCTCTGCGTCAATGCCGGCTGACGGTGCACATCAGTACAAAACTCAACCGCAGCCACCTCGCGCCCGGTGAGGTTTCTCTGATACTTCCCTGTCTCGGCCGCAGCGAGCGCGACCTGCAGAACGGTATCGCGCAAAGTGTAACGGTCGAAGATTCGATGAGCATGGTGCATGCCTCGCGCGGACGCAACGCTCCCGCATCCGCAATGCTGCTTTCAGAACCGCGTATTGTTGCCGAACTGGCGCGGCACACGCTGCCCGATTCGAAGACACCCTGGCTTGAACTTGCGGCCGATCATACGAAAATACGCGACCGTATTGCCGAAGTTCTTCCGGCTTTCGCCGACTTTAACCGGAAAATTTTAAACCCGGGTGGTTTCTATCTCGGCAATACCGCGCGCGAGCGCCGCTGGCTGACTCCCGAAAAAAAAGCCGTCTTCAAGACCGCACCGCTGCAACCTCCCCGCCTTGAAAACGGCGAGCTGGCGCTGATGACGATCCGCTCGCATGACCAGTATAATACTACCATTTATGGTCTCAACGACCGTTACCGCAATATCAAAAACGAGCGCCGTGTTTTATTCATTCGGCCCGACGATGCGGGGGCGCTGGGCTTCAAAAACGGTGCGCGCGTCGACATCACATCGCGCGACGAGCAGGGAGTGCGGCGCGAGGCGAAGGATTTCAGGCTTGAGTACTACGATATTCCACAGGGTTGTGTCGCGGCGTACTTTCCGGAGACAAATCTGCTCGTCAGCATCGACAGTGTCGCGGAAAAAAGCAACACGCCGGTTTCAAAGCTGATTCCCGTTTTGCTGCATGCCCGCAGCTCAAAGACTGTTTAAAGGCACACTGCCGAGAACTTCGAGGCGATCGCCGACACGCAGCATCTTCCCCTGTTCCGCCGGCGGCAAAAAAACATTCACCGTCAGATGATAGAAGCCGCCAAAAAGCGGCAACCTGCTGCCGCGCGGCAGAGACTTTTTGCGACTCTCGACCATGAGTTTTACGAATCCGGAATCGGGGATACCGCTGAACGGATTACGCGGCGGCACATTGCAGCGCGCCCGCGGCCCGACGCCCACCATCTCGACTTCGCCGAGTCTAAAGCGCACACCGTTTTCCGGATCACCGAACAATTCTTCTTCGCGGTAAGCGGCGGTTCCCGAAATTTCGAGATTCGCGCGAAAACGCAGCCGCAGCTCGTCGAGATGATGAGCCGCCATATCGGCCTGTAACGATTTCAGCGACGCAGAACTCACCAGGGTCAGGCTGCTTTCACGCGGCATGTCCATGAGCTGACCGCTTTCGCTGTGCACGAGCACAACCGGCATGCCGAAAAAGTCCGATAAGAAGGCCGCGATCTGTTGCCGTTCGTCGTCGAGGTGGAAATCCACCGTGGCGCCTCCCGCGCGGGGCATAAGGCGTATGCGGCGCGCCGCAAGATCGAAAGTCGCAGCAAGTTCATTCACGCGGCCGCTGCGCTTACCGTTCATGAATTTACCGTCGGGGGTCAGCATCGCAAATTCGCGGTCATAGCGCAGCGAATACAGCCCGACCTCGGCCTCATTCAGCTCAACGGGGTCGAGAGACTTAACGGGATAAATGCGGATGCCGGTAAGCTGCGCAGCCATTTAACGGATCTGGCGGGGCGGGTCTTCGCGCAGATCCCAGATCGCCGACGCGGGGCCCGGTTCGTAACGTGCATCCCAGAACGCGTATTCGATTTCGCCGAATTTTTCAGCGCCCTCGGCTTGTGTCGTAATCGCAGGTTCTCCCGATCTGTTAAAGGACGGTGCCAGCAGCGGAAAATCGCAGAGCTGCACGAGCGTATGAAAAGCACGGTTCGTTTCGGCGGCGGGCATGCGGATAGCAATCGAGTCTGCGGATGGATATGCGAGAGTATCGGCTTTCGGAAAAATCAAGGTGTGGGTGCCGGGCCAGTAGGTATTCACGGCGTCCCGGTTTTGGCGCGGCAGGGCATCCGTCTTTACCAGGGCCTGCCAGTCGAAATCTTCAGAAACCACCACGAGAAACGGTTTGTCGGTATTTTCGCGGCGCAGTGCATGCAGCCGCTCGGCATTTTCAGGTGTGAAGCGCATGAGAATACCGTAATTGGTATCGCCGGGAAAAACCACCGGATAATCGTCGGCGAGAAGCTCGGCGGCGGCTTTGAGTGTCTGGAAATCAGGTTTTTTGACGTCGAAATCGATGAAGCGCACGGGTTTGAATCGCGAACCAAGACAGCCTGCAAATACGGAAAAACTCTTTGCGCGGCGTCGCCGCGGCGCAGCTTGCTGCGTCTTTCATGCTCGAATCGCTCACAGTCAAGGATTTCGCCCTCATACGCGAGCTGAACATACAGTTTGGCCCCGGCCTTAACCTCATCACGGGTGAAACCGGCGCGGGTAAATCGGTGATTCTCGGTGCGCTCTCGCTTGTATTGGGTTACAAAGCAACAACCGACATGATCCGCTCGGGCTCGAAGCGCGCGACGGTCGAAGCCTCATTCGCTATGCCTCCCGACACCCGCGCGGGGGCAAAAGCGTTACGAGCGCTGCTCGCCGATCAGGGTCTCGACGACGACGAAGGCAGCTTACTCGTGCGGCGCGAGATCAGCGTCGAAGGCAAAGGCCGCAGTTTCGTGAATGCACGCCAGGTGCCGTCTTCTGTTCTGCGCGAAATCAGTAAATTTCTCGTCGATATACACGGGCAAAACGAGCACCAGAACATTCTCGGCGTCGACTCACACCGCTCGATTCTCGACCGTTACGCACACCTCGGCGAACTGGTCGGCGAAATGCGCAAACTGCACAAAGCGCGCGAAGAGGCCCGGCAAAAACTTTCGAGCGTGACGCTTTCTGAAGACGACAAGGTGCGCCGGCTCGATATTCTACAGCATGAAATACGCGAACTCGAAGCAGCAAAAATCGACGATGTGCGCGAAATCGAAGAACTCATCACCCGCGAAAAAAGTCTTGCGAATGCCGAGACGCTCGTCAAAGATCTGAACGCGGTACACCAGATTCTGGGCGGCGAAGGCGGCTTTGTTTCGCGCGGCGGCACCATCGAACGCATGCTTGAGGCCGATTCGCAGTACGACGAATCGCTCGGTGAGATTCTGACGCAGTTCCGCGAAAGTTATTATGCGCTCGAAGAGATCGCACGCCTCGTGCGGGCAAAGGCCGAATCGTATTCGCTCAATCCCGAAGAGCTCGAAGAGATGCGCGAACGCATCGGCCTCTTGCAGACGCTCGCCCGCAAGTATGGCCGGGGCACAGGTGTTGCCTCGGCGGGCGGCGCCAAAGAGAGCGACTATGGCAGCGGATCCCTCGAGAAAGCGAAAGCTTACCTTGATAAAGCGAAGAACGAACTTACCGGCATCGAACTCTCTTCAGGCGAAGAGCAACGCCTGCGCAAAGAGATCGACTCACTCAATACGCAGATGAAAGACAAGGCGCTCTACCTTTCAGAGAAACGCCGCCTCGCCTCGCTCGAACTCGAACAGAAAGTACAACAAGAACTGAAAGCGCTCGGTATGGAAGAGACACAGATCAAGATCTCTATCCGCTGGGAATACGGCGACGAAGGCACAGTAACACAAGAGGCCTCACCCGATAAAAAATACGTCATCGCACCGACGGGGCTCGACATTGTGGAATTTCTCATGGCTTCTTCGGCACGGGACACACTGCGCCCGTTGCGCAAGATTGCCTCGGGCGGCGAGATGAGCCGTATCATGCTCGCGATCAAAAAGGTTATTATCGAAACCGATCCCGTGTATACGATGGTATTCGACGAAGTCGACGCCGGAGTCGGCGGGCGTATTGCCGAGGCAGTGGGGCGCAAACTCGCAGGGCTTTCGCTTGCCTCGCAGGTTCTTGTGATTACACACCTGCACCAGATCGCGGGGCTTTCGCCCAACGAAGTCCGCCATTTCAAAGTCTCAAAACACAAAGAAGATGGTACCCGTATCGTGCGGCTCTCCAAAGAGCAGCGGTTGCAAGAGGTCGCGCGCATGATTGCCGGTGAAAACATTACCGAGTCGGCACTCACCCATGCGCGCAGCCTTTTGGCCGAAAAGATCGCCTGAAATGAACTCTGTTACAAAACAGGCGAATTCAACGTCTAACAACACAATCTCACGATGAAAACAATACAAACGTTTCTGGCTTTGCTTGCACTGTGCGGAGCCGGCGCTGTATCTGCGGCTGAAAATCCCCCGGCGAAAACGGGGACAGAGACGCCCGCCGCGGCACCTGTTCTCGACGAAATCTCGGATAGCGCCGGGCAGATATCGAAAGCCAAGGTGCTCGGTATCGGCGAGAAAGAAATTCTCATTAAAGACCCGGCAACCGGCGATGAGAAAAAACTACCGACCGAAAACCTGATTTTCGTGCGTCTCGCCAATGGTAAATATTACTTCTTTTTTCCGCCTGAACCGCCGCCTTCGGCAACCCCTGCAAAGAACGCCCCTGCGGGGCCCGGCAAATGGGAATTCACCGCCGGCATCGGTGGCCATTTTGCGAATAACGACAGTGTCGCCGACTATAAGAACGAATACGCGGCTTCGCTCGTAACCCGCTACAACCAGCAAGTCGGTTCGGGTTTCA
>JAFLED010000175.1 GCA_017302045.1 Spirochaetota bacterium
CCAGCGCAGCTTCTCAACCTCTTCGTCGATCGACGAGGCAAGCGCCGAGTTGCCGATATTGGCATTCACTTTGACGAGAAAATTGCGGCCGATAATCATCGGCTCGAGTTCGGGGTGATTAATATTCGCGGGGATAATCGCCCGCCCGCGCGCGACTTCGCTCATCACAAAATTGACATCCATCTTTTCGCGCATCGCCACAAACTGCATCTCTTCGGTGACGATGCCCTTCTTGGCATAATACATCTGCGTGGGTGTTTTGTCACCTGCCGCCCGGCGCGCTTCGATCCATTTTGCCCGGCGCTTGGGGATCCCCTTGTCGGCGGCATAGCCCTGCGGGCCGGCCGTCTCATACAGCTTTATTATGTCTCCATTGGAGAGCTTAACTTGTCGGCAGGGGATATCCATCGAGGTATCGGTCATGGCGGGATTCTGGAGGCCTGAAACGCCGTGTCCAATAAAATACCGGATTTTGCTCAAGCTTTTCAGGAAAAACCCGAGATTCAACCATGAGCCGCATTCTGGTTATAGCTCGACTCCGCTCTGTGCAGGTCGCTGCGATATTACTGCTAAACGCCGCCTTTGAGGCCATTCACCCGGCCGACATCAGGAAACAACCCGCGCTCGCGGCTATCAATACCGACGCGCAAGAGTTCTCGCCGACTTTCAGCGCCGACGGTAAAACCATGATTTTTTCGTCAACGCGAGGTGGCGGCTACTCGCACCTCTATCTTTCGCGGCTCGTCGACGGCAAGTGGTCATCCCCCGAGCCGCTGCATGCAGTGAACTCGCAATTCAACGACGAGACCCCGTTCTTATCGGCCGACGGTAAAGTACTGCTCTTTGCCTCAGACCGCGACGGCAGTGTGGAGATCCCCCGGGATTACCAGGGCCACGTGCGCGTGAGTTTTGATATCTATCTTGCGCAGTGGGATGGCAAAACCTGGTCGAACCCGAAACCCGTGCACGAGATCAATACGCAGTGGAATGAAAAATCGCCGTCGATTAGCCGCGATGGCCGTTACCTCTTCTTCTCGAGCTGGCCCTTCGGCGATATGAAACGTTCGCGCATTCGTATGCTTGATCTGAAATCGAATGGCAACACCATCGACGATCTGCCGCCTGCGATCAACTCAGGTAACCAGGAAACCGCGTTTGTACCTGGCGAAGATAACACGAAATATTATTTTTCATCGCGCCGCCCCGGCGGCAAAGGTGGCTGGGATATCTACCAGACGCGCTGGGAAAACGGCGTCTGGGAAGAACCAACGCTCGTGCCGGGTAATGTCAATACCGAAGGCAATGAAGCTTTTCTGACAGTCTCGAACGGCAACTATTTTATCTCGAGCACCTTTACGCCCGACAAGAAGGATTACGACCTCAACATCGAACCGGCTCCCGCACCCAAGGTTGCCCCTGTTGTGAAAAAAGTCGAACCGCCCAAAGAGGC
The DNA here is from genome assembly GCA_017302045.1 of Spirochaetota bacterium. GTDB lineage: Bacteria > Spirochaetota > Leptospiria > Turneriellales > Turneriellaceae > Turneriella. The sequence continues at coordinate 1,451 of JAFLED010000175.1, forward strand.
GGAGCCGACACCTACGCACGAAGACGTACTGCCTGCAGACCTGAAAAAGATGCAGAAAGGCGGGAGTTTCTCAGTGCGCTCTATACACTTCGATTTCGACTCTGCTGAACTCAAGGCATCATCGACAGCGACGCTGAAGATGATCCTGAATTTCTTAAAGGAAAACCCCAAGGCGCAGTTTGAGATTATTGGTCACACTGACCTCAACGGCGAAGAAGAATATAATCAAACGCTTTCAGAGCAACGCGCCGCGAGCGTCAAAGACTGGCTGGTCAAACACGGCATTGGTAAAGACCGCTTATCGACCACAGGTGCCGGCATGTCGCGGCCGGTGATCGCGAAGCGCGGCAAACCGCACGACGAGCAGAACCGGCGGACGGAATTCAAACTGAGATCTGAGCTGTAGCTGTGGTGGCGGTAATTACGCCACCCCTCTTCCTTTCTGCGAAGCAAAATACGCGGCCTTGCGCGCGCGCATGATATTGCCGAGCGGCTGGTGTTCCTGAATCGCATTCCATGGATCGAACTTCATGAGTTCGACTTCGGCGGCGAATTTTTCATACTCTGCGCCTGAAAGCTCTTGCGGCGGAATCACGAGTTTACCCACCGTGATATAAGGCGATTCGGCCTGAGGCCATTCGACCGAGGCGTCTTCAATGGGTGTGGTTGTAGCGTCGGTATAAAACTGCAACTGCACGTCATAGTTCAATGGTTTGTTTTTGAGTATCGCGCGCAGGTCAGCCGTGAGATCGTCCTTGGGTGCCGCAGGCAGAGCGCCGTTTTGGGGTAGAAGGCGTAGTTTCGCCGCGTAATCCCCGATTTTAATCGGCAACGCCGTTGAAACCTGTTCGGTCGCAAAGCTCGCGAATTTTTTACCGATCACTTTGCTTAAATGCCCCAGCGCCTTTAACATGCCGAAGAAGCCGTTCTTTTTTATGAGATGCTTGATCGCGGCCATTGGGCCCGACGAAAGTTCAAGCAAGAGGTCGAGAAAGTCTTCGGCGCGCGCCGAAGAAAAGGTCAGGTGGTTGATCATGACGAAATCCTGCTCGGTCGTTGGCTGCCCGGTCAGAATTGACTTACCCTTCACCCCGGTAACCTTGAGCGCAAACCCGCGGATATCGGGCTTTTTGTCGCCCTGGATATCGAGACTGCCATTCGAAAGACGTATCACCGCGTCGTATTGCGCCGCCTTTGCGAAAATGCCCTGCGCCGCATACGCGGGTAATCCGGCATTGACATGGAATTCTGCCTTGAGCGCAAGCAGCCCCTTGCGGTGCAGCAGCCTGCCCTTGCCATATTTTTGCGATTTCGCGCGCTGGATTAACTTCAGCTTCTGCGCGTAGTTTTCGAATTTCTCGGCTTCTCCCGCCGGTATAACTTCCTGGAATGAGGTTGAAGGCTGTTTCATAGTGCTTTATCCTTTTTTGCTGAATTGTGCCGACCATTGCCCCGAAAAAACATAGCGCCAGAAGGTAAAAAAATTCTCGGTGAAAAAACGCGCAAAGAAGTCGAGCGGCGATTGAAATGGATCGGGTTTCACGGCTTCGCGGCCATGGCCTATGCCCTGCACGATCACGACGAATACCATACCGCCGAATGAAGCCGCAGCGATGACCCACTGCATGAGAATCAGGTGGGCGACGAGCGAAAGTGTCGAGGCGATAAAGATCGGTGCCGTAATGATATGCAGAATCAGGTTCAGTTTGTGCGCGTGATTTTTCGGATACCCGGCGTATTGCCAGCTCACGAGATTCGGAGTTATCAGCATTCTGTATGGCTTGAATCGTTAGGGGGCGCGTCAAGCGCTGCAAGTTCTTAAAGTTGACGCGCTGTTCAATCGCTGTTATGCCACTGCGGAGCGGAGTAAAATACCCATGATAAAAAACCCTTTCAAACAAATTACTGGTTTCGAAGAGGCGCGCAAAGAGACGCTGCCGCTGAACGAACTCGAGAAGATTCGCCTGGCGGCGCCGCGCGTACGCGAAGCCTTTATCGCCTCGGGCGAACCGCTTGCGGTGCGCCAGTTCAGTTGCTCGGTGAGCCCCTACCCCGCGGTCTATGGTTTTCACACCGCTTACGACGGCATCTATCCCTTTTTATGGTTTAATAACCGTGCAACGCTCGTGCAGTTCGAAGAGAATGGCAAGCTGAAGAATTTGCTCTTTAACCCGATCTTCCCCGATCTCTCGGCGCAGGCTCCATTCTATCAAAATCTGCGCGGTAAGGTACCGCAGTTCATGGAAGGTTTGCTCGCAAAAATCCATCCGCCTGTCGCTGCGCAATTAAAAGACCTAGGCCTCAAACCCGGCGACATCGATTACCTGAGTTACGATCACCTGCATGTGCAGGATTTACGGCCACTCATGGGGGTGCGCGACAATAAAGGCGGATGGCTCATCGAGCCGATGTTCCCGAACGCAAAGTTTATTTTCCCCAAAGCCGAATGGGATTGCACAGTCGCGTTACACCCCTCTGTCAGCGAATGGTATGTGCCGAATGGCTTAACCAAAGTCTCCACCGAAAACCTGATTTTGTATGAGAGGGATATCCAACTCGGGCCGGGTGTCGCGCTTATCGCGACGCCGGGTCACACCGCGGGCAACCACAGCCTCTATCTGAATACAAAACAGGGCACGATGACGTTAAGCGAAAACGGCGTCGGCGCCGACGCGTATTCTCCCGAAAACAGCAAGATCAACTCGGTGCGGCAAAAGGCGCGCGACCGCGGTTGGGAGGTTGTGCTGAACGCAAACACGCTCGACTATCGTCTCACGCAATACAACTCGATGGTGAAAGAAAAACTTTTGTCGGGGCCTGCGGCCGACCCCGACTATATCAACCATCACCCGACGTCTGAGTTCACGACGTGGTTTGCGGCACCGGGCCTAAAGCCGTCGTTTGAGCACGGCGATGTAAAGCATGGGAACCTGCAGGAGAAGTGACCGCCCTCACCCCTTACCCCTCTCCTAAAGGAGAGGGGACTGTGCAAAAAGATGTTACACAACGGTGCACCCGATATTATCTTTGGCAGAGCTAAGGCATTACGCAAATCAATGACAGCCGCGGAGAAAGTTCTCTGGCTGAGGATAAGAGACAAAAGATTCCTGGGACTAAAATTCAGACGTCAACATCCCTTTGGAAGATTCATCTTCGATTTCTTCTGTCATGAATTAAAGATTGCGATGGAAGTAGATGGGGAAATTCATAACAAAAGTGATCAAAAAAAATATGATGCATGGCGTACAGAAATCGTCGCCGAATCGGGCGTAAAAATCTTTCGCCTCGACAACTGCGCAGTGCTCGAAAGGCTAGAATCCGTTTTATCGGAGATTAAATCAGAAATTCCCCCTCTCCTTCAGGAGAGGGGTGCCCGAAGGGCGGGGTGAGGGCTAAATAACAAAGTCCCCATCAAATGTCTGAACATTGCGCACGCGGTAAAAAACCGACATCCCCAGATTTAATCCCAGCGCCTTGCCGGTTTCGTAAGGAATCTCGGCCTCGACGAGCTGCTGTGTTTTCTCGTCGGTCAGCGTCACACGTGTGAATGGGCCCAGCGGCTGTACGCCTTCGATCTTGCCGGTAAAATCAGAGGGAAATTTCTGCGCGAGGTCGATTTCGATTTCATGCGGGCGTACATAACCTTTGCCCTGGATACCTTCAATGCGGCCATGGAACAAATTGACATTGCCCATGAACTGGTAGACAAACGGCGTTTTTGGATTGCGGTAAACATCGTCGGGGCTGCCGACCTGTTCGATACGGCCTTTATTCAGAATGACGACGCGGTCGGCGACCTCGAGCGCCTCTTCCTGATCATGCGTCACAAAGATGCTCGTGATGTGAATTTCATCGTGCAGTTTTCTGAGCCAACGGCGGAGTTCTTTACGTACCTGCGCGTCGAGCGCACCGAAAGGTTCGTCGAGCAGCAGAACTCTGGGCTCAACGGCGAGCGCTCGCGCGAGCGCGACGCGTTGGCGCTGCCCGCCCGAAAGTTGGTGCGGGTAACGGTCTTCGAGATTCGCGAGTTGCACGAGCCCTAAGAGTTTCATAACGCGCGCGCGGATTTCCTCTTTCGATGGCCGGTCTTTCTTTTTACGTACCTTCAAACCGAAGGCGACATTATCGAAGATCGTCATGTGCTTGAAAAGAGCGTAGTGCTGGAACACGAAACCGACATTGCGTTCTTTCGCTGTGAGCGTTTGCACGTCGGTGCCGTCGAAACGGATAATGCCCTCTTCGGGGAACTCCAACCCGGCAATGATTCTGAGCAACGTCGTTTTGCCGCAACCCGAGGGGCCGAGAAGAGCCAGTAGCTCGCCGTGTTTAGCTTCGAGCGAAATGCCGTCTAAGGCCTTGAAGTTCTTAAATGTCTTCGTTAAATTTTCAACTTTGATTTGCATATTAACCCGTTTGCTGCGCTTCGTCTTTTCGAAGCCGTTCTGCCAGCTTTGCCTTGAGTTCTACCAGTGTCTTCACCATCAGAGTCGCAAGCGCAAGAAAAGCCAGAAGCGAAGCCACAGCGAACGCCGCCGTGAAATTATATTCGTTATAGAGAATCTCGACATGCAGCGGCATCGTATTGGTTTCACCACGGATGTGACCCGAAACCACGGAGACCGCGCCAAATTCACCCATCGCGCGTGCGTTGCAGAGAATCACACCGTAGATGAGACCCCATTTGATGTTAGGCAGAGTGACCATGAAGAACATCTTGAGCGGCGAAGCACCGAGCATGAGCGCCGCCTCTTCTTCGGCCTTGCCCTGCTCTTCCATGAGCGGTATCAGCTCGCGCGCCACGAAGGGAAATGTCACAAAGACGGTCGCCAGGATGATACCCGGAATCGCGAAGATGATTTTGATGCCAGCGCTCTGCAAGGTACCGCCGAGCCAGCCTTGCAGACCGAAAATCAGCACATAGATGAGCCCGGAAATGACGGGAGAAATCGCAAAGGGCAAATCGATCAAAGAAACGAGAAAACTCTTACCCCAGAAATCAAACTTAGCCACCGCATAGGCTGCAACGACGCCGAATACGAGGTTCAGCGGCACAGAAACGCCCGCGGCAATGAGTGTCAGCTTGATTGCTTCCCATGTCACAGGGTCGGCGAGAGATTCGATATAATACGCCCAACCCTTCTGAAAGGCCTGGGTAAAAATTTCGTATAACGGCAAAACGAGCAGCAACGCGAGAAATCCTACAGCGAAGCTGATGAAAGTAATCTTGAGCCAAAGCGGATCGCTGACGCGGGAAATTTTCGTGCTCACGAGGCCCTCCAAGAAGATGCCCGCCGGGTCGGGTCAGCGACCATCCATGGCACGTCGGGCCCTCGGAACATCCTGTTCACGCGGCCCTTCTTTTTTGCCGAATCTGCAGATAATTCAGCACCAGCAGCAGCGAGAATGAGATCATCAGCATAATCGCCGCCACCGCCGTCGCACCCTGCACGTTATGCTGTTCGAGTTTCGTAATGATGATGAGCGGCGTGATCTCGCTTTTGAAAGGGATGTTTCCGGCGATAAAAATAACGCTGCCATATTCGCCGAGCGCGCGCGAAAAAGCCATAATGGCGCCCGAGAAAAGTGCGGGGTATAAAGAAGGCAAAATGACTTTTGTAATCGTCTGCCAGCGCGTCGCACCGAGACTCGCTGCGGCCTCTTCGCATTCTTTTTCAAAATCTTCGAGCACGGGCTGCACCGAACGCACCACAAACGGCAGACCGATGAAAATGAGCGCGATCGTGATACCGATGGGGTTATACGCAGCCTTGATGCCGAGCTTTGCCAGCGGCGCGCCGAGGCTGCCATTTTCTGCATAAACGGTGCAGAGCGCGATACCTGCAACCGCCGTCGGAAGCGCAAACGGTAAATCGACGAGCGTATCCAAGAGGCGCTTGCCCCAAAAATCATAACGCGTTAAAACCCATGCAATGACGAAACCGGCAAAAAGATTAATCAGAGCTGCGGCGAGCGCAGTCGCAAAACTCAAACGCAGCGAGATCAGCGTGCGATCTGAAAAGGCGTGGTCAGCGAAATCTTTCCAGCCGAGTGAAAAACTTTTCGCAAACATCGCGCCGAGCGGTATGAGCACAATGACGGCGAGATAGATAACGGTGTAGGTGAAGGTAATGCGAAAACCAGGGAGGATGGATTTCTGGCGGAAAGTCATGCCTACTTCTTGTATATCTGGTCGAACAGTGCCCCGTCGGCAAAATGCTCTTTATTGGCTTTGTCCCAGCCACCGAAGGCCTTATCGACGGTCGTCAGCAACGTCGGCTTGATATGCGTAAACTTTGCCGCGATGGCAGCCTTCGCCGGCCGGAAGAAATGTTTACCTGCAAGTGTTTGCGCTTCATCGGAATAGAGATAGTTCAAATAGTCTTTCGCCAGTTCGCTGTTCCCTTTTTTCGCGGCGTTGCCGGCAACGAGCGCGACGGTTGGCTCCGCGAGAATACTCTGCGAGGGTGTGATTACTTCGAACTCGCCCTGCTTTTCCTTCAGCGCGAGAAATGCTTCGTTCTCCCACGCGATCAGTACATCGCCGATCTTGCGTTGCGTGAAAGTCGTCGTCGCACCGCGCGCACCGGTATCGAGCACAGCTACATTTTTATATAAAGACGAAATAAAATCTTTCGCCGCTGCGGGCGTTTTGAGTTTTTCCAGGGCATAGGCGTAGGCCGCGAGGTGGTTCCAGCGCGCGCCACCTGAAGTCTTTGGGTTAGGTGTAAT
>JAFLED010000176.1 GCA_017302045.1 Spirochaetota bacterium
CGCGCCATAAACACCTGGCCCGAAAGATACGTCAGGCAGAAGGCGAAACAACCGACGCCATACGCAACCATGAGTACCGTTGCATTCGATGCATAACCATAGATCACGGGTATCCCGATGAGAAAATACAGCACGAGGTTCGCTTTAAGCGGCAGATAAACGAGGCCCGCGATCGCCGCCAGTGAAACATGATTCTTACGCGCGCTGTTGATGCCGGCGCGGTAAATTAAAAGCAGCAAAAGCGCCGAAAATAGCTGCGCGCCGCAGAGCACCAGGGGATATCCCTCCCAGATAAAAATAAAACCCAGGCCCGGTGGTATGACCAGAACAACGAATAAAAGCAGCGGAATAAAGTTGCGGAAGCGCACCGCTACGAAAAGCATGCGGGCCCGTTGCCGTCAAACCTCTTCTGCGATACCGGTTTACGCAATAACGCGCTTTTCTGTCGCGTAAGTTATGGCATCCACAATACACGAATTTAGCGCCGCCACCATCAGCGGCAAAGAAGTTTCGCTCGCCGATTATAAAGGCAAGGTCGTGCTCGTCGTCAACACCGCGAGTAAGTGCGGTTTTACACCACAGTTTGCGGGGCTTGAGGCAATCTATGAAAAATATAAGGACCAGGGGTTTGTAATCCTCGGTTTTCCCTGTAACCAGTTCGGAGCGCAAGAACCCGGCACCGCCGATCAGATTCAGGAATTCTGCCAGCTCAACTACGGCGTCAAGTTCCCGATGTTCGGCAAGATCGACGTCAACGGCAAAGACGCGCACCCGCTGTTCAAATTTCTCACATCCGAAAAACCCGGCATCCTCGGCACCGAGATGATTAAGTGGAACTTCACGAAATTTCTCGTCGATAAGGAAGGTAATCCCGTGAAGCGTTACGGTTCAAATACTAAGCCCGAGGAAATCGCGCCGGACATCGAGAAACTTCTCGGGGCGTGACGCGCCCGGCGCTTTCGTTTTCTCTCAGCTTTATCGCATTTGCCTTGCTCTGCAAGGCGGATATCCCCCTTGGTTCGGCAAAACCCATCAGGCGGTGGATCTATGCTTTGCCCGAAGCATTACCCAAAGGATATAAATGGGATTTCCGCAGCGGCGAAGATGCTGCCGCCATCTGGGTCGGTTTTCGTTTTGACCAAAAAGGCGGGCTCTCCCGCACTCCGCCTGAAAAGATGCCGGCGGCAATCGCCAAAACGCATGATCAGGAAAGCCATCTGCTGCTCGGTCTGAAAGATAGCGCAGCGGGAATCGCGATCCTAAACAACCCTGAAATTCAGAATCGCGCGATTATTTCTGTGAATGAATTGTTGCGCGAACTGCCGGGCGTCGGCGCTGTTCAGATCGATTTCGAATATTTGCCGCCTGAAAACGCCGGCAAATTCGTAAGTTTCATCCGCCGCTTGAAGAAAGAAATCATGACGGGTACACGCGTCTACACGGCAGTTTTTCCCCCGGTCGGCATGCCCGAAAAATGGCGCGCGTTTCACAATCTGCCAGAGCTAGCTCATTCAGCAGACGGTATTGTCGTGATGCTCTACGATTACCACCGCCAGGGCACCGAGCCCGGCTGCGTCAGCGGCATTGGCTGGCTCGACGAAAACGCGGCTGCTCTCGCAAAGCTGCCGCGCGAAAAAATCTGGTTGGGTGCGCCGCTGTATGGCTACCGATTTGAGGGCAAAAAAGCGACCGCGATCAGACGCCGCAGTTTTGAAAACATAAAATCTCCCGAAAGACAAGCCGACGGTTGCCGCAGCAAACCCAGCAGCCAGGGAGTCGCATATTACCCCGCCGAAGCACTGTACGCGCACTATGAAAAGCTCGTGCAGAAGTATGGTTTTGCGGGTATTGCCTACTGGCGTGCGGGGCTCGAACAGTAGTGCCGCAATATCGCGCATTATGAAACTGGCGCATGGTACGCGGCTTTGAACGCGAAGAGCTTGCAGCTTACCTGCAGCACGACAGCGGCCCGGTATGGGAAAAATACGCCGCAGTCTTCGAACACCTGACCGATACAGAAGGCAAGCCACGCATCGCCTTCAGTTGGTTCTGGCTGGGGTTGTTATGCGGTCCGTTTTTCCTGATCGCCCGCAAGAGTTACATCACAGGTACCCTGTTACTCGCCGCAGCGGTGGTTCTCGCATCGATTCATCCCGGGTTGTTTTGGATTCCGTGGCCGATGACTGCTCTGCTTGCGGGGCCGATTCTGCTGCGCCGGTTTCTGGCAAAGGTACAAGAGAGCCATACTCTCACGGGTGAAGCGGAGCGCTTAAAGTTTCTGCGCGATGCCGGCGGTTATTCGGTGATACTCGATATTTTGTCTTTCTTTGGCTAACCATGCAGCTTGCAGTCATCGGCGACATGCACATGCAGTTCGACGAAGAAGACGTACGCTTCTTCAACTCCTCGGACTATGACGCGATTCTCATGGTCGGCGACCTCGCAGCTAAGAATCCCGATAGCATGTTTCGTATTTTACCGTTGCTGAATCAGATAACAAAACCCAGCTATCTGATTCCCGGTAACCACGACACGACCGGCGTGCGCCAACTGTTGGGTGAACTCATGCACAACGAAACGCTCATTCATTTCGGCGCCGCATCGCAAGAAACGCGCATGGCGCGCCTCAAGCGCGAACTCACCGGCCCCGCGCTCTGTGGCTATTCGACGCATGATTTGGGCGACCTGCGTCTCGTCTGTGCCCGGCCGTTTTCGATGGGCGATGCGAATGCCGCGAAGACAGAGAAGCCGTTGGATTTACCCGTGAACTTCAGGCCGTTTCTTAAAAAAGAATATGGTATCCAAACTTTGGCAGAAAGTGCCGCTAAAATAAAAGCTCTCATCGACGCGGTGAATCCGCCCTACATCATTATGGCACACCACGGCCCGTTTGGGCTCGGCGCGAAAGCCACCGACATGTTCGGCGCCGATTTTCTGCCTGAAGAGACCGACTTCGGCGACCATGACCTGAGCGAGGCCATCGCCCATGCACAAAACACCGGCAAGCCGCCTCTCGCCGTCATCGCGGGGCACATGCACTACCCGACGAAGCATGGCAAAAAACCGAAACAGTGGTGGCTTGAGCGCGACGGTATTCTTTACGTCAACGCGGCACGCTGGCCACGCATTTTTCGCGAGGGACGGGAAACCTACCATCACCACATCGGCCTCGCATTCGACGGCGGCAGCTTGGCGGTAAAGGCCAGCTATGTTGGGGCAGCGGGTATTGCCGAAGTCACTGATAAAAGGGCTTGCTTCCCTGAAAATCCATAGTTTCAGTCGTTGCCGATTGCCCCACGAATGAAGATTCGCACCTGGCTGACGAGTATCATATCGCGCGGCGAGCCCACATTTTCGACGGGGATATTCCAGACGCGGCAGAGATAGCGAACTGTGTCGTGCGTCGCCGGCGAGTCGACGCCATCGGCCTCTGCCATTGCAATCGCCAGAGCGACGATTTCTTCCTGGATTTCGCGTCGCTTTACGGCATTGATCGCATGCGAAAGATCGCTTAGCGTTTTGATCTCGTGATCTACAGCCTTGAAGATCGTATGAAAATCGCCGAAACCCGGTTGTTCCGAAAGTTTGGTGAATTGTTGCAGCTCGGCATCGCTGAGCTTATTATCCTGATTGGCAATAAACTTTGCCACTGCAATCAGCGCTTTCTTCTCTTCTTTGGTAAAATCCCTGATCATAAGTACCTCACAGCGATCAGAAAACCCAAGTTGATACTGGCAAGACTTTTACTTTTCTGCAGGTTTGCGGTTGTCGCAAAACTGAAAAAGCTGGGCTCACATACCTTCGGTCAGAACAATTGCATAAACTTCCGTCAGTTTTCTGCCCGAGCTATCGCGAAAGCGGGAAAAATCGATATCCTTTACCCAGTAGCGCTTCATGGAAATTTTTCCGTCGGCAAGTTTACCGTAAAAACGTCGTGTGCCCATATTGGAAGCATCGGGTATATGCGAGACTGTGCCTTCAGGATTAATCTCGATGATGTCTTCTGCATTTCCGGCGGCGCGGTAAATTTCGAAGAGATCAGCGTACTGAAAATAGACTGCCCCCGCAAGATAATATGCCTGGTGCATGACCGGCCCCTGTTTCTTGGTAATCCCGGTTAATTGTTCGACGATAAACTCAAATTCATCCCGGGAAAATTTTTTCGGGGAAACATAAAGATACCAGGGAAAATACCCCTTTTTCGGAAGCACCTTCAATAGCCACACGGGTGCTTCTTTCAGCTTATTGGGCCAGACCGGTAGAACCGCATGGCCGTCATTCTGAGACTCTTCGAGCAGGTAATTCGAACCAACATAGCCGATGAAACGCTGGTCGAGATAATATTCCTGCCGGTCATAGGCTGTTTCAAAAGTCTGGATGGTGAGTTTCTCAATGCGCAGCGCCGGCTCTTTGTGGCCCGTGTAGACGACACTTCGCTTCTTCTCTGTGCAGCTGAGCGAGAGCAAAACCGCACTCATAAAAATGCCTAAACGCATTGTCAGAAACGATACAGAGCTTAGCGGATCATAATACTGTAAACGCCATTTTGGTGCGACATCCTGAGAATGTGCGCCATTTTGTCCGCGCGTGAAGACAGATAAACTACAGGCCTATCTTTCAGCTAAAACCGGCGCACCGGCCGAAATCGCCGAGTTCCGCCAGCTCTCGGGCGGCGCCTGCCAGGATAACTATCTGCTGCATCTGAAATCGGGTGCGCTCGACGAAAAACTCGTGCTGCGCACAGACAAGGGCGGTTCGCTGCTCGGCAGCCTGTCGCGGCCGCAGGAATACCAGGTGATCGAAAAAGCGGTCGCCGCGGGTGTACTCACGCCACCCGTTAAATGGCTCAGCGAAGACACCACGATCGTCGGTCATCCTTTTTACCTGATGCAAAAGATCGAAGGCACCGCAAACCCGCGTGACATTCTCAAGAATAAGAAAATCGACTTCAAAAAACTGGCGGCGGATGTCGCCACGAACCTCGCGAAAATTCACAGTATTCACCATCAATCCGACATTCTGCCCTTTCTCGACCTCAAGATCAGGCCGGGCACAAAAGACATCAGCCTCATGGCCATCGCGCAGTGCCGCAAACTGCTCGATGACTTGCCGGGCGGTTACCCCGGCATCGAACTGTGCCTCAACTGGGCCGAGGCGCATGCCCCCGTTACGGAAGAACTGGTCCTTTGCCACAGCGACTTTCGCTCCGGCAATTTCATGGTGTCGGATGGAGCACTTACAGGCATTCTCGACTGGGAATTCGCGCATTGGGGCGACCGCCACGAAGACATCGGCTACCTGCGCATGCGTGACTGGCGCTTCGGCAAAATAAAGAACGAGCTCGGCGGCTTTGCCGCGCCCGAAGATTTTTATCCGCATTACGAACAGGTAAGCGGAGTGAAGCTCGAACACCACAAGATTCGCTATTGGGAAATCATGGGCAATATCCGCTGGGCCATCGGCGCCGCGCAGCAGGGCGAACGCCATCTTTCGGGGAAAGACAAAGGCATCGAGTTCGCCTCGATCGGCCGGCGTGTCGCAGAAATGGAGTATGAGGCGATGCGCCTCATCGAAGGAGCCGCATAATGCAGTACCGTCCCGAACACACCGATCTGCTCGAGGCCATTCAGGAATTTCTAATCAAAGAAGTTCTGCCATTTGTGAAAGAAGAAGACGCCCTTGCATACAAAACCCTGGTCTCATGGAACATGCTCGGCGTTGTGGCGCGTGAGCTCAAGGGGAGCCGGCCGCTGCTTGAAGAAGACGCGCTGCTCTTAGGCAAGCTCACGGGGCAAAAAGCTGAAGTTAAAGGCATGGGCGACAGAGAGTTATTAAAAACAACGCATGCGCTCGCGCGTGCGGCGGCGCAGAAGATACGCGCTCAAAAATCTTTGCCCGGCGGCGACGAATGGAAAACCGTGAAAGAAGTGCTAAAACATAACCTGCAGATTGCAAACCCCCGCTATGGGGCAGATACATAGGCTCAGGCAGCCTAGAGTTCCAGTCGTTTCTGCACGCCGTTCTCTGCGTATGACACCGAGCGCAGAAAATGCACGAGAATCTCTTTTTGTTTACCCTTTACTTTTTGTGCGAAGGTCTCGCCCACGCAGACCTGGCTCCGGATCTTTTGGTAAGTCGAATCGCTGACCAGCACACTACGCGCCTTACCCGATTTCTCAATGCGCGAAGCCGTATTTACGGCATCACCCAGCGCTGTCCAATCCATACGTTTACGCGTACCGACGCTGCCGAGAATAACCATGCCGGTATTGATACCGATGCGCATTTCAATGCTATCTTCGCCGCTGATCTCGCGATAAGCATTTAACCCGGCAAAATTATTCTGGATTTCGAATCCCGAGATCACCGCTTCAAGCGGATCAGAAAAAACGGCCATAATGCCGTCACCCATGAACTTATCGATATAACCATGATGCATTTCGATAGATTTAACGACGATGCCCAGCGAAAGATTCAAAAGATCGATGACCTTCGTGGGCTCGAGTTGTTCGCTTTTTTCCGTAAAACCAATCAGGTCGAGAAAAAAATCGTCAATTCGCGGTGCTCGTTCGGCAACCGAAAGAGGCCGTGACGCAGGCTTTCGCGCGCCTTCTCCAGTATCATACCGGGTATATAAGGCCGCACGATGCTTTGCAGGTGCACATTTTCAAATATAGAACCCTCGCTAAGGCCAACGGTATCTTGCGCCAGGTTGATGAGCTGCCAGTAGGTCTCGACCTCTTTCAGCGCCGGGTTGTAGATACCGCTGATATTGAACAACAGCTCGCGCGCGCTGTCGGCGGTCGGCACACGCAGACGGTAATTATCAAAGCGGTGAAGCAGCGTGACATTGAATGGTCCCGAAAAGATATCTTCAGAGAACCGGGGTTTAAGCAGACCGGGAAACTTCGCAGCCGCGGTGGGCGTAAGCCCTAAAGACTCGAGCACACTCGCAGAAACCTGCAACACGTCACCTGCTTCGTTAAAAACGACGATGCCGTGCTTCAGCCCCGCAAAAATGCGCGAAACCATGGCATCGGTCTCTGTCCCCGGTTCAAGCAACCGAATGCCCTGCACCGCGTGTTGCTCGAAAAGCCGCAGCGGCAGCTCGATGCGGGCAGTGGTGCGGTTTTTGCCAACGATAAAGTGAAAGTGATGCGGCGAAAGGCCGAGACCCTTCAGCGTCAGAAAGACCAGTGTCCAACCGAGACCGGGTATCTCGGCATCGTCGCCTGCATCGTTGTTTTCGGTACCGATGAAACGCCGTATGCTCTGCGATTTAGCCGTTTCTTTCAGCAGCCGGCGCAAGGCCGCATACTCCCCCGGTTCGGGTGCACCGTCGTTCACGACATCGATGCGCAGCGTTTCGCCGGCCTGCGACAGGCGTACGATCATCGCCAAAGATTGTTCGCGGCAGACGCGCTCGAAATTTTTCGCGTAGTTGGTTTCGATTTCATTCTTAAAGATTTCATTCCATTGCTCGAAAGGCAGATCGCCGAGACCCGTCTCTTTGATGGCATATTCATAAAACACATACTTGTAAAGTGCCTTGAGGGCGTTATCCGCCAGTTCGAGCACCATCGCAGAAACCGGCCCGGCGATTTTCGCACTACCGAGATTTTCGATAATCTGGCGTACGCGATCGCGGATCTCCCCCTTTACACCCGAATATAATTCGTATGCGGTAATCTCAAGCAGCGTTTCGCCGGGTAACACTTCCGTTTGTTCAGACAGCATCAGTGTATCGCCGTAAAAACCTGGTAATAAGGATCGCGCATCACTGCCTCCCGCCAGGCAATCGAATCAAGCGCGCACGGAGGAATAATTTCCAGCGCGCCGTAATAATCCCCGAGTTCCGGAATTTCTCCCCTTTCAAGGTAACCAAAACCGTTTGTTTTCGCGAGATGGTTTGCGGTACCGACGATACGGATAATCTCGCGATCCTTTGCCGGCAGTTTGGCGAGCGCGGCATCGTGCGGCCGGTGAATCAGCGCGGCGACCTCGCGGTAAACGACGGGTAGATTCCAGATTTTGATAATCAGCTGCCCCACCGATTTGCTGTCGACGCCGAATACCTCGTTTTCAGCATAACGAAACGGCAGACCGCTTTCTAAGGTTCGGTCGAGC
>JAFLED010000177.1 GCA_017302045.1 Spirochaetota bacterium
GGACGTTGTTCGACGTGCCGCGTGCGCGTGATTGCGGGCAAGGAAAACCTTTCCCCGGCGGAAAATACCGAAAAGGCCGTTCTGAAAAAGATCGGTGCCGAAAGCGACGTGCGTCTCGCCTGCCAGGCGCGCGTCTCGGGCGCAGTGCGCATCGCGCCGCTCATCGCGGCGGCACAGGCAAATTACACCGGCGCGGCACGGCTCTTGGCACGCCGTCCCGAAGCGAACGGCACAGAAAAAGAAGTGGTGATCTTTTTCTCGGACCTAAAGGGATTTACCTCGTTTTCAGAGAACAAGCTGCCCTACGACGTGGTTTTCGTTCTCAACCAGTACTTTCGTAGTATGGGAAAAATTATTGAACAGCATGGCGGTTTCATCGATAAGTTTATCGGCGACGGCATTATGGCGATTTTTGGTCTCGAAGGCGACATCGGCGCGGCGGCACAGAATGCAATCTCGGCCTCGCTGCGTATGCGCGAACAGCTGGGGTTCATCAACGAATTTCTCGCCGAAGAAATTTCGACACCGCTTGAAATCCGTATCGGCTTACACGCGGGACACGCGATCGTCGGCGAGCTCGGTTATGGCGGCGCAGCGCATGTTACCGCGATCGGCGACGTCGTGAATACCGCGAGCCGGCTCGAACACGCAAATAAGAAGCTCGAAACCTGGCTGATGTTCTCCGAAAGTGTCGCACAGCACGCCGGTATAACAGAGGTGCCCACGGCTTTTCACGCGCGGGTGCGGTTACGCGGCAAAGCCGAGGCGCTTGCGGTTTACGCCATACCCAAGACGGCAAACTTTGCGACACCATGGACAACATCAAACTGAATTACCTTGCGATCGGCGTGGCTGTTGCCGCCAATTTTGTTTTTGGCTTTCTTTGGTATGGCCCGATTTTCGGGAAAATCTGGGCAAAAGAGATGGAGTTCCCCCCCGATTATAAACCACAACCGAAACAATTTATTCTCAGCGCGATACTGATGACCGTCGGTTCTTTCTTTATTATCTGGGTTCTCGCACACAATATGTTCGTCTGGCAGTTCTTCGGCAATGCGACGATGCCGCAAACAGCACCGAAACCGCTGGCGCTTGCGCTCTCGGCGGCATTTTTCACCTGGCTCGGTTTTTTTCTGCCGCAAACGCTCGGTCAAAAAGCGTGGGAGGGCCACTCGTGGAAACTCGTCGCCATCAACTCCGTCTACAATCTGGCCGGCCTTTCGATCAGCGCACTGATTCTCGCCCATTGGAAATAAGCGACCAAGCCCCTCCGTGGACTACGGCACTCATTACCGGCGCCTCGAGCGGCATCGGTGAAGCTCTCGCGCGCAACCTCGCGGCGCGCGGCGTGCATGTCATTGTCACAGCGCGCCGCCTGCCGCTGCTGAAAAAAATTCAGGCTGAGATTATCCGCGCGGGGGGCAAAGCGACCGCCGTGCGTCTTGACGTGGCGAAAGCAGATGCGACGGCGCGAACGATCGTGGCCCTCGACAAAAAGTTCGGCGGAATCGACCTGGTTATCGCTAATGCCGGAGTCGGTATTCCACGAGATCTGCCACATTCGTGGTCGTGGCCAGCCATCAGAGATGCGACGCATATTAACTATGCTGGCGCCTTAGCGACCATCACCGCGCTGTTGCCAAGTATGGTCGCACGCGGCCGTGGTCACGTCGTGGCGATGAGTTCGCTGGCTTCTTACACAGCGCTGCCCGACGCAGCAGGCTATTCGTCGCCCAAAGCGGGGCTCTCGCGTTTTATGGAATGCCTCGCGCTTGATCTGCAGCAAACCGGCGTCGCCGTCACCACAGTGCATGTCGGTTTCGTCGCGACGCCGATCGTCGCCGAGTCGACGATTCCCCTGCCCTTTCTCATGCCCGCAGACAAGGCGGCGGATTACATGTTGCGCCGAATCCTCAGGCGTAAACGCGAAATCAACTTTCCGAAACCGATGGTGTTCTTGGTCTATCTGATGGCCAAACTGCCGTTCTTCGCGAAGAAATTTCTCGCGCGTAAATTCACTCCGCAGGGCAACTGAGACGGGCTAAATCAGTTTATTGACTTCGCCGGCTTTTTCGAATGAAAGGTCTTGCACAAAAGTGAGCTGGGGTATCGCACGCATGCGAATATTCTTCGCGATACTCGAACGCATACCCGGCACGAGGCGTTTGATCTCTTTCAGAATGCGATCCTGCTCTTTGGCGTCGCCCCAGACACTGACGAAAATTTTCGCAAAAGAGCCGTCTGAAGACAGCTCGCAGCGCGTGAATGTACAATAGTCGGTAACCTGCTGCGTAAACTTATCGGGATCAACAGCCTCGAAAGGGTTGTTCGATTCGGCCTTGGTGACATTCTCCAGCGTTGCGCGGGCGTTTTTTGCCCCCGCCATCTTCTGATAATACGTCGCGACATGGCGGAATATCTGGTTTTGCAGGCGCAGTCTTTTGATGTCGTTCATCGCAAATTTCCGGTAAATGCCGGCGCGGCAGCGTTATTTGCTACCGGCTTCTTCAAACGTACGCTGGGTTTCGACTTTCTCGAAAGCTTCGATGACATCGCCGATCTTGAGATCGTTGAAGTTCTCGACCAGAATACCGCACTCAAAGCCCTCTTTGACCTCCCCGACGTCTTCCTGGAAGCGTTTGAGAGATTTCAGCGAACCGGTGTAAACCACAGCACCGTCGCGCAATACACGAACGGGGTTGGTGCGTTTGATAAAGCCCGAACGCACAGAACAACCGGCGACGGTACCCATACCCGAGATCTTGAAGACCTGGCGCACTTCGGCTTCGCCATTGACCTTCTCAGAGATATCTGGAGACAACAGGCCGCCCAGGGCGAGCTTCATATCGTCGATCGCCTGGTAGATGATATTGTAGTTCTTGATCTGAACGCCTTCTTTTGAGGCAACATCGCGCACCTTCGCGTTTGCGCGGGCGTTGAAGGTGATAATCGTCGCTTTGGCGGCAGAGGCAAGCATGACATCGCTTTCGGTGATTTCACCGGTCGACCCCATGATAACGCGAACGCGAACCTCTTCGTTCGAAAGTTTCTCGAGCGCCGCCGTAAGTGCTTCTACCGAACCTTTCACGTCGCCCTTGATAATGACTTTGTATTCTTTGAGCTTGCCTTCTTCGATGGTCGCGTCGAAGTTCTCGAGTTTGACTTTCTTGACCTGTTGCGCCTGTTGCTGGCGTGCCAGCTCCTGGCGTTTATCGGCAATTTCGCGCGCTTCACGCTCTGACGCCATCACGTTCATGATATCGCCCGAATTGGGAACTCCGGACAAACCGAGAATCTCTACCGGCGTCGCAGGGCCGGCTTCTTTCACTGTTTGCCCTTTATCGTTATACATCGCGCGGATCTTGCCGCCTTCGAGACCGACAACAAAAGCATCGCCGACTTTCAGCGTACCGTTGCGTACTAAGATAGTGGCAACCGGTCCGCGGCCCTGATCGAGTTTGGCCTCAACGACGGTACCGATTGCATGTTTCTTCGGGTTGGCCTTGACTTCCATCACTTCGGCCTGCGCGAGAATCGCATCTTCGAGCTTGTCGAGATTGAGTTTCTGTAATGCAGAAATGGGGACAAACGGTGTCGTACCGCCCCAATCTTCGGAAAGGATTTCGAACTTGGCGAGGTCTTGTTTGATTCTGTCGATATTTGCCGCGGGTTTATCGATCTTGTTCACCGCGACAATGATCGGCACCTTCGCATCTTTGGCGTGTGAGATCGCCTCTTCGGTTTGTGGCATCACACCGTCGTCGGCGGCAACCACCAGGACAACAATATCTGTGACCTGCGCACCGCGCGCGCGCATCGCCGAGAATGCCGCGTGACCAGGAGTATCGAGAAAGGTAATTTTGCCTTTCGGGCGCGTCACCTGGTATGCACCGATGTGTTGGGTAATACCACCGGCTTCGGTCGCGACAACGTCGGTCTGGCGTAGCGCATCGAGCAGCTTGGTTTTACCGTGGTCGACGTGACCCATGATGGTGACAACCGGCGGCCGGTTGACGAGGTCTTCGGGTTTATCGGCTTCTTCTTGAATCAGCGTTTCTTCATAGAGAGAGATAACTTCGATCTGGCAGCCGTATTCTGAAGCTAAAAGTGTGGCAGTTTCGGCGTCGATCGACTGTGTAATCGTCGCCATCACGCCCATCGCCATGAGTTTTGCGATAATTTCGGGAGCACGAACGTTGAGCTTTTTGGCAAGCTCGCCAACCTGGACAAATTCGGTGATTTTAATTTTCGAGGGCACCGACGATACGGCCTGCCCTTGTTCGGGTTTGCCTCGGTCGCGTTGTTTCTGGCCGATGAAGAATTTTTTGTGTTCTTCTTTCTTGAGAATATCTTCACGCAGATTGGATTTCTTTTTGTTATCCGCACCGGGCTTAGTGCCAGGCCCCTTCTTGACCTCGCGTTCTTCGGCCTCGGTCTTGGGTTGGCGCTCGTCTTGCACAAAGACGGTGCGCGGCCTGGGTGGTTGGCGCGGCTCTACCGGCTTTTTCACCACGGTTTCGGCGACGACCGGCTTTACCGGCGGCTTCACTTGCTGTTGTTTGCGTTCTTCTTCGCGTTGCTGGTCTTGCTGAACCTTTTGCGCGCTGATTTTGCCCGCGATCGAGTCTTTTGAAGAATTGCTCTTCAGCACGATCTTCTTGGGCGTGAGTTTTATTTTGTCTGCCATGCGCGCTTTCTTATTTTCCTTATTGTCTTGACTTAGGCTTTAGGCGCCGCGTCAAGTTCTTGGCTCTGTTGCGGTTCTTCGCCGCCTTCGCCCTCTTCGAACTCGACGTTCTCAGAGATGATCTCCATAATACGTTTCGCCGTTGCACGGCCAATACCTTCGATATTGACGAGGTTTTCTTCGTCCATCGATACCAGGTCTTCGATATACTTGATATTGTTGTCTCTGAGAATCCGGATGATCCGCGGTGCGAGGCCCGGCAGCGCCGTCAGCGGTGTACCCTCTTCTTCGGCGGGGGCTTCTTCGGGCACAGCCACGTCGAAGATCTCGTCGAGGCGTTTTCTCGCCTCAGGCGAAGCCATCTCTTGCGAGAACTGCGACTCGGATTTTACATCGATCTTGTATTGTGTGATATACGAAGCAATTTTAACGTTTGTGCCCTCGCGGCCGATGGCAATCGCGAGATCTTTATCGGGCACAACGGCCAGAGCCTCGCGGCTCGTCGGGTCGACCTTCACAAGGCTTGGCGAAGCGGGAGTCAGCGCATTCGTGATGAGCTCGCGCGGGTCTGACGCCCATTCGACGATGTCGATACGCTCGGTACCGAGTTCGCGCACGATGGCCTGAATACGCACCCCGCGCACACCGACGCAGGCCCCGACCGGGTCGACGTTCTGCCGCTCTGAAGCGACGACAACCTTAGACCGCTCGCCCGGAATACGGCCAATCGTTTTGATGGTAACGATCTTTTCAAAAATTTCGGGGACTTCTTTTTCGAAGAGTTTCTGCACAAACATGCGGTCGGCGCGCGACACGATCACGCGCAGCGGCCCACCTCCCTTGTCTTGCTCGATCGAGTGCAGCAGCACCTTGATCTTGTCTTCGACGCGGTAACGTTCTTTCGGTATCTGATGTTTGACCGGCATGATCGCTTCGACCTTACCCAGATCGACATAGACGGTATCGCCGCGCTTACGCAGAATATAACCGTTCATGATTTCGCCTATCTTGCCTTCGTAGGCGTCGCGCACTTTGTTCTGCTCAAGCTGGCGCAGTTTCTGCGCGACGATCTGCATTGCGGTTTGCGCGGCGATGCGCCCGAATTCGAGCGGGTATTCCACGATATCGATTTCTTCGCCGAGCTGTACATCCGCCTTTACTTTTCTCGCGTCTTCGAGCAGAATCTGCATGCCCGGCAGCACGACATTGTCGACGACGACGCGGCGCGCGATCACAAAGACGTCGTCTTTATCTTTGTCCATGACGACCTTCACGTTATCGGTCGTGCGGTACTTGCGTTTGTAAGCGGCGATGAGGCCCGCTTCGACAACCTCGAGAATTTCCTGTTTATCGAAACCCTTGTCTTGCGTGACCTGCTGAATATCTTCGAAGAAGGAACGCTTTTTTTCAACTACCGCTTTCTTTGCTCGTGCCATTTTCTCTCCTGAGTTACACGTCGAGGTGTAACCGTATTTTCTTAATATTATTCCATTCGACCCGGTATGCGGGCGCCGCAAGAATCTTCTTCGGCGACAGTTTCTTGCGATTCAGCTTGCAATCCGCGAGGTTAAAAATCACGGTCTCGCCTTCGATCGCCGTCGCTTTTACCACCTCGGACAACACCTTACCGTTCTCGGCGGTAAAGGTTACATTCAGCGGCAACGCACTGAACCGCCGCACATCGGCAAGCGACGCCAGCTCGCGCTCTGCCCCCGCCGAAGAAACTTCGAGCGAATAGTTCAGGTTGAGACCGCTCACCTTTTCAAGCTCGTCGAGGCTGTCGCGCAGCCGGCGCGAGTAGGTCTCGCACTCGCCGATATTCACAGAACCGTATACATCCGCCGGCTTATCGAGCTGCACGACGATGCGGGTGTTGCCCTTCGTATGAAAAAAAGCGATTTTATAGAGAGTCAGCTCTGGCGGCAACGCCGCCTGCGCGCGCTCTGAAACCTGCTTTTCCGTAATTTCGGCGATATTCATGGTTGGATGAACCCATTGGCGCTATTCAAAGCTCCAAAAAAAAAAGCGGCAACCGCCACTTTTCAACAATCCACAGTTTGCCAGAGAGACACGCCGTCAAACCCTTCGCGGTTTGGCTGCCTGACCGAAGAAAGCCAATACCCTTCTTTTATTGATAGCCATTATGTGCTTGACCTGTATCAAAGATGTGACATAATGTCGCCGGATTCATGCGACAGGGACATCCCACTTTTGCGGCGCGCAATTTGCCGCATTTATATTCATGAAGATCGCCACCGAAGGTTCTGTCGCTCTGCTCATGCTCTCGGGTTCTATACGCCCGCATCAGGTTTACGAAATCGAAGACGCGCTCAATGGCCTGGCCGAAAGGCGGCGTTTTAAAGTCATCGTCGATCTCGGCGGCGCGCAGCATATCTCAAGTTCGGCGCTCGGAGTTCTGGCCCGCTTTGCCGAGGTCTGCCGCGGCGAAAACGGCGAGCTGCGGCTTGTCGCCACCGAACAGAATATTCTCAATCTATTACAGGTGACAATGCTCGACAAGGTTTTCGACGTCTATACTTCTGTCGAAGAAGCAGAGGAAGATTTTTAATGGCAGCAAAAAAGAAACCCACAAAACCGAAGGCTAAGGCCCAGCCTGCGGCACCCAAAAAACCGGAGTCTCCCGAGGGTTATTTCGGCGAATTCGGCGGTCGCTTCGTATCAGAGTTGTTGATACCGGCGCTCGACGAGCTCAACGCCGCATGGAAAAAATTCAGCCACGATAAAAAATTCGAGAAAGAATTGCTGGGGCTTTACAACGATTATGCCGGCCGTCCCTCGCTCTTAACCTATGCGGCAAACCTGTCGGAACGTTACAAGGCGCAGATTTACCTGAAACGCGAAGACCTGCTGCACACCGGTTCGCACAAAATTAACAACACCCTCGGCCAGGCACTGCTCGCGCAGAAGATGAAAAAGAAACGCATCATCGCCGAAACCGGTGCCGGCCAGCATGGCGTCGCCACGGCCACTGTCGCCGCGCGCTACGGCATGGAATGCGTTGTCTACATGGGCTCGGAGGACGTCAAGCGCCAGGCCGCCAACGTCTATCGCATGAAGCTCCTTGGTGCCACCGTCGTGCCGGTCGAGTCCGGCTCGAAGACATTGAAGGACGCGCTCAACGAAGCGATGCGTGACTGGGTCACCAACGTCCACAACACCTTCTACATCATCGGTACCGTCGCCGGCCCGCATCCGTACCCGATGATGGTGCGCGACTTCCAGGCGGTGATCGGCGAGGAATGCATCGGCCAGATGCAGGACATGCTTGGTCGCCAACCGGATTACGCGATTGCCTGCGTCGGCGGCGG
>JAFLED010000178.1 GCA_017302045.1 Spirochaetota bacterium
GATGATGAGAAGCTTATTCGGTTAGCCTCCATGGAGTTGGGTTTGACGATGACGGCGTTTGTGCGACTGGCTATTGAACTCTATCTTCCGCTGCTGGCTATGGAAAAACATGGCCAGTGGCTGGTTTCGCAGAAAGATTTAACCTGGGAAGGTATTCGATTCATCGAAAAAATACAAATCTTCGGCGTCAATGCCGCATCGCGACCGTTTTACCGTAATTTAACCTGCCTAGGCTTCGAAGCAGACAGTTATTGGTAGCGTCGCGGCGCGATTCTATGTGAAGGGAGCAGGATACTACCGCCGCAAATTGGCTTTACGGGTAAGTCGTGATGGTTTATCAGACGGCAATACACTATGCCACGCGACTATATTCTCGCTGGCGCGACGGGGCTCGTCGGCGCTGAAATTCTAAAACAACTGGAGCAAAAAAACGGCACAGGCCGGATTTTTTGCCTGGGCCGCTCGGCACCAGCCACGTTGCCAGCGAATGCGATCTTCATCGCGCATGATTTTCTCGCGCCCGTCGATTGGGGAGACCACCAGCCCCAAAACGCCATCGCGATCTGTACACTCGGCACCACGATCAAAAAAGCAGGCAGCGAAGCTGCATTCCGGCAGGTCGACTACGATTTTGTTCTAAACTTCGCCGAAGAGACGCACCGCATCGGCGCTCTTTCCTTACATGTTGTCACAGCGCATGGCGCCTCGGCGAAATCAGGGATTTTTTACAGTCGCGTGAAAGGCGAGATCGAAGATAAGTTGCAGTCACTGAATTTGCATGCGTTGCATATCTACCGGCCGTCACTTTTAATCGGCGAGCGCGCGGAACACCGGCCGGGAGAGAATGCTGCGGCGGTAGCGGCAAAACTATTGGGGCCCGTTTTCAAGCTACCAGGTCTCAATGCAATTCAACCCACGCCCGCGCCGCGGCTAGCCTCTTATATTCTGCAAGTTGCCGAGAGTGCGACGACAGGCAATAACATCCACATCAATGCGTGGATCATGAACATGACTGTCGGTGCCTGAGCGGCGGATTTACTTCTTTACCACGGGCGAGCCATCAGGCGCAAAAGCACCAGAGAGAACTACAGTATTGCCTTCCGCGACATAGCGACCCTCTTTTAGAATCTTTCTGCCTTCGATTGTTGCGGAGAAAGTGCCCGCCCAACCCTGGTTGTGGATATTCTGCGCATAGAGCGTGAACCAGCCTTCGGCTTTCGAGCCCTTGATGCGCGTCAGTAAGTCGACAGTATCCTCACCTGCGAGGCTGCGGTTCAGCTCACGCTTAAATTTTTTCGTGATTAAGAGCGAGACGGCCACATCGTCGCCGAAAGCGGCGCGGACATTCGGATGTTTTTCGACCAGAGGCACCGTCTTTTCAACGGGGGGTGCGGATAAAAGGCGTTGGGCATTACATGAGAAAAGCATGCCCGTCAATACCAAAGCGATTCGGGACAGCAGGTGCGCGCGACGCAGCATCAGGAACCAGATCAAGCCAGCAATTCAGGCTCTTCGGCAAAAACCTCGCGCAACGCCTCGACGAAAGGTTTATTGCGAAAGTGCAGCTCGCGCTCGGCCTTATCGAAGTTGAATTTCACGCCGAGACCCACGGGTATCTTGAAAACCCGCGCGCCTTTACCCGAAGCCTCATGCCAGGCGCTCAGAAAATCCGCAAAGTCGCGGCCGTCGCCGGTCGTGTTATACGCCGAACCCGCAGACTTGTCGTTCTCAAGCGCGCCCACGACCGCATCGGCGATATCGCCCGCATAGACGAGCGGCCAGCTCAAACCGGGTATCGGTAAAAACGGCAGCTTCATCGCCATCTTGAAATACGGCATAATATTGGTATCGCGCGCGCCATAGACGCCTGAAGGACGCAGCGTGGTAAGTGAAATGCCATGCTGCATCGCGAGTTTCCAGGCAAGATCTTCGCTGAGTTGTTTGGTAGCCCGGTAGGCGCCGCCTTCGCGCGCTTCGCCATTTACCTGCGGCGAGTCTTCATCGATCTCGCCGAAGATCGTGAATTGGTATACCGCGACGCTGGAGATATGGACGATACGTTTAATGCCGTTCTTGCCGGCGGCGTTAAAGACATTTTCGGTACCGGTTTTATTGGGACCATAGTTGGCTTCCCAGTTCATGTTCGTGATCTGGTAAAGCGCGGCGTTGGAAACCACGGCGTCGATGCCGACAAACGCGCGCTCGAGCGAAGCGTAGTCCAGAAGATCTGCCTTTCTGAACTCCACGCCTTCGCGCCTGAGGAAATCCGCCTTGTCTGGATTACGAACGACGCCAATGACATGTGCGCCACGTTTGAGGAGCGCCCGGCAGATGTAGACCCCGATCATACCGGTGGCGCCGGTGACGGCGATGTTCTTGCCCTTGAGGTCCATTAGCCTTCGCAGCGCTTTTTGAGCGCACGGTTCATCTCGTTATACGAATCGGTGAGGCGCTGCTCGAGCAGTGGCTTTAGCATTGGCGCCGCGAGCCCGGTAAAATCTTCACCGTGCACGAAACGGGTTTTGTCACCTTTTGCCTCCGCGATAAAGAAATGTTCTCCGCTCAGAATATCGCCCGCAATCGGAATCGCGGGTCCCTTCCAGCGCAACTCTTTCTGCGCCGAATCGGCCACGAGAATCTCGCATGCCATAATCGGTATCTGTATTCCCGGCGCCGCCTGTATGTTAAAACTGATCTTGTTGCCGCGGTAGGGCATGCCGTCGATTTTCGGGATGACGGGATTCCACGAACCATAGTCGGGAAAGTTGATGAGCACCTTCCAGACCTTTTCGGCCGGCGCGTTGATTTCGATTTCTGTACGTATTTCCATAGGCCCTCAATACAACTCAGGTACGTAGCGCCGAGTCTTTTGCGGCGGATTACCCCTCTTTGACATTATCGTTTTTCATCAGCATGAGTCCCCAGGTTCTGAGACTCTCGACCACAACGATCGAGCTTTTGCCGAGCTTCGTGAGTTCATATTCGACCTTGGGAGGCACAACTTCGTGCACGATTCTTTTTACGAGACCGTCTTTCTCGAGCTCCTTGAGCTGCGTCGAAAGCATCTTGTGCGTCACATGTTCGAGGCTCGACTTCAATTCGCCGTAACGTTTCTTGTTCTCGCGCAAACGCCACAGAATCGGCATCTTCCACTTGCCCCCGATCTTCTTGAGCGCATATTCTACCGGGTTATTAAAGGTCTGGCCGTCTTTACTGAAACGAGGCATAGGCGAAAGCGCAGGCACGCCCGGCCGCGGCAACAACGACATCGTATACATGGGGAACCTTCGGCGGCAACCGCGCCGAGAACGACTGGTCTAACCGCAACTTTTTCTATCTCTGGCCTGAAAAAACCGTCTATCCGTTTGTGATGCACTGGTTAGAAACCGGTTATAGGCGCAAAATAGACATGCGTAACCAGGCTGGCATCGGTGCAACCTGGGCTTTATTCTCTTCGACGGCGGCGGTTCTCAAACTCTCACTCATGGCCTCAGGCGAGGCGACCGATTATGCCTCGGCCTCGTATCTGCCCGATCAGACGCTACAAGCAACCGACCGTCCGTTGCCGCGCGCCACGCCGCGGCTGTATTACAGGCAGCGTCTGGGCAGCGACGCCGTGAAACTCACCAGCGAACTTTGGTATCAGCAGGCGATGCAAACCGCAAATGACTACCGTTGGCATTGGGAAACCGGTCTCGAGATCGCGCTTAACCAATCGTTCAGTTTAAAGACCCTCGCCGTATTCCACTATGAATCGGCGGTGCCGCAGCGCGTGCAGCGGCAAGATGTCATCTGGACTTTCGGTATTAGCGGCAAGTGGGCCGCTGAAAAGACCGAAATGAAAACAGAAAATTCAAAAGGAGAAAAAAATGAAAAAAATCAGTAGATTTCTTGCGATGGGTGGATTTCTCTTACTGCTCACACAATCGGCGCTCAGTGCCGCAAACTTCGTCTTGGTGCATGGGGCCTGGGCCGACGCGCATGCTTTTGATGCGGTGAAACCCATGCTCGAAGCCAAAGGCCACGCAGTCGTTGCCGTGAATCTTCCCGGCCATGGCTCTGAGAATACTCCGGTCGCCGAGATCTCGCTGCAAAGTTATGTTGATACTGTTGTATCGGTTGTGAAAAAACAAAATGAGCCCGTAATTTTGGTGGGTCATAGCATGGGCGGCATGGTCGTATCTCAGGTTGCAGAAAACTACCCCGAAAAAATCCGCATGGTGATTTATGTCGCCGCATATTTGCCGCAAAATGACCAGGATCTGCTCTCGCTCGCCAATCAGGATAAACAGAGTCTTGTCGGCAAGAACCTCGAATTTTCTGCAGATAAGTCTTCGGCAACCATCGCGCAAAAAGTTCTCGTCAAAGCAATTTGCGCGGATTGCTCTAAAGAGCTAAAAGACATTCTCGTCAAATACCATAAGGCAGAACCGACACGACCCCTGGGTGAGAAAGTGACTTTGACGGCCGCGCGTTTTGGGAAAGTTACCAAAAAATACATTCACACGAGTGCCGATGCGGCAGTGGGTTATACCTTGCAAAAGAACATGGTTAAAGCAAACGGATCGATCACGGAAACACAAACCCTGAAGACGAGCCACCTGCCCTTTCTCGCCAAACCCCAGGCCTTGGTTGAAATTCTCGAAAAATTCAGCGCACCATGAAAATCGCAATTGTAGGTACTGGCAATGTCGGTGGCGCGCTCGCGACAGCCTGGTCGCGCGCAGGCCATGCAATCTATCTCGCCGTCCGGGATACTGAAAACTTCAAAGGCAAAGAATTGCTGAAAAACAAGAATACCGAGGCACGCAACATCGCTGATGCGGTACGCGCGGCAGAGGTCATTCTGCTTTCGACGCCGGCGCCCGCGGCCATTGAAGTCGCACAATCTCTCGGCGATACCGCGGGCAAAATCATTATCGATACCATGAACATCGTCGCCGGGCGCGGCCCGCAGGGTTTTGCCTCAACGGCCGAGGCGATACTCGCCCATACCGCCACACGCGATGTCGTGAAGTGCTTCAACACGACAGGGTTTAATAACATGGCCAACCCGGTCTATGGAGATTTTCGCCTCGATGCCTTTATGGCAGGCGACAGCGAAAAAGCCAAAGCCGCCGCAGAGCGGCTTGCGCTCGACGCCGGCTTTGCTGCGTGTTACGATGTTGGCGGCAACGACAAGTTTCAGCTCATGGAGCAGTTCGCTTTTTTCTGGATCAACCTCGCGATGATGCGCGGCCATGGCCGCGAGATCGGTTTCAAGTTGCTCAAGCGGTAAGCGCGGTTTTCTTGCGCTTGCCGCCTGACTCGATCGCGGGCTGGTTCGAGTAGGCATAGTCATCGAGGTTGAAGAAGTGACTGTGGTACCACACCTCGGCATACGTCATCGGCCGCATGAACGGCGCATCGCCGTGGCGGTCGAAATAATAACTGTTCGCGGTGCCGCAGTTGTTGTTGAAAAATACCGTACCCTTCATGCGTTCGAGAATGTCGGCATGGTAACGGTCATGCGCCTCTTGTTTGGGCTGCACCATCGTCGCGCCACGCTTCTTTGCTTCTTTAATCACACGCACGAGATGGTATGACTGGTTCTCGACCATCTGAAACCACGATGCACCCGTCGCCGCGTAGGGGCCGAGCATGATAAACAGATTCGGGAACTTCGGCACACTGATGCCTTCGTATGCCTGGTAACGCTCTTCGTCGAAGAATGTTGCGAGCTCTTTGCCGTCTAAACCATGCACGGGAAAAGGCGGAGTGTTCCCTTTTTCAAAAGTCTTGAAACCGGTTGCTGTAATCAGCACATCGATTTCGCGCTCCTTGCCGTCTTTCGTGACAATGCCTTTCTCTGTGACGCGTTGGATGCCGTCGGTCACAAGCTCGACATTTTCGCGGTTAAAACTCTTCAGGTACTCGTTGTGAAAACTGGGGCGTTTGCAGCCGAAGCCGTATTGCGGCGTCAGTTTTTCGCGTATCACCGGGTCGACGACCTGTTTCGCGAGATGATCGCGGCAGATGTTTTCGAAAAATTTCGTGATCTGCGGATATTTCTTGTAGTTGATGACTCCCAAAACCATCACAGCCTCGGTGATTGAATTTGTAAAACCGCGCAGCAACCACTGTAACCCTGGAATATATTTCAGAGCGAGCTGTACGACACGCGCCATTTCAGCGTCGGGCTTGGGCAGAATCCAGATCGGTGTGCGCTGGTAGACATGCATCTCTTTCACCAGCGGTGCGAGAGCCGGCACCAACTGTACGCTGGTCGCGCCCGTGCCGATAATCCCCACGCGTTTGCTTTTCATGTCGAAATTGTGATCCCAGCGCGCGGTGTGAATTTTTTTGCCCTTAAAAGAATCGATGCCTTCGATGTCGGGCAGTTTGGGAATCGTGAGCCCACCGGTCGCGAGCACGAGGTAACGTGAACGCAGAATATCCCCACCCTTGAGCTCTGTCACCCACGTGTGCGTTTCGGGCTCGAATGTGCTTGTCTGCACTTCGCTGTTGAAGCGCATATACGGGCGCACGCCGTATTTTGTCGCGCAATGATCGGCGTACTTTTTGAGCTCCGCGCCCGGCGCGAAAACCCGCGACCAGTCGCTCAGCTGCTCATACGAAAACGAATAAGTAAAAGAGGTAATGTCGACGGCAATGCCCGGGTAGGTATTGTCGCGCCAGGTGCCGCCGAGATCGGGGGCTTTTTCGAGTACGAGAAAAGGAATGCCCGCTTCTTTGAGTTTGATGCCGGCACCGATGCCTGAAAACCCAGAACCGACCACGAGCACTTCGGTGTCGAGCCCCGCACCCTGCTTCTGCACCGAACCCGAATCGAGACCTGCAACCTTATTCTTCATAAATCCCCCTCAAAAACGAAAGATTAGAGACTGACCCAATAATAGAATGACACGTCATTCCGTAAACAATTTTCGCATCGCTTGCCCAATTTCTGTCCATTTCTGCCGAAAATAGACCTTTTTTGGGGTAGGATTTCCCCCTGCGAAGACCTATCCTCTGCCGTTGAAACATAACCATACCACTGAAAATAGAATCGCCCCCGCATCTGCCTCGGGGCCGATAACACTATGCAAACATCAACCGTCGAACGCCCGAAAAACGCAACCCTGCAGGTGAACGGCGACCGCCTGTGGCAGAGCCTCATGGATATGGCAAAAATCGGCGCCACAGAAAAGGGCGGCTGCTGCCGCATTACGCTGACCGACGAAGATAAGGCAGGGCGCGACCTCTTTGTGCAGTGGTGTCGCGATGCGGGCTGCTCGATCGAAATCGACGAGGTCGGCAATATCTATGCGCGCCGCGCCGGCAAAGACAACTCACTGCCGCCCGTGATGACCGGCAGCCATCTCGACACACAGCCCACAGGTGGCAAATTCGACGGTGTCTATGGTGTGCTCTCAGGGCTTGAAGTCATACGCACGCTCAACGATCAAAAAATCGAAACGCTGCACCCCATCGAAGTCGTCGTCTGGACAAATGAAGAAGGTACGCGCTTTGCGCCCGCGATGATGGGCTCGGGCACAATGGTCGGCAAGTTTTCTCTCGCCGAAACTCTCGCGAAAAAAGACATTCACGGCAAAATATTCGGCGAAGAATTAAAACGCATCGGCTATGCGGGCAAACGCCCTGCAAAACCGCAGGCCATCCACGCGTTTTTCGAAACGCATATCGAACAGGGGCCTTATCTCGAAGCGGAGAAAAAAGAAATCGGCGTCGTGATTCTGGGGCAAGGCCAGCGCTGGTACGATGTTTCGGTTCAGGGGCGCGAATCGCATGCGGGCCCGACACCGATGCACCTGAGAAAAGACGCGCTCGTCGCGGCGGCAAAAATGATCACGGGTTTTTGTTTATCTTCAGGTTTGCAGTTTATACAGCGCGAATGGACATCGGCTTGGATCCATACACCTGTC
>JAFLED010000179.1:0-1425 GCA_017302045.1 Spirochaetota bacterium
ACGGTAACTGTGTCTCGTAATCTTTCATGCGCGCACTACGTGAAAGCAGAATCGTGCCGTGCAGAATCTCGTCGAATTGTTTCAGGTATTCCGCGCCGAGATTACCCACGGCTGCGTCGTTTTCGAAAATCTTGAAATCTTCGGCTTTCAGTTCGGTCAGATAATTCAGCATACCCGAATCGCCCTCGCCGGATAACCCGGTCGATACGGTGACATAGACGCCGAGCATCGGAAATTTAGCGGCGCTCACTTTTTCAACCTGCATATAAAGCTGTCCGAACTTTTCGCTCTGCGGCGCAAACTGCACAACTTCGCTCGCACCGTAGTCGGCGACATAAAGATTGCGAAATGCGTCGAATGCCGCGGCATAGGGTCGCGCGAAAGTGACAAACCGCCCCTCGCTGTTCTGGTAACCCGTGGTTTTACGCACCACGCCGCCGCTGTTGTTCATGTGAATAATTCCGCCGGTTTCGTCCGCCACGAGAAAAAGCTGCTCACCGGCATCCCACAGAATGTGCCGCGGCTTTTTAATTTCGGGAGGGGAAAATTCCGCGACAACGTTGCCATAGCGGTCAAGGTGGGATATCCTGCCCGCGCCCGATTCGGTAAGCCAGATAGATTCTTCATCGCAGTAGACACCGAAGGGAGTCTGCAGAGCGTCGGTATCGGCGGGCCGCGCGATGGCGGCGATAAAACGCCCGTCGTCGCCGATGCGCTGCAGGCGGTTGTTGCCGGAATCGGCGACAATGAATTCGCCGTTGCGGTGGCAAATGCCTGCAGGCGAACGAAACTCGAGGTCGCCACCGCCGGTTTTGCCGAGCGCCGCGGGGTTAAAAAAATAAGCCAGAAAGCGCCGCGGATTTTTCGTCAGTCGGTGTATCTTATCGTCTTTAAAGTCGCTGATCCAGATCTCGGTGTCGTTCTGCGCAAACCCCATCGGATAGTTGAGCTTACCCGAGACACGGTGCCGATTCTCATAAGGTTCGCCTTGTGCCGAGTACGAAACCATGTTACCGACATCGAAATTGCCCAGAGACAGAACCGCAAACCGATCGGAATGTAAAAGCCCCACGAATGTCGGCCGGTTATACCGGTATCCCTGCGAACGCGGCACCACGCGCAGAAATTCTGCGGCCGATTCGCTGCGTGTGTCGGGCGAAAGATTCAGCATCTCTACTTTGGTTTTGAGCGTGAGATCGTGCGGCATCGCCCGTATCAGCGTCTCGTATTCTTCGATAGCCTCCGAGGTCTGCCCTGAAAAATAATACGCCTGCGCCAAAAACCGGCGCGCCCAATGGAATTCCGGATTGATGATGAGCGCCTGTGAAAATTTTTCTATCGCGGCGTCGAATTTACGATCCTGGAAAAGCAACCAGGCTTTTTGAAATTCTTCTTCGGCAAGGTTCTGCCGCACGCCGAGCGACG
>JAFLED010000179.1:1435-7901 GCA_017302045.1 Spirochaetota bacterium
CCTGCAGATAAAAAAACAGCGAGAAAAAGCAAAGGGACGCGGTAGCGCCGCAGGGTCGGTGAACGCTGTTGCACCATGGAAGATGCGACATAATACGGACGGGAAAGCCCTCCGTCAAGTGTATTCCGGGCTACCGGCTTTAGAACCGGCGCTTGCGTTTCAGTTTGGGCTTTTTCTCTTCACGCTTCAGAACAGCCGGTCTCAGCACGTCGATGACGTGGTCGGCTTCGCCCTCTTCGATACCGACAATCTTTTGTCCCTTGAGCAGACGATCGCTGCGCCGCTTGAATGCCATAACAGACCAGCGGGCCACCGTGGCGATTGCTGCAAAAACCGCGAAGTGTGTGCCCAACGATCGCCATGTCAGCACGGGTTCGGCTGCGGCCCCCGGCGCGAGCCCGAAATTCAGGGCCAACACGCCATAGAGGCCGAGAAGAAAGACGTAGAAAACTACGTCTTTCATGACTGCTTAAAAACCAGGAATGCCGGGCAGGTGCTTTTTGAGCTCATCGCCGGCTTTGTTCATCGCCTCGCCCTTGAGCTTATCCATTTCGGCGCCCATAAGGCTCTTCAGGTCGGGAACATTTTTCTTGAGTTCATCTTGCAGCAGGTTTTGCAGGCTCGGGAACTGCGGGGTCAGAACCTTGACATTGGGCGAAGAGATGCTCGCCGATGAATCGATGCCGAAAGTAATGAGGCCGTTCTTCATCGCCGGGGCCAGAACAGACGCACGAATCTTCTCAGGAGTGAGGGCAGCCTTGGCCTTGTCACGTACGGCTCCCGGAGGTATTTTCTCGAGCGCGGGCCCGATACCGGCAGCGATATTCTTATCGAGGCCTTCTTCGACTTTTTTCGTGTGCTGTTGCGCGAGAGCCAAATCGCCCCGGAAATGATGATCGAGCGTTTTGATATGGATATGGTCGCCTGCGGTGAGACCAAACTCGAAATCGCTCGTCGCAAGTATCGGTGCTGTTTTGAATGTGATTAAACCGCCGGCATAGGTAATCGTACCCATTGCGTCTTTGGCGAGCGTCTGGGTTTCACCCAAAAAGCCGAGCTTGATACCGATCTTGTTCAGCATTTCGGTCTGGCCTTTGAGTTTCTCGAAGATAGCAAGACCCGTGACATACGAACCTTTTCTGAGGCCCAGTGTCATCGTCACGGCTTCGGCCGGGCCACCCGTTTTAGGATTGATCGGGGCCATGCCACCCTGCAGGTCGAAAATAATCTTGAACGATTTTACTCCGCCCCCGCTGCCTTCGGCCAGTTCAAGCGTGAACTGCGTGGTCAGGCCTAACTGGTTCTTGTGCTCGAGATCTTTGGGATCGATCAGCACATCGCGCAGCAGAATATTGGCGCCGCTGACTTTCAGCGTCTGCCCCAGCTTCTGAACATTAATCGTAAAGAAACCGCCTTCGATACCGATCTTGCCCATCTTGATTTCGGTCGAAAGCTCGCGGAAATCGAATGGCTTTTCAGGAGTCGCTGCGGCTTTTTTGGCGGCTTCGGCCTTTTTCGCCGCGGCCTCTTCAGCTTCTTTTGCAAGTTCTTCTTTCGTTTTGGGTTTGGTGAGCAGCGGTTCGAGATTATTACCGCCGTTGGCACCCAGAACGATATGCGCGGTGGGCTCGGTGATGAGTAACGATTTTAGCTCGAAGTTTTTGCCGAATGAGGTTAACAGTTTACCGATCGCAACCTGAAAATTGAATTTCTTAAAGCCGATGATCGAATCTTTCATCGGCGTGCGTTCTTTCATCGGTTTACCGACTTCGGCATCGCGGGCGCCGATCTTAAAGTTATCGACGGTAATGCCCGAGAATGCGGCCCAGAGCGGTACGGAGATATCGCCGATCTCGACGCGGCCATTGATGTTTTGCTCGATTTTGGTCGCGACGAAGTCTTTAGTAACGACGACTTTGATGGCGATATAGCCGCCCACCAGTACGACCAGTAACAGTACGAAGAAACCGATAATCAGCTTCTTCAGAATTTTTAACGCTTTTTTCATGGATGTGACATTTTAGGGAACGATAGGCAGAGTCAATCGTAAATTAAGAGCCGGAAAACCGGGAAGCCCCTGCCCGGGTCAGTCTTTTTTCTTATCGGCGAGCGCATCCTGGCGAAAGACTTCGGCGAGCTGCAAACCTGCCTGGTTCGCATAATCAATGTAGAGCTTTTCGTTGTCGCGGTATTTCATCTGTTCGAGCAACTGATTTTCGTCGTGTTTGCGGAACTTGCTGATCATTCGCTCGGTCTGTTTTTCGGTGAAACCCAACTCGTGCAGCATGACCTCGGCGGTTTCGAGGCTCGAGGCATAGGTTTCGCGCCGCAGGTCGTCGATGCCGAGGGCCATTAGATCATGCGCGTGCTGACGGTTACGCGCGCGCGCGAGGATCTTCAGATGCGGAAAATGCTGGCGCACAATCTGGGCGATCTTGACCGAAGCTTCGACGTCGTCGACCGCGAGCACAAATATCTTTGCATGCGCCGCACCGGCCGCCTCAAGCAGATCAAGCCGCGAGGCGTCGCCGTAGTGCACCTTGCTGCCGAACTTGCGCACCGCCTGTACCTGCTCTGAGTCGATCTCGAGCGCGGTAAAATCAATGTCGTTGAGGCGCAGCATGCGCCCAATGATCTGGCCGTAACGCCCAAAACCCGCGAGAATCACGGGGTTATGCTCGCTGGGCATTTCGTCGAATTTCCATTCGGACGAGTTAAAACGCACCCGCAGGATACGGCTGTTGAACATATAGACAAAGGGCGTCAGCACCAGACTGAACGCAACGACGACGGTGGCAATCGCCGCCATCTCAGAGGTCAGCATATTCTTATCGGCCGCGAGCTTAAAGAGTACAAAGGCAAATTCACCGCCCTGACAGATCAGAAAGGCGATATTGCGGCTGGTTTCGCCGTCGTAGCGAAAGAGCGCGCCCGCGAAATAGACCGCGATGATTTTCAGCGTCATCAGCAAAACAACCGCAACGGGAATGACCAGCGGATATTTCACTAAAATTCCGAAATCCATACTCATGCCCACGGCGATAAAAAAGAGCCCCAGCAGTAGCCCCTTGAATGGTTCTATGCTGGCCTCGAGTTCGTGGCGGTATTCAGACTCCGAGAGAATGACACCCGCAACAAAGGTACCCAACGCCATGGAAAATCCCACGGCTTCCATGAGTGCCGCCACCGAAAAAACCAGCAGCAGCGCCGCCGCGGTAAAGAGCTCACGGCTCTTCGATTTGACGACCATACGAAAGAACGGCTGCACAAGATAACGCGCGCCGACCAGCACCGCAAAGAGCGCAAGAAAACCCGGCAGCATCGACATAAAGCCACCGCGGCTCACCTGATCGTTTTGCGTCAGCATCGGCAGAATGATCATCACGGGCACGACGGCAATATCCTGAAAGAGCAATATCGCGAACGAAGCCCGGCCATACTGGGTATTGAGTTCGTGTTTTTCGGTCAGAATCTGCATCGCGAAGGCGGTTGAAGACAGCGCAAAACCGAATGCCAGAATTCCCGACGGTAGAAATCCGACCTGGTAGATTACCAGCGGAATCGAAAGCGCAATCATACAGAAGACAATCTGCATGAGACCGAACCCGAAGATGTCACGCCGCATATTCCACAGGCGGCCCGGGCGTAGCTCAAGACCGATGATAAAGAGCAGAAGTACGACACCGAACTCGGAGAAAGTCAGAATGTCTGAGACATTCCAGATCAGCTTCAAGCCCCAGGGGCCGATCGCCGCGCCGGCGATGAGATAGCCAAGCACATTGCCGAGGCCAAGCCGCGTCGCAATCGGCACGGCGACAACCGCTGCAGCCATAAAGACCAGCAGATTGAGCATGAAGGTATGCGAATTCATGGTATCGGTGTAAGATACTCACGAAAGATAAAACCGGCGGATTTTTTAGAGATTCAGTTTCGCGGCGACGATATCTTCCATGAGTTTTCTGCGCAGCGCATAACTCGCCGAGGTTTTTTCGCGCACCGCGTTTACCGTCGCGGCGGCAGCCACAGAGGGATGCCCCGACCGGAAAGGCGGGTCTGGGTCATACTCAATCTGCAGCGCAATTTCACGCGCCTTCTGCTCAGAGACGAGATCTTTCACCAGCGTCAGCGCAAAATCGATGCCGGCGGTCACACCACCCCCCGTGATACGGTTACGGTCGACAACCACGCGGCCCTCTGCCGGTACCGCGCCGAACAGGGTCAGCAAATCGGTATAACGCCAGTGGCTCGTCGCATGAAAGCCGCGCAGAAGGCCTGCCGCCGCAAGAATCAGCGATCCCGTGCAGACCGACGTCACATACTTAGCCCCCGCCCCCAGTGCCGCAAGGCGTGCAATAAGCGCGTGATCGGCGAGTATTTTATTCACCCCAGGGCCACCAGGCACAAACAATATATCGCAGCCGTCGACACCGTCGATGGCCTTTTCGGCGCTGATCTTGAGGCCGGTTTCTGTTATCAGCTCACCGCCTTTGGGCGAAAAAACCGTGAGCTTAAAATTTTCGACGCGGCTCAAGACCTCGAAAGGGCCGACAAAGTCCTGAATCGTCACACCGGGAAAAAGCATCATCGCCACACGCGTCATACGTGTCGATCGCGCAGGCGCAAGAGAACGTAAACCGAAATTACGCGGCGCGGTAACGGCGCAGCCAGAGCAGTGTGCCCGTTACAATCAACAAAACCAGGGCAAGGCCGGGTATAATCGTCAGCTCTTTCTTCGTGCCGAAAAACTGCAGCTGGTGTATTTTCATCACCCAGAAATGAAATCCGCGCGCATTGTCGCTCTCTTCGACGATCTGCCCCGCATTGCGGTCGATATAGATTTCTGGGCTACCGGGTGCGCTGAACGCGATACGGTAAACCGATTTGATTTTTTTTCCGCTGCGGTGTTTATAGTCCGTGAGCGCGTCGGCTTTTTTCACCGGAGGATTTCCCGCGACATACTGCGCGGCGAATTGGGTCGCGAGCGCTTCACTGAGCGGACTTACAACCTCGCCGCTTACAGCGTCGATCAGTACAGAGCTCTGCTCTTTACCTTCTTTGCGCTGCACTTCATAATACAGCCCACCCGCTTCGGCGCGCAGTACGGCGCTCTGCAAACCCTTTGCGGTTTTAAAGGTATTCGTAGCGGTGGTGAGGGCTTCGCCGATTTCGACGTTCACCGCCGTGAGTGGCTTCGCCGGCGCCGCGTCTTTTTTCTGCAGGTATCCGTCTTTAAAATAGAGGTGCGGGGCATACGCCCAGAGAATACCCGTGATCGCCGTCGACGCCAGAACCAGCGCCGAAGCGATCGCGATGCGCCGGTGCCAGCGGTTGATCATCATTTTTTAATAAAAGTGTATGTCGCCCGGTGGCGCAGCGACTCATAGTCTTTGCCGTCGAATTTTCCCGGTGTCTTATCGGTGTGAATCACTTCGATGACGTATTGCCCCGCCCAGGGAACATCCGCCTTGACCTTACCGGCTTTATCTGTCTTATACTCTTTCATCCAGGTGTTGGGTGCATAGAGCATGAGTTTCTCGTTCTCGAGCGGCTTACCGTTGAAGAAAACCTGAAACTCGTTTTCTGCGCCCGCCACCGGAAGTATATCGAGCGTTGTCACGGGCTTCGCGGCGGCGGCGATGGTGCGCGCACCGAAGCGCGCATAATAATTGGGTTTTACCATACCCCAATTATATTTTTTCATATCTGTCACCGGCACGTCGAGCGCCGATGCGACCACGAACTCGGCGTTTTTAATTTCGGCCGAGAAAAACTTTGGTGTTTTTTTGTTCACCACCTCTTTGGCTCCGCCGTTTTTACCTGCGCTGAAAATCTTCAAGCCCTTGATCTTGTCGAGCTTGCCGGGTGAAACTTCGCGTTCGCCGTCCTGGATTTCGCCATAATAGACGCGCGCCTCGCTTTTTTCGTCGTACTCGAGCCAGATATAGTGCGCAGAGAGGGTCGCCGGTAACAACGCCAGCAAGCCCGCGAATACAATCGGTTTCTTCATAATAACTATCCTCTTCTTAAAGCCGCGCCTTCGCGGAAATCGTAAAGTTGAATGGTTCGCTGGGCAGCGCGCCCGCGAAGGTCGGCGTGGCATAATAGATCTCGTTCGTAATATTCCGGAAATTCACCTGTACCTGCCAATTCTGGCGCTTGTAGAAGAGCACCGCGTCTGCAACGACGAATCCGGGAATGCGGAGCAAATTGCGCGCATCGACATACAGGCCCGATTTCACCGTGGGGCCTCCGCCGAAGCCGAAACCTTTCAGCAGACCCGATTGTATTTCGTAGGTCGCCCAGAGCGAACCCGAATACTCCGGAATTCCCTGCGGCACCTTACCGTCGAGATTGTACCGGGTGCCCGAAACTGTTACCGTCTCGTCGCCCACAATTTTAGCATCCATCAGAGTGGTGTTGAAAATCAGCCAAAAACCCGAAAACGGATTGCCCGAAATATCGAGCT
>JAFLED010000018.1 GCA_017302045.1 Spirochaetota bacterium
GTCGCAGGGTCGATCAGTAAAGCACGGCGCAGGCGGTCGATCGCCCCGCTCACGTTAAAAATCTCCAGCGGGCCCGTGAAGTCGTTGCGAAAGCCATTGGCTTCCGATAGCGCGCGGATATAGAGCTCGGTTTTTTCTGCGTCGAGCCTGAAGCGATCGCGCACCACCGCGTTGGCAAAATAACGCACGAGTAAGTCGCGATCGATACCCGAGACGGCTTCGGCGAGAATTGCCATGAGCTCGACGAGCGGCTGCGGCCGTTCGAACAGCCGGTTGCGTGCGAAGAGCGACAGCCGCCGTGTGCCGCAGGCCTTGTCGAATGCGGTGAACTGTTTTGCGGGATCGGTTAGCATGAGGCTAAAATCATCCTGCCGCAACGCCGCATCTTGCCGCAGTCTTTCATGCCAGGTATCGGCGACGATTTCGGCCGCGCGCCAAGAGCCTGGCAGTCCGAGAAAATCTACGGGCCCTGGTATTGCTGCTGCGGTAGGGTCGGCCCTGAGCCAGACGTCTTGCCAGGCCTGGATCTTACCTGCGTAAAATTTTTCAGAATATACCGCCCCGGAATTTTTTGCACTGTCGCGAATAAAAGCCGCATAGGTTTCGTATTTTTTCGCAACGCCGAGATAATATTCGTTGCGGATATCACCACCGCTATGCAGATGAATTCCCATCAGGTGGACATCCGCGGTAATGGAAATTTCGCTGAGCCGGCGTATGTGGTAGGCCGAAAGAATCGGCATACCGAAGAGATAGAGCGCATTACTTTCACGCCGCGTCTCAAACAACGAAGGTTCATTCTGAACTTCATGACCGGCATCGCGGATCAGCAACATTCCCGAAGAGAAACCGTTGTTTTTGAGGCGGGCATGCGCCGCTTTCCAGAGTTTCGCGGTTGTCGTCGTGGCCCTGGTACGCAGAATTTTATCCATCGCCGCAGGGGCAT
This sequence comes from Spirochaetota bacterium, assembly GCA_017302045.1. Classification (GTDB taxonomy): domain Bacteria; phylum Spirochaetota; class Leptospiria; order Turneriellales; family Turneriellaceae; genus Turneriella. The sequence continues at coordinate 947 of JAFLED010000018.1, forward strand.
GCAGCAGATATTCGCGCAGTTCGCGCGCAATGCGCTGCGACAAGGTCAGGGTTTGCAGCGAACTTAAATTTTGCAGATCGTACTCTTCTGCCACACTTTTGTCTGCGGTTTTTGCCGTGATGAGCGCGTCGAGAACCGCGGCTTCGAGCTGCAGCATGCCCGCAGTTTTTTTATGCGCTTTGTCGGCAACGGGCGAAAGCCAGGATTCGAGCGTGGTTTCCAGAAACGGGAAATGCACGCCCATGAGCACCCCGTCGCGTTCGATAAACTGTTCTTCGATCCAGGCTTCGACGTCGAGACTGCCGACGATAATAGTCTGCTGCGTTTGCGGTTTGAGTTTTTTGCGCTCGTCTTTGATGAGTCGGTAGAGTTCGGGCAAGAGTGGCGTCAGCGACACCGCCTGGTGATAAAAAAACGCCATCAGGCAAGCGCCCGCGACAGGTATTTTTCAAACACGGCCCGACCGACTTCGTAAGCACCGAATGACTCGGCGATTTCGGAATGTACCTGGAAGTCAAAGAGGTGAATCCCCCTTTCGCTGAGGTCGTCGTACATAGCGACGAAAGCTTCTTTACCCGCATTGGGCTCGAGATGAAAGGTCGACTCGAGAAATGCGGCCCCCCCCATGACGACGCCATAGATGCCGCCGACAAGGCGGTTGTGGGCGAAGGTTTCCCATGAATGTGCCCAGCCCGCTTCGTGCAGCCGGGTGTATGCCGCGATCATCTCGGGGGTGATCCAGGTTTCGTCGCGCAATTCGGCACACAGGCGGATGACCTCTGTGAATGCGGTATTTTTGCGCAAGGTATGCTGCGATTTTCTCAGCACGCGGCGCATGCTGCGATTGATGTGTATTTCACCCCCGCGCAGAATCATCCGGTGCGGCGGAGAGCACCAGAGTATCGGGGGTTTTTCATACCAGGGGAAAAAACCGTGGCTGTAGGCATAGAGCAGGGTATCGATCTCAAGATCGGCACCGGCGCCGAGGTACATATCGTCGCCCAGCGTCGAGGTTGGGGGAAAAGCATAGCGGCTCGTGAAGCGTTTTACGTCGGCGGTCGCGTTTATGGATTGGCCTGCGTTCAGTTTATCCCCCCTTGCGAACGATATTAGAAAAAGCGTGTCATTGAAAATAAAATATTACGGCGTCCGGGGCTCTTTGCCTACCAGCGGTGGCGAATTCACCCGTTTCGGCGGCAATACGACCTGTTGTTATGTGCAATATAAAGATACGAAGATTGTCATCGATGCCGGCACGGGTATCCGTATTCTTGGTCTCGATCTGATGCGCAGCGAGCTGCCAAAAACCGGCGGCCGCATTCACATGCTTTTTACCCATACCCATTGGGATCATATCCAGGGGTTCCCTTTTTTTGTTCCGGCGTTTCTGCCGAATGTGACTCTCGATGTCTATGGCCAAACCAAAACTGTGCCGGGTCTAGACGGTGAAGACGAGGTCTGGACCATCGAAAAAGCGCTCAAGATGCAGCAGCACTTTATCTATTTTCCCGTGGGTACTAAATACATGTCTTCGAACAAAACCTTCCACGAAATTACTCCCGAATCGAAGTTCAGAATCGGCGAGGTGGATGTCTCGTGTTTCTCGCTGCACCATCCGAATGCAACGCTGGCTTTTCGTTTCGACGCAGGGGGCAAATCGTTCGTGTTTTCGACAGACGTCGAACATAACGCCGAGATGATCGAAAAACTTGCGGGTTTCTGTAAGGGTGCCGATGTGCTCGCATACGATTGCCAGTATACCACGGCAGAATACGATGCGGGCAAGATCGGCTGGGGACACTCGACCTACGAACACGGCATACAAATCTGTAAAGGCGGCGGGGTGAAAAGCCTGCACATGATTCACCACGATCCGCTGCACTCCGATAATACGCTCGATCAGATGCAGGTCGACGCGAAGAAAATATTTCCCACGACCGAAATGATTCCCGAAGGGTTTGAGTTTTCGCTGTAACTTCGCTTCGGATTTTTTCCTCTTATGACGCTCCGATTTTTTATCCGCCAGCTCGTTACCGACGCAGCCCGTAAAGCCGCAGCGGCGCTGAACGTTCAGTTGCCTGAAGGTTTTATTCCCCGCATCGACTACACACCCGATCTCAAATTTGGTCACTACGCGAGCCCGGCCGCGATGGAACTGGCAAAAGTTTTTAAGCTGCCGCCGCGCGCGATCGCCGAAAAAATCATTGCGGCGCTCGATAACGCGGCTTTTGAAAAAGTCGAGCTTGCCGGCGCGGGTTTCATCAATTTTACGCTAAACCAGAACGGTATTGCAAAAGCCCTTGCGTTTCATTCACTCGACGCGTGGCTTAAAGCTTCTGAAAGCGAAACTCAGAAAGACAAGATTATCTTCGAGTACGTATCGGCGAACCCGACGGGGCCCATGAACATTGTCTCGGCGCGCGCGGCTTCGGTCGGCGATAGCATCACGCGCGTGCTCAAAACTGCGGGGCATGACGTGCACCGCGAATATTACGTGAACGATTACGGTAACCAGGTTGAGATGCTGGGCCTGTCTTTCGCCTACCGTTACCTGCAAAAGTTTAAATCTGTCACGTTGCCCGAAACTTGTTACCAGGGCGAATACATCTCCGATTACCTCGAAAGCCTGCTTGCGAGCGTTGAAATTCCCGCGGCGGTGAAGCTGAGCGCCGATAAGGTGACAAAACTCAACCAGAACGATTGGCTTGCAGAAGCGGCCCGCTTCTTTTCACCCCTGGGAGTGAAAGCAATTTTAGGCGAGCAACAGAAAGATCTCGCGGCATTCCGCACCGAATTCGATAATTTCTTCTCTGAAGCCTCCCTCCATGAAAAAGGTGCGGTACTTGCAATCGGGGCCGAGCTCAAAAAGCGCGGCAAGATTAAAGTAGAAGAGGGCGCCGAGGTCTTTTTGAGCACCGAATACGGTGACGACAAAGACCGGGTCGTTGTACGCTCCGACGGCCGCCCGACCTATCTGCTCGCCGACATCGCCTACCACAACACCAAGGTTGCGCGCGGGTTCAAAACGATCGTCGATATCTGGGGACCCGACCACCATGGGTATATCGCCCGCCTTTCAGGGGCATTGAAGGCACTTGGCTTCGGCGAACAGGCCGGCGAAAGTTTTAAAGTCATCATCGCGCAGCAGGTCAATCTCATGGAAAATGGCGAACCTGTCGTGATGAGTAAGCGCCTAGGTAAGTTCCAGACAATGCGGGATCTGATCGAGAAGATCCCTGTCGATGTCTGCCGCTACTTTTTCGTCACCCGCGCGCTGAGCACGCACCTCGACTTCGACCTGACACTCGCGCTCGACCAGTCAAAGAAGAACCCAGTCTATTATGTGCAGTACGCGCATGCGCGTATACACTCTATCTTCCGTGAGGCAGGCTATGATGCCGCGAAACCCTTGTCCCTAACAGAAGCGCTCCCGAGCCTCATTACAGCCGAAAACCCCGAACGCATGGCGCTGTTTTTTAACCTGATGCGCTTTCCCGAGCTCGTACACGATATCGCGCGCAACTATGAGATTCAGCGTTTGCCCGAGTATCTTTACCAGACGGCAACGCTCTTCACTTCCTTTTACCATGGCAAAAATAACCGTATCAAAGACCTGCTTGTTTCGCAGCCTGCCGAGGCAGAAGCGCTTCTGCAGCTCTGTTCGCTGACAGCCCAGGTATTGGAAACCGGCCTAAAGCTCCTGGGAATTACCGCCCCGCAAGAAATGCACCGGGAAGAAGAAGTTTAGGGTATAAAAAAAGGGGCCGAAGCCCCTTTGACTAATTTTTCTTTAAGAAAAATTATTTTGCGAGATCGGCCATAGCCAATTCGCAGTCTTTCTTGATGTTTTTCTTTTCGATTTCCATCAGTACTTTGCAGCCGACCTGATCGCCGTCTGGTTTGCAGTTGGCTTTTTTCACTTTCGCGCCTTTCATGCGGCCTGCGAGGTCTTTACCTACGGCTGAGCCTGCGAGTGCGAAGTTGTCTACAGTTGCAGCCGCCTGGATGTTTGCGCCACGGCAGATTTCGATGACTTTACGTTGACCGTCGATGCGTGCCGCTTCTTTTGCGGATGCTTCTTTTTGCAGGTTCGTTCTGAGACCCGGTGTAGATACGCCGTCGCCTTTCACGATCAGTTTGTCGTCGCCAACAAAACCTTCTTCGAGAGAGTCAACTGAGCCTTCACCCTGGCTGATGTCGGTGAGTCCTTTTGTGTTGTTGCAGTATGTAGCTAGGAACGCTACCGCAAAGAAAGCAGAATACGCTAATTTCTTCATATTTTCTCCTATCAATTTTTCCCCCTCGACTCCGCTCGGGGCAGGCCTCTGGGATTTCCCCCAAATACATGCGCTATCCCACGGGTCAAGCCGAAAGGGGTATTTTGATACGCATTAGACGTTATGGCACCGCAAAAAGGTCGTTTTTTTTCATACGTCGGATATCCCACGCGAAAAAAAATGGTCTTTACATGGCTGTCTCAAACGTCTGCTTAGGGTATGAGATCACAGAACCGGTGGATATCCCCCCTGATTATTGCGTCTTGCGTGGCCGTAACCGCGCTGTCTTCGCAGAGTTACGACGACATGAAAAAAGCCAATGCCGATAAACTCGAGGCGATGCGCGGTCAGAACGACGCGATGATGCAAAAGATGCGCGCCGAAATCAACGGCATGCGCGAAGAAATCAAACAGAAGGGTTTGAACTTTCAGGTTGAGATCAACGAAAAGATGAAAGAAAAGATGAAAGATATCACGGGTCTCAAACCGCCGAAACCGCCGAAGCCGAATCCCAAGCCTGAACCCGAGCCCGCTCCGGAGCCGCCACCACCCGTGCCTTCCGAAGACCCGCGCAGCAAGTGTGATCCGAATGCTGAATCTTTCGACTGGCGTGCGCATGGTGTCGTGCCCGCAGTACGCGATCAAAAAAGCTGCGGCGATTGTTATATGTTTGCGGCGATGGCATCTTATGAGAGCGCCTACCTGATTCAAACCCGCCAAAGCGTCGACATGGCCGAACAGTATTTTCTCAATTGCACACGTGAGTTTGGCTGCGACGGCGGCTGGTATGGCAGTGTCTGGGATAAAATGAAAAAGATGAACGGCGACGTTGAGACAAACTATCCGTACCAGGCCCGCAAAGGCATGTGCAAGAATGTGACCCCCGCAGGCAACTACCTGGTGGTCAACTCGGGTTATGTCAGCAACGGCGTCGCGGCGCCTCAGGCGATCAAGAACGCACTCTGCCAGCACGGTGTACTCGCAACGGCGATCAACGCGACGCGTATGTTCACGGGCTACAAAAGCGGTATTTTTAACGAAGGCAATAATGCCGGCGGTGTAAACCACGCGATCAATATCGTCGGTTGGGATAACTCTAAGCGCGCCTGGCTGATTCGTAATTCATGGGGTACCTACTGGGGCGAGCAGGGTTATGGCTGGGTCGAGTGGGGTTCAAACCTTGTTGGTTATGGCACGATGTGGGTTGAGCCCGCGAAGTAATTATTGAATTCAGAGATCTGCGGGCATTACCGGATTGGTTGCCCGCATGTCTTATAAATACTCTTAGCCGTTATGCAGCTCGTCGACCGAGAGGGTACAGAAGCCGAGGGGAAAAAACTCGGCCTCAAGGACGGCGAGTTTGAAATGATCGTCGGCCACCTGGGCCGCACCCCGACTTTCACAGAACTTGCAATGTTTTCGGGCATGTGGTCGGAGCATTGCTCGTACAAGAATTCAATCCTTATACTGAAAACACTCTACTCTGAATCCGATAAGATGCTCGCGAAGCCCGGCGAAGAAAATGCCGGCGCGCTCCGAATCAACGACAAACAAGCGGTCGTCTTCAAGGTCGAATCGCATAACCACCCCTCGGCGGTCGAACCCTACCAGGGCGCCGCGACCGGTGTCGGCGGCATCATGCGCGATATTTTTACCATGGGCGCGCGCCCGGTGGCGACGCTGAACTCCCTGCGCTTTGGCGATCCACGCAAAGATGCTCGCACGCGCTATCTTCTGCGCCGTGTCGTGAAGGGTATCGGCGATTATGGTAACAGCCTGGGGATTGCCAACGCGGGTGGCGAAATTTTCTTTCATGAAACTTATACGCGTAACCCGCTGGTGAACGCGATGACCGTAGGTGTCGCCGACATCGATAAGATGGCGACGGCTAAAATTCCCGGACCGGGTAAATTAGTCGTTTATGTCGGTGCCAAAACCGGCCGTGACGGCATTCACGGTGCGAGTTTTGCTTCGAAGAATCTCAGCAAAGAATCTGAAGAAGAACGCAGCGCCGTGCAGGTGGGCGATCCGTTTCTCGAAAAGCTGGTCATGGAAGCCACGCTCGAATGCATTCAGAAAAAACTCGTGCTCGCGATTCAGGATATGGGTGCCGCGGGGCTCGTGAGCTCGTCGTCCGAGATGGCGGGATCGGGCGGGGTCGGTGTGCGTCTCGATCTCGAAAAAGTGCCGGCGCGCGAAACCGGTATGCTGCCCTTTGAATTCATGCTCTCTGAAAGCCAGGAGCGCATGCTCATGGTGATCGAACCCTCGGCATGGAACGACGTTAAGGCCGTTTTCGATAAATGGGAGCTCGACGCCGCGGTGATCGGCGAAACAACGCCGGGCAAAAATCTGACGATCTGCATGAAAGGTGAATGTTACGCCGATTTGCCCGCCGAAATCCTTTCGAAAAAAGCGCCGCGTTATGTGCGCGAGACGAAAGCTGTACCCGTCAAGACCGGTGCGGAAAAATTAACGCAGGTCGAGACCGCGTTGCAGAAGGGGGATGCATCCGGCCTGACGCATTTATTTTCGAAGCTTCTGAGCCACCCGAATCTGTGCTCGCGCCAGCCGATTTACCGGCAGTACGACACCGATATCGGCCTAAAACGTGTTATCGGCCCGGGGCAGAATGGTTGCGTTGTGCGTGTACCTGACTCAAAATCGGCGCTCGCTATGACGATCGACGGTAACGGTTATTATATAGCGGTTGATCCTTATAAGGGTGCGCAGCTGACAGTCGCCGAAGCGGTGCGCAATATTGCCGCGACGGGGGCTATCCCTATCGGGCTTACGAATTGCCTCAATTTTGCCAATCCCTATATTCCCGAGAACTATTGGTTCTTTAAACAAGCGGTGACCGGTATGTCAGACGCGTGCCGTGCCTTCAAGGTACCGATCATCAGCGGCAATGTTTCTTTTTATAACGAGTCTGAAGACGGCCCGGTGCTGCCGACGCCGACGATGGGTGTCGTGGGATTACTCGCCGACGCGGAGCACGCGGTGCCTGGCGCTGCGGCTTCGCTCTCTGAACCGCTGGCGCTCTATCTCGCGGGGGTTTTTAAGCCGACACAGACCGCTTCGCAATACCATTATGTCGAGGGTCTTTCTGCTGTCGGGCCGCTCCCTGAACTGGATATGGCTTGTGAAATTGCCGGGGCTGCGGCTATGGCGCAGCTCGCCGAACAAGGTGCGCTGGCGGCTGCAATTGATCTTTCGGCGGGCGGCCTTTTGCGCGCGCTCTGCCGCATGGCCTTCGCTGCATACGAATCTTCAGGCAAGATGCCCGGTATCGAAGTTACCGATCTTACGAAGCTCGTCGCATTGGCCGGCGGTGTCGATACTGCGCTTTTGGGTGAGACCGCGCATACATACCTGTTGGCAGTAGAAGAAAAAAACAGCGCAAAACTGACCGCAGCGGCAACGGATAAATTTCCGGTTCTGCGTATTGGTTCGCTGGCCCCGGCTGGGGCAACCTTGAAACTGGGCGGTCTATCGCTGCAATTCGAAGATCTCTACCAGGCGTGGTCAACCGGCCTGGCAGAGTATTTTCGCTAACGTTTAAAAGCGGAAGCCGAAGCCGGCGAATGGGGTGAGCGAGTAGCCGCCGCCGTTTTCGAGCGGATACCAAAACTTGGCACCGAGATCCATTGTTGCAGTCGAGCCCAGTTTAATTTGCCAACCTACAGAGCCGTTCACACCGAATGAACTTGCTGAATTCGTCGCCGTGACTTTTGCCCCATTGACCGTCAGGTTCTCGTCAGCGAGGCTCGTATAGTATCCGGCGCCCGCCGCCAGATACAACCCTACTGCCGAAATAAAACGAATTTGTGCCGTGATTGGTAAATACCTAACATTTACGTCATAACCAAGTGTGTTTCCGCCCGAAACATAGCTAAACTTGTATTTCCAGATGGAGAGATAGGCTATACCAAAACCCAGGTCAACACCCTGCGTAAGCCTAATCCATAGGTCTGCACCACCAGAAATGCCACCCAGTTCGCTTGTTGAACTCGGGATTGTTTGCATGATATCAATGAAGCGCTGTGAAGATGAATCGGTGAAGAAAATATTGTAACCACCCCAGAACATCAGGGTAGCTTTCGAGCTGTCGCGCTTAGGCGTTTCCGCCACCGGGGTAACGGCAACTGGTGCCGCGTTAAAGTATGCCACGAGAGAATCTCCGGTGCGCTCAAAAAACGCCGACGCCTCTTTGCGATCAACATCTTCATCAACTTTGATTTTGTTTTCACCCGTGGCCACAGATGCCATGCGCACAAGAAACGAGATTTTTCCGCCTGTTTTGCCGATCTTGCCGAAAATGACGCAATCGGCCTGGTGCTCGGCTGCGAGCGAGACCGCGAGATTCAAATACTCTTCGGCCTTCAGCTTCTTCTTAAAGAGGGAAGACATCTCTTTATCGATAGTTTTGCGTGAAATAAGCTCGAAGCGATCGTCGCTTTCAAATCTGAAAGCGATATTATCGGCGATCAACCGGCCCATGGTTTTTTTACCGTAAGTCACCAGGAAGTTCGCTATATAGATTTTGGGTTTTGCGCCGGCGATCTGGCTCGAACAACCCTGCGCCGTCGGCAGGGCAAAATTATCGGCGCCCGGCATCGTGATTGTCTGAGCATTCAGCGTCGACGCCGTAATGAGAAAAATCATGCTTCCCGCAAAAATTGACAGGGTAGGGAAGCGGCGGTTTTGGAACATTCCCAACCTTGCGGAGGCAAAACTCGCTGTCAATCTTCTACCAGAACAATAACTTGACGTCTGTTTACCGTTTCGAAGGGCATGATATGCGCCATGCGGATTTTCCTGTTGCTGCGGACTTTGTCGACCGGTGGTCACCCCGCGGTTATGACTCCTCGCTAAAACTGAGCGAGGCAGAGCTCAATACCCTGTTCGAGGCCGCCCGCTGGGCGCCCTCGTCTTCAAACGAGCAACCCTGGAAGTTTTATTATCCGGCCACAGAGCCGGCACGCGTCGATTTCAACGCCTTCGTGAATGAAACGAACCGCAGCTGGGCCGCGCATGCAAGCCACATCATCATCGTCTGCGCGCGTAAGACTTTTGCCGCTTCGGGTAAACCGAACCCGCATGCCTGGTATGATACAGGCGCTGCGGTCATGGCACTGGTTTTACAGGCTGAAAAACTGGGCTATCGCGCGCGCCAGATGGCGGGTATTCTGCCCGAGACTATCGCCACGCGCCTCGGCATCGATACCGGCAAAGAAGACATTATCTGCGCCGTGGCGGTGGGCAAACAGGGAGAAACCGCGCATCTGCTCGAAAAGCATCGTAGCTTAGAAAATCCGAATAACAGAAAACCCGTCAGCGAGTTTGCCATTGCAGTCTGAAACACGCGAACTCATTCAGCGCCTCGGGTTAAAAGAGCACCCTGAGGGGGGGTGGTATAAAGAAACATATCGTTCGCCCTTCGAGGCGCCTACTACAAGGGGCAAGCGGCGCTGTGCCACATTGATCTATTATCTGCTGCCGGCGGGCATACGCTCGCGCGTGCACCGCGTCGCCTGGGATGAAACCTGGATTTTTCAAGCCGGCGGCATTTTGCATCTGAACTCGTATGTAGGCGAGTCTGTTTTGGTCGAAAAATTAGGCCTCGCGACCGATACGCAGCCGCAGATTGTAATCCCCGCGGGCACCTGGTTTAACGCCGATGTCATCGCAGGAGACTATGTTCTGGCCGCCTGTATGGTCGCACCTGGATTTGAATTCGAAGATCTCGAAATGCAATAATCTCGAAAAGGGAAGAATTTCCCGGCCTCGATGAGTCAATAAAAAATTCAGTAGGTAAATTATTGACACCAGAAGTGTGGCTCTCAGGGGGAGGGTATGCCTGGTAATGACACCGATCAGGGCGAAATCAACCAGTTGCGCGCGAAGATTGCCGAGCTCGAAGAACGCGGGCAGTATCTGGCTGACGCTGTCGGCAGCATGCTTGAAGGCTACCAGATTATTGACCGTGAATTTCGTTATGTCTATGTGAATGCCGCGGCGGCACGCCATGGCCAGACAACGGTGCATGACCTCATCGGTAAAAAAATGCCCGAGGCTTATCCTGGCATCGAGGCGACCGATGTTTTCGGCAAAATTCGCGCGGCGATTTTTGCCGGTGAAACTCATTATTTAACCAATAAGTTTGAATTTCCAGACGGCTCGTCGGGCCACTTCGAACTACGCATTCAGCCTGTGCCGCAGGGGGCGGTTGTGTTTTCGATCGACGTTACCGAACGCGAACTACAGCGCGAACGCAATGAAAAGCTGAAAGAACGGCTCATGCATTTTGATCGTCTCGATAGCGTCGGGCGTGTTACCGGTGGGATTGCCCACGATTTCAATAACATGCTGACCGTGCTCATGATGGGGTTCGACGTTCTCGAAGAGGCCATTGCCGACCCTGAGCGGTCACTGCGTGAACTGGCGCAACTGCGCACAGAAACCGAGAGGGCGGCCCGCGTCGCCGAACAACTGCTGGCTTTTAGCAAGAAAAAACTTGCGCGCGCGGTCGATCTAAATATTAACGATACGATTCGTTCCATGCAACCCATGCTGCATTCGGTATGCGCGGGAAAAATTTCACTCGTCTTAGATCTTGCCGTCGATCTCGCACCCACGCACATAGACCCCGGATTTATGGAGCAGATAATACTGAACCTCGCGTTGAATGCGCGCGACGCGATGCCCGCGGGCGGTACGCTCGAGATACGCAGCAGAAACGTAACGCTCGACGCCGAATACGTCGCAGTGCATGCGACCTGTCCCCCGGGAGCTTATGTGCTGATGACTGTGCACGACACGGGTACCGGAATATCGCCCGATATTATCGAAAAAATTTTCGAGCCTTTTTTTACCACGAAGCCGCCGCGGCTTGGCACGGGACTGGGGTTGGCTACAGTTTATGGCCTGGTGCGCGAATCGGGTGGCGCCGTCGAAGTCTACAGCGAGCCCGGCAACGGGACATCCTTCAAGATTTATTTACCGGTTGCGGTCGGCAGCGTTCTGCCCAGCGCCACCGCGCCGCGCAAACAGCCAGTCAAAAAGTCATATTCGGTGCTGTTGGTTGACGACGAGCCAAACCTGCAACGGCTGATCTCGATGCTTCTGCAAAATGCCGGTCATACCGTGTCTTGTTGCGGCAGCATGGACGAGGGGTTAACGGCATTTGAAGCGGGCGGCAATTTTGACCTCATTGTGACAGACATGTCGATGCCGGGGGGCTCGGGGATCGATCTACTGGAGGCCATCAACAACCGGTCGCCGGGACTCAGGGCGATTCTGATTTCAGGGCATTTGCCTGAAAAGGTCGAACTCAATGCCCCAGGTATGGCAATACGGATGCTCGAAAAACCATTCTCGCGCGATCACCTCATCGAAACGATCGACGCGCTGATGAACGGCTAACACCAGCGCCGCCAGGGTTATTCCGGTAATTCAATGCCGTACTTGATGATTTTTGCGTTCAACGTATTCACGGTAATATCGAGCTCAAGACGCGTACGGTTCTTGTTAAAGTTATTTTTCTTCAGATAATCGACAATGACCTTGCGTTCAGCGCGTTCGAGAGGCGTTAATACCTGCCCGGGCGCCGCGAGCGCGTGCGGGTCGTTGAGATGAAATGTGCTCAAGAGCGGCGAGCGGTTATTTAAAATCTCACGCTGAATTGTGTTCTTCAGTTCGGTGATGTTTCCCTGCCAGGTCAGCCGTTTCGCTTCTTCCAGAAAACCATGCGAGATATGCGTATAGGGGATGTTCATCTTCTTTGCATAACGCGCGGTGTACCAGTAAACCAGCCGAATTACATCGTCATCCCGGCGTCGCAGCGGCGGCAGTTGAATGCGAATCTGATTCAGCTGGTGAAAGAGCCGGTCAGAGAGACCTTCGAGATTACGCAGGTAATCCGGGGCAGAGGTGATGTAGAGAAAAACTTTATCTTGCCCGATATCGAAGATGGGGGTGAAGATCGAAACCATGTCGAGGGGAAGTATATCTATGTTACGGATCAGTACGCCTGTTTTTTTTCGGGATTTTTTTACTGCCATGGCGACCTCGTCGATGCGGCGCGCGAGCGCATCGATATTACCGTTTTGGCAGTGGATTTCGACGCTGTCCCGTTTCTGTGTACGGTAGAAGTGAATCGCGCGCGCCATTTCGGTTCTACCCGTGCCGGGTTCGCCTTCGATGACAATCAGCTGTTCTGAAGCCGCATAATCCTGGATTGCGTTCATCTGCTTCGACATGATGCGCGAGAGACTTGAAATTTCGACGCCGAACTTTTTAACGTTCTCGGCGATATTGCGCTCGATAAGCGGTAACTGCTGATCGATACGGTATCCCTCTGCGGGCGGTGCAATTTCGCGGACGGGAATATTATCGACGACCTCGGCAAGCCACTTCTCACGAATAACGCTCTCTGCCTGGATCAATGCCTGCGAAAGGTAACGGTTATCTTCTTCGAGCAGGCGCAACGTGGTGCCGCCTTTTTCGCCTGCCGGTGGGATTGCCTCTTCTGGTAGCGCATCTTTACCCAGAAAGAGCGTCATCTGTTCGCCCGCAGGCCCGGCGAACTGCACGCGGCTCAGGGTCTTTTTCTCCGGGGCGGCGATTGCAGTCTCCAGTGCGCGCAAGAATTCCCGTATCGCCAGCAGGTTATCCTGCAGGCGGCAGTATGGCGCGCTGATCAGCCGGCGCAGCATATTCATGGCATAGAGCCTTGGTCCGCGTAACAGGATATGGAAGACCCCGCCGAAAAAGAGCAACGCGCAATATGGGCCGATTACAGAATACCGCGAGGTTTTGAACAGGTATGGCAGCACAATGTTCATCACGTTCACCAGCAGAAAGGTGGTGACGCAGTAGAGCAGAATCGTACGCAACTGGAATTTCAGCAGCTCGTTCTGCGAGCGCCGGTAGGTTTGCATAATGATGAGAAGGCCATAGAGTTCGACACCGACTGCCGAAGCGATGAACCAGGGATAGAGCTTCCCGTATTGGACGCGAAAATTACCACCAGAGGTATCGACCGGGCCGGCGATGAGATCGGTAAACGAAACCCCTGCGAGCGCCGCAGTATTCAGCATGATTATCCAGAAAACCGGCGACCGGAAAACCGCGTTGTTTTCGGTAAAATGGACGAAGAAGGCAAAAAAGACCGCGACGAGGATGATTGCCGTCGCGAAGTTAAACGATAAGATCAGCGCGCGCGCCGAAGAATCCAGACCATCGTAGCGCGACAGCAGCGTCGTGTCGCCCCAGAGCATGCCAAAGAGCACCAGCGCCGCAAAAATCGAGCGGCTGCTTTCGCGGTCGAGCTTCAATCGTATCAGTACCAGCAGCATTAGGGGTATTACGTTCAGAAGAAGAAGCGCGGGAATTAGAAATTCTGCGGAAATCATATTGTATCCATATTTGCAAATTTGCAGCCACAGGTCTTCACTGCCTGACAAGTAATATTACAAACAACGCCCGGCGGGCCAAAATTGAAATTTTCGCGCTGAGTCCCGCCTGCATAACAACCTATGGCGCTGCGCGAACTCGACAAGCTTTATAACCCGCAAGGTCTGCAGGAAAAATGGTACGCGCGCTGGGAAAAAGAAGGTTTCTTCGACTATAAAAAGAATACCGGCAAGACGGATGACTCCCTTAGTCCAAGGGATTGTTATAGTATTGTTATTCCTCCACCCAATGTCACCGGGTCTCTGCACCTCGGGCATGCTCTCAACCATACCTTGCAGGATATTCTGATCCGTTACGAGCGTATGCGCGGCAAAGCCGCGCTCTGGGTGCCCGGCACCGACCATGCGGGCATTGCGACGCAGAATGTGGTCGAACGATTACTCGCGAAAGAGGGCATCCGCCGCGAAGATCTGGGCCGCGAAAAATTTGAAGAGCGTGTCTGGCAGTGGAAGGCCGAATCGGGCGGCATGATTACGCACCAGATGCGCCAGCTCGGCGAGAGTGTCGACTGGTCGATGGAACGTTTTACGATGGACGAGGGCCTCAGCCACATTGTGCGTCGTGTTTTCGTTCAGTTATACAACGAGGGCCTGATCTATCGCGGCGAGCGCATGATCAATTGGTGCCCCAAAGATAAAACGGCGCTGTCGAATATCGAAGTCGAGCACCGTGAAATCAACGGTAATCTTTATTTCGTGCGCTATCCTTTGGCCGACGGCGCCACCCACGAGGATAATCCGTACGTGATCGTCGCGACGACGCGTCCTGAGACGATTCTCGGAGACGAAGGGCTGGCGGTTCATCCCGAAGACGCGCGCTACGCCGCGCTGCGCGGAAAATTTGCCGAGGTGCCTTTCCTTAAAAAGAAAATTCCCTTTATCTTCGATGATGCCGTCGATAAGGATTTCGGCACCGGTGTGGTCAAGGTCACACCGGCGCACGATTTCAACGACTTTGCCATGGGCGTACGGCACAAGCTGCCCTTTACGAATGTCATGACCGAAGCGGCGCAGATGAACGAGAATGCTGGGCCATACAAAGGACTCAGCCGCGAAGAATGCCGCAAGAAGATCGTCGCTGATCTGGAAGCCGCTGAAAAGATAGAAAAAATCGATTCGATTAAACACAGCGTCGGGCATTCATACCGCTCGGGAGCCATCGTCGAGCCCCGGCTCTCGATGCAGTGGTTCGTAAAAATTAGACCGCTGGCAGACAAAGCAACCGAGGCGGTGAAATCGGGCGCCACGGAATTTTATCCCAAGCGCTGGGAAAACCTGTTCTTCGACTGGATGCAGAAAATCGAAGACTGGTGCATCAGCCGCCAGCTGTGGTGGGGGCACCAGATACCGGCGTGGTATTGCGGCGCCTGTGAAAAAGTTACCGTCAGCATGGTTGATCCCACCGAGTGCCCGCATTGCAAAGCGCAGGCGTTGACACGCGACAAAGATGTACTCGATACCTGGTTCTCTTCGGCGCTATGGCCGTTTTCGACACTGATGCCCAGGGATACGACGAAGATCGACGCCGTCTGGCCCGAGGGCAAGGTGCCGCAAAGCGACATGCTGCGGAATTTTTACCCGACTTCGACGCTCGTCACCGGTTTCGACATTATCTTCTTCTGGGTTTCGCGCATGCTGATGATGGGCATGCATTTTATGCAGAAGACACCGTTCGATAAGGTTCTCATTCATTCGCTGGTACGCGACGCCAACAGACAGAAAATGTCGAAGTCGAAGGGCAATGTCGTCAACCCGCTCGAGAAAATGGAAGAGTACGGTACCGACGCGTTCCGTTTCTTTCTTGTGAGCATCATGCCCGATGGCAAAGATATCATCTACGACGAAAGCCGCCTCAAGGGCTACCAGGCCTTCTGCAATAAGATCTATAACACGGCGCGTTACCTGCTGATGAATACGCCCGAAGGTTATACAGTGCCTGCGAACAGGCCCGAGCTTTCAAAGATCGATCTGTATGTACTCGACGAGCTCTATGCGACGATTGAAAAATGCGACGCAGCTCTGGCCGGATTTCATTTTTCAGACTATGCGCTGGCGATTTACGAGTTCCTCTGGAAAACCTTTTGCGACCAGTATATCGAGATGAGTAAGGTAGCGCTGAAAGACGCCAAACTCAAAGACGGCGCGCTTTTCACGCTTTATACCGTTTTCTCTGCCGCGCTGAAAATGTTACACCCCGTCATGCCGTTTATCACCGAAGAGCTGGCAAGTTACCTGCCCGGTGCGTCAGAAAAAGACCTGTTGATTGTGGCACCGTGGCCCAGGCCCGATGCGGATATCCGCCGTAGCGCGGCGTCTGACAACCAGACGGCCGCCATGCTCGAGGTGGCGGCGAAGATTCGCCAGGTGCGCGCAGAGCTCTCTGTCGAGCCCGGTGCCCGCATTGCGGTTTATCTCGATCTTGCGGATGCAGGGGTGCAGAAATTCATCAGTGAGCATGCAGGGTTTTTGCAGAGCCTGGCGCGCCTGGGCGAGGTACACTTTAAAAAGCCAGATGGGAAGATGATCCGGGTGGTGCTGAAAACCGGCGATATTTATCTCGATCTGGCGGCGAATATCGACATCGCGCGCGAGAAGGCGCGCATTGAGAAAGAGATCCAGACGATCGAGAAGGGCAAACAGGCGGTTGCGGGTAAGCTGAACTCGCCGCAGTTCGCCGAGCGCGCACCCGCAGACCTCGTCGAGGCTGAAAAACAAAAGCTCGCCGAATATAATACCCGTCTTGACGCTTTAGCGCAGATGCTTACTTCGCTCACCGGATGAACGTCTTTAAAGAGCGCGCGGAACGAAAGTACCAGGTCATTCAGGACGCCGCCAAGCTCGGGCCGATGCTCAAGCAGTATGCCACGGGCAAAGTTTTCTTTATCAAGGGCTTCTACGATAAAATCGAGGTGAAAATACTCGAGTTCAAAGAGCCGAATCTGCTCATTGTCGATTCTCTGCGCGAAATCGAAGGCCCGATTGTACTCTACCATACCTTCAATAAGCAGCTCGAGGTGCATGCCGAGGTCGTTGAAAAGGTTGTAAATTCGCAATACAAGCTCGCTGTGGCCAAAGTACGGATTGCCACCAACGAACGCCGCGCGCCACGCCACAAAATGTCGTCGGACATTGTCGTGATCAACAACATCCGTGCCGCGCGCAACACCATTAACGCTTCGCTGTTCAATGTACCTACCTCGGTCAAGATTCACCTCGAGAAATTTCAGCAACGCCTCAAAGATTTCGCAGACGAAGTGAAGGTCAAGATTTTCGAGAAGGGCGACGAGAAAACCGAACTGGTGCGCAAGACGCATAAAATACTGATGCTGACCGACACGCAGGATCTCATGTCGTATATTCCCGAAGACCCGAACGGCTTCGTCGACTACCGCGAGCACCTGAATACCGAGATCGGTACGGTGATGGAAGACTACAAAAAAAAGAAAATTATCTCGGAGATGATCGTGCCGATTATCTATCTCGGTCACGACGGGGAATCGGTGCCGCTGGGCTATATCCAGTTGCTCTCGCATGAAAAGAAACTCGGTATGGATACCGCGCTCGAACTCAAGATGCTGGCCTTCGAAATGGTCGACCAGATGCGCGATTCGAACACCATGCTCATTAACAAGCGGCAATCCGTCGGCGATATCTCGCGCGGGGGATTGCGGCTGGTTTTCACCGATCCCGAACTTAAGAAATTTCTCGTGCACCAGAAAGGTTTCAGCTTCGACGTGATTTTTAAACTACAGCAGCCGATCACCGTGTTCAGTGAAATCGCGTGGAGCGGTTACACCAACGAACAGGATCTCGCGATCGGAGTATCTATCAAGGGCTTCTCTTCGCGCAAGGGCGAGGCCGACCGCTACCATCAATATATTGACGGCCTGAATAAGACACCGTAGTCAAGGCCATGAGCGTACTCACGGTCGTGCAAACCAAAGCCGTGCCGATGCCGGTTGTCAAACAGTCAGACAGCGTGCTGACTGCGGTGAAACAGATGCTCGCGATAAAAGAGAGTGGTCTGCTGATTCTGACACCGGGTGGCGGGCTTGTCGGTATCGTCACAGAGAAAGATGTAATGCGTCTCGTTGCCGAGCGGTACACGCAGCTCAACAAGATCGAAGTCTGGGAAATTATGTCGAAGACGATCACCAGCATCGCCGCCGACGCCAGTCTCGACGAGGCGCTGTCGATTATGACTGAAAAACATATTCACCACTTGCCGCTGATGCAGGGCGAAAAAGCCGTGGGGTTGATTTCCCTCGACGACATTATTACCGCGCGCCTCAAAAAGACCGAACACGAGGCCGAGATGCTGAAGCAGTTTATCCAGCAGCAGTGAGCTGCATCGGGTAGCGGAGCAGAACGAAGGGTGCCCAAAGAAATCACGCATTGCCTGCTCGCCGAACGTGCCGCGCATGCGATGGCCGCTTCGGGCAATCCGTACAAGAAAAAAATCGGTGGCGAAATCTATTTTCTCTTTGAAAAAAATCCCGAGCCGCTGTATTTCGGTTCGGTGTCACCCGACATTTTCTATTACGATATACGCATGCCGTGGGAGTTCCGCATCAAGCATCGCGGCCTGATCTGGGGCGAGCTGATTCACGGAACACACGGAGAGAATTCGCTGGCGCATTTGCTTGAAATGCTGGCGATTCTGCAAGATGCCGCATTACAGAAACCTTTGCTGACGGCGGGCACCCTTTCGCGCGACGACCGTGCCGCGCTATTGCTGTTTGCGCTGGGTTACCTGAGCCATGTCGCGCTCGACACGATTCTGCACCCGATCGTCTATTTTTATTCGGGCAACTATTATGCCGAAGACCGCGCCGAAAAACTGCGCGCCGAGGCGCGGCACCGTGCCGTCGAAACTATCTTCGATCTTTATAATTTAGACAGCGTGGGGTCTGACCTGCGCCAGTATCGCGGATTAAAAAAAATGACATTGCCGCGCCGGCAACGCGATCTGGTGCTTGGGTTTTATACACTGGCTCTGTTGCATGCCTGGCCCAATCTCGCGCGCGATGAGTTTGGTGCAAAGGGAGAGATCCCCGCCGATATCTATAAACATCCGCTCTTTAAAATCGCCGTGCGTTCGTATAAAAAGCAGCTGATGTTCAACCGTATTTTTCAGAATCCACGGCTTGCCCACTGGGGGCTTGGCTATAACCGTCGCCGCGCCGATGCGCTGCACTTTAACAGCAGTCTGCTTTACCCGGCGCGGTCGTATGCCGATTACCAGAACGGCAATCGTGGCCAGTTATTTGCGGTGGCAGACCTGCGCGAATACCGGCATCCGCTCGATAACAGCCTGCGTCCGATTCACCGCCGCCGCATAACCGCAAAAATTTTTGCGCGCACACACGCCTTTTTCCGCAGCGCGTTTCTCTTTGCCGAAGGGAAAATCTCGCGTGCCGAAGCCGCGCGGGTTTTAAAAGGTTACAGTCTCAATAACGGTAAGGTTGGCGTGCGCACAGACGCCATGCGTTATTTCGCGCCGTTGCCGATTAACGGAAATTTCGAATATCTGGATGCAGAAGGGGTGCCATGACAATCATTCTGGGAGTGAGTGCATCTGTCGCGCTTTACAAGGCATGCGACATAGTACGCGAGCTGACTAAGGCCGGGCATACGGTTCGGGTCGCCATGACGCGCACCGCCGCCGCCTGGATTAACCCCGTGCTCTTTGAGGCGCTTTCTGCGCAGAAGGTGATCACCGACGATACGGCGAGCGGTATGGCACATATCGAGATTCGGGGCGGTGCCGATCTGATGCTCGTGGCTCCGGCGACTGCCGACCTTATCGCGCGGGCGGCGCAGGGGCGCGCGGACGACATTGTCACGGCGACGCTGCTTGCTTACGATGGGCCGCGCTATATCGCGCCTGCCATGAATCCCTTTATGTATGCGCACCCCGCGACACAGGCCAACCTCAAAACGCTGAAATCATACGGTTATCATATTCTCGACTCTGCCAATGGTGAAGCGGTGTGCGGCGATGTCGGGCAGGGCAAAATGATGGCAGTGGCAGATATCATCGCGGCATTATCGTCGCGGCGATGAACTGGTTTATTCTCGTGCTCGCCGGGCTTTTCGAGGTGGGTTTCGCGGCCTGCCTGGCCAAGGCGAAAGACACTGCGGGCGGCGAAAGAATCTTTTGGTACGCAGGCTTTGCGGCGAGCCTGACGCTCAGCATGGCGCTGTTGATCAAAGCGGTCGAAACTCTGCCTATTGGTACCGCTTATGCGGTGTGGACAGGAATCGGCGCGGTCGGTACCGTGCTCATTGGCATTCTGGTGTTCAAAGACCCCGTCAGCTTCTGGAGAATATTTTTTCTGACGAGCCTGTTGGGCTCGATTGTCGGGCTCAAGCTCGTGTCACACTGAGACTCGCTTATTTCGCTTTTGCTTTCGTGGTTTTCTTTGCGATCTTCGCCGGCGCAGCCTTGCGTGTTTTTTTCACAGGCTTTTTGTCTTCTGGTTTTGGGGTGATTTCTTCGTCGCTCTTGCGCGTCATTTTCAAAAGGTCGCGGAGTCCCTTTTTACGCGTAGGGGCGGGCTCTGTTGGAGCGGGTTTTTCGGCCCTTTCGGTTTTTTGCGCTTCGGCGCGGTTCTGCGAGTCGACCAGGTCTTGCGCGGCTTTCAGTTTTACAGCCACCGCCTGGCGAATCTGCGGTGCGCGCAGGGGTTTTTCGAGCACGGGGAAAGCAAAGTTTTTCGCCGGCACCAGTTCGAGCCGGTGCGTTAGCAAAATAAAATCGGATTCGGATAGACCCGGAAACTTACGCACGGCATGGCCCACGAAATCGGTGCCTTTCATGCTGGTTTCGGTGTTCTGCTCGACGATAATCAGAAAAATACCGCCGTCGTTAAAAAGTTTGGGGGCGGCTACTGCGCCACGCTTCTTTCCCGTGGTTGCTGCGTCGATAATTGCTTCAGCCTGTTCGGCGGCGAGGTCTGCCGCGCCATCGGCTTGTTTATTGTAAAAAACGCCGTTTTTCTCCAGAAGTGCCAGTGCGTCTGCGTAGCGAAAAGCATGGGTAAAATCGAGAGGAAGATCGCGGAGCATCACCTTCAGGCTGTCGATGAAGCTATGGTTATCTTCGATAATCAGGACTTTAAACGTCACTGAGCCCCATACTATGAACGAAACATGCGGACAAGCCTTTGGGCGGTTTAACGGCCGACTGCCGCCTTTGTGCTTTTCAGGGTGTCGCGCAGGGCGGGTTAACCCCTATGATCGTTGTTACCGGTGGGGCGGGTTTTATCGGCAGCGCCGTTGTTGCGGCGCTCAACGCGGCCGGTGAAAAAAATATCGTCATCGTCGATAACCTTGAGGATTCCTCGAAATGGAAGAACCTGGTCTCTCTGCAATACCGGCACTACCTGCATAAATCCCAGTTTCTCGCCGCGCTTGCAACTCCCGAACTCAAAGGAGTCAAAACGATCGTGCACATGGGCGCCTGTTCATCGACGACCGAAACCGACGGTGACTATTTGATGGCGAACAATTACGCCTACACGCGCATGCTGACAGAATTTGCGCTCGAAAAGAATATTCGCCTGATATACGCCTCGAGCGCGGCGACATACGGCGGCATCGAAAAGGGTTTCGACGACGACGATGCGGTGAGTCTGACGCTGAAGCCCATCAACCGTTACGGTTATTCGAAACAGTTTTTCGACGAAGTCGCGATTGCGAACGGCTGGCAAAAGCACATCGCAGGCCTCAAATTCTTCAATGTCTATGGGCCGAACGAATATCACAAGGCCGACATGTCGAGTGTCGTCTACAAGGCATTCAACCAGATTGGCGAGAATGGCTTTCTGAAACTCTTTAAATCGCACCGGCCCGATTATGCCGACGGCGAACAGAAGCGCGATTTTGTTTATATCAAAGATTGTGCGGATGTCATCATGCAGCTGATCGCAAAGCCCCAGGTTAACGGCATCTTCAATCTCGGTTCTGGCGGGGCGCGTAGCTGGAACGATCTTGCGGCTGCGGTATTTGCGGCAATGGGTGCTGAAAAGAAGATCGAATACATTGAAATGCCCTCGAATCTGGTCGGCAGTTACCAGTATTTTACCGAAGCGAACATGACGAAGCTCGCAGCCGCAGGTATTCAGCTGAAAAAGACGTCGCTCGAAGACGGCGTCTATGATTATGTGCAGAATTATATGATACCGGGTTATCTGAAACTACAGGATAAGCGCAGCCTTTAAGGAAAACAAATGACAGACATCGGAAAAAAAATCGACGCGTTGATACGGAATGTGCCCGATTTTCCCAAACCGGGAATTCAGTTTAAGGATATCACTCCGGTGCTGCAAGACGCGGCGACTTTCAGGGAAATTATCGCGGCGATGGCGGCTGCGCTGAAGCCAGACAATCTGAGGTATGTCGCCGGTATCGAGTCGCGCGGATTTATTTTCGCAAGCGCTTTGGCGACCGAGTTGGGTATCGGCCTGGTATTGCTCAGAAAGCCCGGCAAGTTACCATGGAAAACGCTGAAAGCCACATACCAGCTGGAGTACGGCACCGATGCGATCGAGATCCACGAAGACGCTGTGAAGCAGGGCGATAAAGTCGCCGTGGTCGACGATCTGCTCGCCACCGGCGGAACGGCTACCGCGGCGGCTTGCCTGTTGCGCGACGCGGGTGCAGACGTGCGCAAAGTTCTCTTTGCCATCGAGCTCGACTTTCTCGAAGGCCGCAACAAGCTCAAACAAGCGGGCTTTGCGGCGGTAGAAAGTCTTCTCCACTATTAGGGCGCGAAAGCTGCACACCCGCGGCCACGGAGGGCGTCTTTGCGGCGTCGCAGCGACAGGAGGTCGCAAGTTACGCCGCGGCCATGGAGGGCGTCTTTGCGGTGTCGCAGCGACAGGAGGTCGCAAGTTACGCCGCGGCCATGGAGGGCGTCTTTGCGGCGTCTATGTGCATTTACCATTCTGCGACGTTAAATGCGCCTATTGCGATTTTTATTCTCTCGCGCACCGGCATGTAGACGAAAGTTTCTGGCGGCAGTACACCGACCGCCTGCTCGACGATCTGGCCCGACAGCATACGGAACTTATCACCGATTCCCCCGGTGCAACTCTCGCTTCGGTTTTTTTCGGCGGCGGTACGCCGTCGAAGGCGCCGGCATTCGTTTTTGAAGAAGTTATAGCCGGGGTGCGCAGAATTTTTACGCGGCAACGCCCCGAAATAGAAGTCAGCGCCGAGGCGAATCCCGAATCTCTGAGCGCTGCTGTGCTCGCGGCATGGCGCAGCACAGGCATTAACCGAGTGAGCGTCGGTATGCAGAGCCTCGACGAAACAGTGCTCAAATACCTCGGGCGACTCTATAACCCTGCCGCCTACCGTGAGGTTTTCGCGCGTTTGCGCCACGCCGGATTCACAAATTTCAACGCCGATTTTATCACCGGTGTACCGGGGCAGAGCGTGCGCAGTACCATTACCGACGTTGATTTTGCCGTGGGCGAGGGCGTGAGCCACGTTTCGCTCTATCAGCTGACCATCGAGCCCGGCACGCTGCTCAAACAACGTATCGAATCGGGGGCGCTTCAACGGCCGAGTGATACCCGGCAGTTGCGTCAGATGGAGGCCGCGGTGCGGCATCTCGAAAAGCGGGATTTCCACCGTTATGAAATTTCGAATTTTACGAAGGGGTATGCCCCCTGTCTGCACAACCTCATCTACTGGACGGGAAGGCCGTATTTGGGCCTTGGAGTTTCGGCGCATGGTTTCACGGGCCGCCGCCGTTTTTTTCATGCGCGCTCGCTCGAAAAATATCTCGCGGGTGCAAGGCCCGAAGAAGATACTGCGGCTTCGCCGCGCGACCAGTTGATCAATCTGTTGCGGTTGCGGCGGCCATTTCACCCGGCGAAGGTGCTGACGCTCTTTGCCGGTGCTGAGGCGCGCGCTAGCGCTGAGCGGGTGCTCACCGCAGCGACAGAGCGTGGCTGGCTGCAAAAAAATAAAAAAACAGTCGTGCCTACCGCTGCGGGGTTTCGATTCACGGATTCATTACTGGCCGAATTTTGGCGCATATAATCAGTTCCAGAGGATCGGCGGCCGAACGTCGACGACATACTCGCTGATTTCATTTGAGAATTCGCTCGGCCTGTAACGGATGGTGATTTTGATGTAGCGCGGTATCTGTCGCCGCGTTTTGTAATCCCACGTCTCTTCGTAATCGACACCGTTGTTCGAGCCTTCGACTTTAAATTCGTCGACGAATTTCAGCATCGGTACCGCGACGCCGCGAAAAGGGTTCTTGTAGTCGATGAACATGTCTTCGGCGCGGTAGAGGGTGTAATCTTGCCCGTTGGGATTGCGTTCAACAAAATACGAAACCATAAAACTGCGCGCCTGTAAAACCGACGGGTTCGCGTTCAGCGCCGCCGAGGGAAAAACAAAAGCGTCGAAACGCCTGCCGCCATGCAATTCTTTTTCAACGCTGAATACCTGGCGCACATTATATTTTTCGAAGATCAGGTTTTCGAGATCGTAGCTGATCGCGACGCCGAAATCAATGACCGCGGCCGACTGGCTGGCGACGCGCGTCTGGTCATACGAAAGTTTTTTCACCTGCATATAGACGGCCATGAGCGTCGTAAAGATAAAACCCGAAAGCCCGATGACGATGAGCAGTTCGACGAGAGTGAAACCGCGTCGCTTCAAATTCCGAGTCCCCGGTAATAGTCGAGTGAGTATTTGTCTTTTTCGTTCCAGGAGATATCGACATGAAAATGCAGCAGCTTGAAGGTCAAGCCCGTGGCACTCTTCGCCGAGGCGTTACGCTCTTTGAAGAATTTCGCCGCGGCGCTGTTCGCCATTTCTTTGCCCGCGCCGAGTTCGTCT
>JAFLED010000180.1 GCA_017302045.1 Spirochaetota bacterium
AAATATATCAAGAGAGGATTGTATTCTGGAGTGATATAACCCCACCCCCTAACCCCCTCCCCATTAACATGGAGAGGGGGAACCATACTACCCCTCTCCACGTGAGTGGGGAGGGGTGGCCGTAGGCCGGGGAGGGGTAAAGGAGTAATTTATGTCAAAAATGGTAAAATCAGGATTAATCCAGTGTTCACTCCCGATCTCAGAGGGTGAAGGCACCATTCCCGAAATCGTCGAGGCGATGATCCAGAAACACATCCCCTTCATCGAAGAAGCGGGAAAAAAAGGCGTGCAGATTCTCTGCCTGCAGGAAATTTTCAATACGCCGTACTTTTGCCCCGGGCAGGACGCAAAGTGGTATGAATCGGCCGAGTCCGTACCGGGTCCGACCACCGAGCGCCTCGCCGAATATGCGAAGAAATACAAGATGGTCATCGTTGTCCCGATCTATGAGCGTGAACAGGCGGGTTTTCTCTATAACACCGCGGCGGTGATCGACGCCGACGGCAAATACCTCGGCAAGTACCGTAAAAATCACATTCCGCAGACCTCGGGCTTCTGGGAAAAATTCTATTTTAAGCCCGGCAACCTCGGGTATCCTGTTTTTGAAACCGCGTATGCGAAGATCGGCGTCTATATCTGCTATGACCGGCACTTTCCCGACGGCGCACGCGCACTCGGCCTCAACGGCGCCGAGATTGTCTATAACCCCTCGGCAACGGTCGCGGGTCTTTCGAAGCATCTTTGGAAACTCGAACAGCCGGCGCATGCCGCAGCGAATGGCTATTTCATGGGCTGTATCAATCGTGTCGGCGTCGAGAAGCCCTGGAATCTCGGTACCTTTTATGGCTCCTCTTATTTTGTCGATCCGCGCGGGCAGATTTTTGCGCAGGCCTCGGAAGATAAAGACGAACTGCTGATCGCCGACTTCGATCTGCACCTGATCAACGAAGTGCGTTCGGTCTGGCAATTCTACCGCGACCGCCGTCCCGAAACTTACGGGGATTTGATAAGATTATGATTATTCGATCCTGGCCACGGGCTATAGCCCGTGGCGAATTCGTTATGGAGCAATTATGCCGCTAAAAGCCCAAAGACTTCGCTCAGAAGAATACGCCGAAAACTTTTCGGATATTCACCCGCCGCTCACCGATACACGCGCGCAGGTTGAATCGAACCGCTGCCTGTACTGCTACGACGCACCTTGCACAAAAGCCTGCCCGACGTCGATCGACGTACCGCACTTCATCAAGCAGATTTCTTCGGGGAATATTAAGGGTTCTGCGCACACCATTTTAAGCGCGAATATCATGGGTGCGGGTTGCGCGCGCGTCTGCCCAACCGAAAAACTCTGCGAAGGCGCCTGTGTGCTGAATGGCTTACACCACGAACCTATTCCGATCGGGTTGTTGCAGCGGCACGCAACCGATGCGGCGCTCCGGAATAACTGGAAACTCTTTGAACGCAAACCCTCGATCGGTAAGAAGGTCGCTGTCGTCGGTGCTGGCCCCGCAGGGCTTGCCTGCGCACATGCTCTGTCATGCGAGGGTGTCGACGTCACCATCTTTGAGAAAGAACAAAAGAGCGGCGGCCTCATGACTTACGGTATCGCCGCGTACAAGGTCACGCCCGAGTTTTGCAAAGACGAGACGGATTTTATTCTGAATATCGGCGGCATCGACGTGAAATACGGCCAGGCGCTCGGCAAAGATATTTCTCTCGAGAAGCTCGAACAGGAATACGACGCCGTCTTTCTCGCGATGGGCCTCGGCAACACACGCAGGCTCGATATCCCCGGCGAAGAGCTGGCCGGCGTCGCGGATGCGATTTCTTTTATTTACGACATCCGCACAAAATCTTCTGCCGAAGTCGCGGTCGGCGAAAAGGTAGCCGTCATCGGCATGGGTATGACCGCCATCGACGCGGCGACACAGTCGAAACGGCTTGGCGCGCGCGAAGTCACGATGGTCTACCGCCGCACAAAGAATGAAATGCCCTGTACACAGAAAGAATTCGATCTCGCGATGCTCGACGGCTGCCAGGTCGTCTGGCTGGCGGCGCCAAAAAAGATCGAAGGCAAGGACGGTAAAGTTGCGGCGCTCGTTTGCGATGAGATGACACTCGGAAAACCCGACGCATCGGGTCGCCGTGCTCCGGAGCCGACAGGTAAAACCATCACGCTCGACGTCGACATGGTCATCAAGGCCACCGGTCAAATTCCGTTCGGTGGTCTTTTTGGCAAAGTTGCGCTCGAGAATAAAGGCGGCAAGATCACAGTCAACGCCATGCGCCAGACGAGCCGTCCGAAAATTTTCGCCGGTGGCGACTGCGTGAATGGCGGCGCTGAAGTAGTGAATGCGGTACAGGACGGCAAGGACGCAGCGAAAGGAATTTTAAAACTGGTGGGAATTCCTGGCCACGGGCTATAGCCCGTGGCCAGAAGGCAGGAAAGATTATGGCAGACTTAAGTACAAACTTTCTCGGGATTAAATCCCCCAACCCATTCTGGCTTGCTTCGGCGCCGCCGACGGATAAAAAATACAATGTCGACCGCGCCTTCGAAGCCGGCTGGGGCGGTGTCGTCTGGAAAACCCTCGGCGACCAGGTACGCAACGTCTCGTCGCGTTACGGTGCCGTCGACTTCTTCGGCCAGAAGGTCATGGGGCTCAACAACATCGAACTCATCTCTGACCGGCCGCTCGATGTGAACCTGAAGGAAATCCGCGAAGTCGTCAAAGAATGGCCCGACCGCGCGATCGTGATTTCACTCATGGCCTGCACCGAACGCGAAGCCTGGCATGATCTCGTGAAGCGCACGCAAGACACGGGCTGCCACGGCTTTGAACTTAACTTCGGCTGCCCTCATGGTATGAACGAACGCGGCATGGGTTCGGCCGTAGGCCAAGACCCCGAAATCGCCGCGATGATCGTCGAGTGGGTCATGGAAGTGGCGGAGATTCCCGTCATCGTGAAGCTGACGCCGAATGTGCACTCGGTCGTGCCGACCGGGCAGGCTGTGGTGAAAAAAGGCGCGCAGGCACTCTCCCTCATCAACACGATTCAATCCGTCGTCGGCGTCGACCTCGACACGCTCGTGCCTTTCCCGCAGGTTGGCAATAGCTCTGCCTTCGGCGGCTATTGCGGCCCGGCGGTGAAACCCATCGCGCTCAAAATGCTCACCACGATAGCGCAAGACAATATAACGAACAAAGTACCGATATCGGGCATCGGCGGAATTACCACGTGGCGCGACGCCGCGGAGTTTATACTACTCGGTTCGACTTCTGTGCAGGTTTGCACCGCTGCCATGAAGTACGGCTTTCGTATCATCGACGATCTCTGCGAAGGGCTCAGCAACTGGATGGACGAAAAGGGGTATAAGACACTCGACGACTTCAAAGGTAAATCCATCGAAAAAATCACGAAATGGGAAAGCCTCGATCTCAACTACCACATCGTTGCGAACATCAACCAGGATACCTGCATCGGGTGCGGGCTGTGTTACATCGCCTGCGAAGACACTTCGCACCAGGCGATCAATATCACCCGCGGCGCGCAGAAGAATAAATACGAAATCAACGAGCCCGAGTGCGTCGGCTGCAACCTCTGTAAGCTGATGTGCCCGGTGGAAAATTGTATCACCATGGTCGAAAAGCCAAAAGGAGCGTATCTCAACTGGGCAACATACTCGCAGATGGACAATGGCCTGCAGAAGTTTTCACCCACGGCAGCACCGACGCCCAACCCGAATATCCACAGTTAGCGCGAGCTCAAACGGCGAGTTCAGCGGAAACTAACCGGGATTTAACCGCAGCCTTGAGTGCCGGATAATCTCCGGACTCCAGTATCTGCACTTGAGGAAAATTATTCAGACCGCAGGCGCGCGTGGTAATGACCGGTATTCCCTTCGAGACCGCCTGCAAGATGCGCCTCGGCTGATGCTCAATATACGCCGGGTAGATCACCAGGCCAATATCATCCCAATTTCCATTGAAATTTTCGATACGGGTTTCACCCCAAAATCCGGAGTAATCAACGGCGCCGCCGGCAACTACGAGCGTCAAATTCAGCTCCGCGGCGAGTTGTTTCATTTCATAACATCCCTTACGCGCTACGGCGGAAGCCGGAAAAAGAATTTTTAGTCCGCGGGCAAACCGAATGCCATTGCGGGGCAAAATCCAGTCGAGTTTATGTGCTTTATTCTGAAACATCGCGCCGACTTCTGCATGCGGAGTGATAATTCGCCGCGCCTGTGTTAATGCGCGATTTTCGGCTTCAATCAGAGAAACCGGTGCGCGAAAATCATTGAGCGTCGGGCTGCCCGGATATTTGCGCAATAATTCATCGAGACGCGCTTGCAGAGCCTCGAACGGCAGGCGCGTCATAAGAACATCAAATTCACGACCACCCAATACTCCGGCCTCGAACAAAAACGGCAACAGGTTCTGGGCTACGACGAGGCGAGACGAGGTGACGGGAATCCGCCGCGCTGCGGCTTGCGCGATCATACGGTCGACGTCAAGCGACGTACTGAAGATATTGTTTCCACGCGCTACAGATTGTCGTAGCTTAAGGTATCGCCGAATATAAGCAATTGTTGTGGTATAAGTTCTTTTCGGCTCACATGCCGACCAGCGGTAACGTTTACTGTGGAGCGGACCAAAGGGTTTCCATGGTACGATAAAATAATCTTCCGGTGCCGCTACACCCTGAACATAGTTATCGAATTCCGGCCATTTTGCATCGAGTACGAAGGTCGTCGCTAGTCTGTTGCCTCTCATTATACCAGGCTTTGGGTGCTTATAACAAGCAGCGTTACCACAGGAATAACAATCATTCAACGGCGTCGGGCGCCGAAAGGTTTTCGACAGATCGACCGCAGCATGTGCGCGGCAATGGCCCCTGAAAGAAAGCAGCAGCTTGTTATGCGTCAGCTCGATTTCGATTCTGAATGCCTCGTTTGACCTGAAACGCAGATCTACGTAATTCCATTTCACGGTGGCATCGCGATCGTATTCAGCGGCCGAGCCTGCGACAGCGACGCTGTGCCGATGCCTCTCCACAATTTCAAAATCGGCCTGCAATGCAGCTTCGTAGAGAGCATTAGATAACTGGCAAAGTCCGCCGGCTATTGTGGGAACAATACAACCCTCACGGATTTCACGCCCCAGTACGAAGCCTTTACCGAAATTCGGATTGCCTATGTGCCGCCAGAAACTAAAAATCTGCCCAGCACGGACTTCTATACCATTTAGGGAGCGCACTGCTATCCGCAAATTAGCTATCTTGCCAGCCGTCAGTATCCGGTTTTCATCAGTATCGAGCGGATTCCAGAGATTGCTTTCTGAAAGGGCGATTACAGGCGCGAAAGCCAGATCGAATTTAACGGCAAACTTTTCTACCGGATTTCTCAGATTTCTGAAAATTCTGCCCACGCAGAGCAGCAGTATTTTCAACTTTAGAATACCCGTACGTAAAATGCCATGCCTTTCTACCTTTGGCTCGATCATGGCGGTACGTTCCAATTCTTGGCACACCGGCATTAGTGAGCTCAGGGTACAGCAGAAACTTCCTATGTCCCCTCCGGCTTTTCTCAGCAAACCTTCCGGGGTTTTTTGGGCTAGGCCAATTTAATTCGGCTCTGAATGCGGCGGCAACCGCAAACGCGACAATCTGTAAGGCACCTGGCAAGAGTTCGTCGTGCCTGCACCGGGTGAGTTCTGTGAGGCCAATGCCTTCGCAAAAAAATTGACGGGTCATTGAGAACGTAGTTTTGGACGGTATGGCATCCACACCGCAAAAAAAGCCTTTTATAGACAAACTGCTCATTCTGGGCGGCGCGGCGACCTTCATTCTTCTTACCGTATCTTTTTCACCGATGTTGTGGATGGCCACAATCCTCGCGGTTCTGCCCGTCGTCGCGATGACTATCCTGCTGACGCCGACGCTGCATCTGAATATCGTTGAGCGCCAAACAGAAGAAGACCGCGAGAAATAATCGCCGTTAAGGCCGGCTTTCCGGTCTTACCATGCTCCGCAAACTCGGGAAACTACCCCTACTCCGCAAAAAAAGCCGCGGCATCGTCGATGTGCCTACGGCTCTGGCCGCGTTCAAAGCCGGCAAAATGCTCATTGTCACCGATTCCGAAGACCGCGAAAACGAGGGCGACCTTGTCTTATCGGCCGAAGATACAACGCCCGAAGCGGTGAATTTTATGGCAAAGTTCGGGCGCGGTCTCATCTGCGTGCCGGTAACTGCGAGCCGCGCGCAGGATCTCAACTTTCAGCCGATGGTTAAACAGAACGAAGACGAACGCCGTACGGCCTTCACGGTTTCGGTCGACGCAAAAGAGAAAACCTCGACCGGCATTTCGGCGCATGACCGCTATTATACGATAAAAAAGATCGCCGACCCGGCATCGCGCGCGAAAGATTTTATGCGGCCGGGACATATTTTTCCGCTGGTTGCTGTCGGCGGCGGCGTGCTCGTGCGTGCGGGACACACAGAGGCGGCCGTCGATCTCTGCCGTCTCACAGGCAAACAACCTGTCGGCGTGATCTGTGAAATCATGAACGGCGACGGCACGATGGCGCGCATGCCCGATTTGATGAAGTTTGCCGCCGAACACAACCTGCCGATTCTGACGATCGAAGCGCTCATCGAATACCGCCGCAAGAGCGAACAAACCGTAAGTTTTTCGCAAAAATCGAAACTTAAAACCAAGTGGGGCGAGTTTACCGCATATTATTATAACTCGTCGACCGACGACAACATACATCTGGCGCTTACGATCGGCAAGGTCGACGGCAACACGCCCGTGCTCGTGCGGGTACACCGCGAAGACGTGCTCGCCGACGTCTTTAAAACCCCGGTGCGCAAAAATTATCTGCCGATCGACGACGCGATGGCCGCGCTAGTGCGCGCGAAGAAAGGGGTATTTCTTTTTCTCGGGCAAAAATCTTCGCAAGCGCTTGGCGCCGGCGACGCCGATTCGGCGCTCAGGCAATATGGTATCGGCGCGCAGATATTAAATCATCTGGGCGTTAAAAAGATAAAACTGCTCACGCGTAACCCGCGCCGCGTCGTCGGTCTCGAAGCCTTCGGCCTCGAGATCGTTGAAACCGTGACCGCCGGCGCACAGCCGCGCGCAAAATAAATGAAATCTCCCGCCGCGGATACCCCGGTGGTTGTCCGCTACCTGCGGATGATCCGGTTTTCCCACACACTCTTTGCGTTGCCGTTTGCGCTCGCCGCCGTACTCATCGTTTATGACCGGTATCGGCATCTCGTCGCACTGACTTCCGTAAAAGTTGCGCTCATCGTCGTGGCTTTTACCGGTATGCGCAGTTTCGCGATGGCAGTAAACCGGCTCGCCGACCGCAAGATCGACGCCGAAAACCCGCGCACAGCCACGCGCGAAATACCGGCGGGTACACTCAGCGTCGGCGCCGTGCGTTTCTTTGCGCTCTTATCGCTCATTGTTTTGTGCGTCAGCGCCTATTTTCTGACGCCGGTTGCAGGTTATCTGGCGCTGCCGGCGGCGGCGGTTGTCGCGACCTACAGTTTCGCGAAACGCTTCACCTGGCTTTGCCATTTCTGGCTCGGCGCCGCGATCGGGCTCGCCCCCGCTGCGGTCTATGTCGCACTTTTGCAGCATGTTTATCCCGAAGCGCTGATCATGGGCGCGATTCTGTGTTTTTACATCGGCGGCTTCGATATTCTCTATGCGCTCCAGGACATAGAATTCGACCGCTCCCAGGGGTTGAAATCCATACCGGCGCGTTTCGGCGTGCGCGGCGCCATGTGGATATCCCGCGTTTCTCACCTGGCCGCACTCTTTGCCGTCGGTTACTTAATACATAGCCT
>JAFLED010000181.1 GCA_017302045.1 Spirochaetota bacterium
GCTGACGCAGGGGCATTTTTTCGGCGAAATGGCGCTGATTCGTGCGATGCCGCGTACCGCGAGTGCGACGGTGATTTCTGCGGAGGCTAAGCTGGGTCGCATCGATCTTGCGACATTCGCCTGGCTGGCGAAGAGTAATCCTACGTTTTTGACGAACCTGATCGGGGTTGTCGCAAAGCGCGCCGCACGCGTGATGAAGAAGGTGGGCGATGCCGGCCTTTGATCTGCTGTTGCAGGCCGAGGCGATGCCACACCGGCATTTACGCGGCGGCGATTACGTTTATCGTTTTGGTAAAGAAAACGACGATAACATCTATGTCGTCGTCGATGGCATCGTTATCGAAGTCGATGGCAGCGAGGCATTTAAATACGGTACCGAAATCGAAGCGGGTGGTTTTTTGGGCGATATCGAGGTGATGTCAGGGTCGAAGACGCGGGTGCAGAGTTTTAAAGTCAAATCGATGTCGGCGACGCTGGCAATTATGGATAAACGCGCGGTGAACCTGCTGGGGGGATTACACCCGCAGTTTTTTCTGAATTTACTGAAGAGCGCGGTCGATAACCTGACCCGCGCCGAGCAGCTTTTGCTGCAAAAGAAGCCTGACGATCAATAAAAACACTTGTTTACTGTCTTTTTGGCACATTGGCTCATATGCCTCGTATAACATAGAGGAGCACTAGCCTCATAATGTCCAAAAAGTTATTTCTAGCAATACAAGCCGCGATTTTTTCGATTGGCTGCAGCGGTGGTTTTGAGAAATTTGCGCCGCCACAAAACAGTATTTCCGGGCGCGGGGCGAAGGTAAATCCTAAGATTCTGACAACGACCCCCTCTGCGGGTAGTACGGTTTCACCCATCACAGGTTCGAATGGCACGCAGATTCGTGTCGTTTTCGACATGACCATGAAGACGGCGATGACTCCCGTCATCAATACCTGGGTGCGCGATCTGGGCAACAGCAACGATATTATTTGGTACTCCGTGGCTAATTCGGGGGCAACCTTCACCTGGTCGTCGACGACGTATGCCAACGACACGCTGACGATTCAACTGGGTTGGGTGCGCTGGCCCGAGAACAACATCATTGGTTTTGACTTTAAGAACGAGACGCTTGTGAACCTCGACGACATGCCACTCGATAACAGCGACAAGATTTCGTTTACTGTCGGATGGAACCCCGGGCGCTACAAGGTAGTGCCGACGGGACAATATTCATGTTACCGTTATTCTACCACAACGCCGGTCGCCTGGACTCTCGAAAACACCTGTAAAGATTCAAGCACCGGCGGCGGCGGTATTATCGGCACTTACAATTACCCTGCGGGCCAGAACGGTTTCATCGACCCGCGTAACGACGACTATGGTCCTGCGATTTACGGTGCCAGCTTCGCCGGTTATGTCAACGGTCGTCGTTTTAAGAAAGCGAATAACCCGATGAATCTCGTACCCGCGAATTGCCAGGGGCTTGCGAGCGACTCTTGTTATCCTTATTCTGTCGATGCTGTGACCAACCTTGTCTGGAGAACATGCAGCCAGGGTCAGAACTACGCAGACCAGATGTATGTTGGGCCGGGAGAAAAATGTACTCCGCCTGCTGGCTCAGATTTCACCTGGGGTGAAGCGGTCAATGCCTGTTCCGCTTTGAACACGGCTGCCAATGGTCAGGGGTATGGTGGTCGTAAAGACTGGCGCCTGCCGACGATTGAAGAGCTTGAGAATCTCGTCGACTATGGCGTGCGCGTGAAAGTTGGCTTAGGCGAACCGACGCCGGGGTATCCTGAAATGCCGGCCATCGACGGTTACGACGAATCGACGGGCCCGATCGTGCAATGGGAAGGTGCTTTTCCGGTCACACCGATCACCAAAGGATACTGGACTGCAACCGGTGTTTCGGCGCGGGTGGGCGGGGCGCAATATTATGGTCAGGCTTATGTCGTTGAATTCCAAAAAGGTTCTATGGGGGCGGGCGGTGGCTCAGGCTCACTGTTAGAATCCAACCGCAAGACGACAAACCGCAAGAAAGTCCGTTGTGTTGCAGGGCCTTATGTCGACCCGAGCGCGCAGAGCTTAACGCCGACGGTGGTTGGCAATGGTGCGGCCATGGGCGGTATTGGTGCCACCTTCTCGGGCTATGATAACAATGCCACATTCAATGTAAAAACGGCTACTCCTGCTTACGACATCGAAACGAATGAGCACTCCGTCACTGTTACGTTTAATAAACTACCAAATTCATTGCAGGCGGGTACAACTACGAATTATTGTATTGCGGCTTCGACTGCGACATCCTGTGCCGTTTCTTCACCGACGATCGCCACAGCTATACAGACATCGGGAAATACCTCCGCTTATAAGCTAACACTCGGTTCCGCAATGGGGGCGAACACGGCGTACAAGTTGTTTGTCAGTAATGTGCAGTCTGCGACCGATTTATGGCAAACAGGGCAGAGTTATACCGTAAATTCATATCTCTATGATTCTGGTAATGTCTATCGTGTAGCTATCGCTCATACTTCTAGCACTATCATCACGGATACCGGGAACGGTAATCTTGTACTGGTTCCATCTTTTGCAGCATCGACAGCATACACGACAAATACCAAGCTTTATGTCCCGGGAACACAGCAGGTTGTGAATGTGGTGAGTGGATATACATCATCATCTTCTGCAGCAACGGATATAACCAACGGCTCCTTAGCTGTTCAAAAAACGATGATTCTAAATCCGTCTGCGCCCTTATCGCTGCAGCACGCGCTGTTTAATGGAACACCCCGAACTGCGGCCCCGGCGACAAATACCGTTTTCAATGTTGTCAGCGCTACGTCGCCCAACACATCGACAGTGCAAGTGACCTTTAACCGATTACCGGATGCAGCGCAGGCATCCGCGATAGGAAACTACAAAATCATCAGTGCGGCCTCTTCGGCGGTTTTCGGTTCGGCCTCGGTTGCCGCAATTACCGGAGTGACTCTTTCGGGGTATACGGCGACGCTAACAACGACATTAACCGGTGGTACGCCATACGCTGTTGTTACGCAAAATATCACTTTTGCCGGGGCAAACGTTGTCGACGATACAGTCAACAAACTGCGCTGGCAACGCTGTCGCAAGGGTACTTTCGATAGCGCTACCTGCGGTGATGATGGTGATTCGACAAATGATTCAGACCGCTGGAACGATGCGCTCAATTATTGTGATAGTTTGAATGCGATACGATATGATGATGACTCAAATACGAGTACCGCACGGTACAAATGGCGCGCGCCGACGATCAACGAACTAAAAAGTATCGCAAACCGTTCGCTGTTCGGCACCTTGGGCTATGCAATCGATACG
This sequence comes from Spirochaetota bacterium, assembly GCA_017302045.1. Lineage (GTDB taxonomy): Bacteria > Spirochaetota > Leptospiria > Turneriellales > Turneriellaceae > Turneriella. Next base: position 3,338 of record JAFLED010000181.1, read on the forward strand.
ACAATCTTCCCTACACCAAACGTGATGGCTGAAGATTATGCGTCGTCGACGAACTATACCTTGAATGGCGATCCGCAGCAAGATACGAACGTGAATCCGAATCCGCCGAACTTCAACCAGGCATGGGGTTTTAATTTTATCGCCGGATTCCCAAGTATTGCTCAGAAAGATAATACTACCATTATCGCCGGGCTGAAACCGCCGAAGAAAAATATTCGCTGTGTGAGAAACCTGCCTTGAAGAATTTAGCTATCACCGTTATCGCCGCATTGTTGGGCTGTGCGCAATCGACGGTGGTTTTCGATCCGGTTCAGAACAAAGCTCCAGTGGCATCAACCTCGCCGACACAGGGAACCCTGACTCTTTCGATAAATCTCACAGCGCAGGGTGCAAACCATCAAAATCAGGGCTTTAGCGCCTTTTTGGTTCAGAATGGCAATTTAGTGGCTGCGCTGATGCAGGGGACGGCCTCGACGAACGGCTCAGGTCAGGCCACAGCAGTGTTGAATTCAGTGGATGCAAGCCGGTGCATGATTGCGTCGACACCGGCCACTTTGCAGAATGGTTCGTATGATCTGTATTTTGCGATAAATTATAATGGTCAAACGGCACTTACCGTTTTTACGACATGTGGTGCGCCAGGATTTCTGGCATCGATTCCGAATAACCTGTATGCCCTGCGCGGCCAAGTCACGATTTCGGGAAATACAACTTACTCTATTAACGACAGCAATGTTTCTTTAGGGAAGTCTCACACTATGCAGCTTTCGGGTACAACGCCGGGGACGCGGGCTTTTACTTGTTGGCTAACCGACCCAAGCGCGACGACCAATATCGGCAACCATATATTATCTGGTTTTGCCGGGACTACCGATGGTTCCGGAAATGCGACCTCTACAACCCTGAGTGGTGTAACTCCATTAATGGCGACCGGAACCTATAAATATTTTTGTTACCTGAACGCAAATGGTAATGGCACTACGGGTGACTCAGGCGATAAAATGGCCTCTGGCTATGCGACTGTCACTGGCGCCAGTATGACCGTGGTTTCAGGTGCGAGCTTTTCGCTGATTCCCTAGAGTATTCGCCGGGCGGGCATTACAAATCAGAGGTTTTTTTTCCTCTTTTCGGCCTGATAAACGTCTCATATATTGAGGCGAAATGCGCAAACTCATCCTTATCCTATCACTCACGGGGGCGATCCGCACCGCCCACGCGCAGGAAAAACCAAAAGAATTGCTTGCGGCCGTGCTGACTGCCAGCGGCGAATGTTATTACGAACGCGACGGTAAATCTGAAGTCGCCAAGGTAAAAACCATATTCTTCAAAAACGACCGCGTATTTACGAAAAAAGGCAAGATGGATATTCAACTTGGGCCGAGCGCGGTTCTGCACCTTGCTCCATATAGCACCGTTCGCATTGCCGACCTGATGGAGGCCGACAAAAAAGCCAATATTGCGCTCGAGCTTGAGTCGGGCCGCGGCTACACGAAGTTCGCCAAACAAATGCCACCGGGTTCAAAATACCAGATTAAGACCCCGACGATTGTCGCGGGTGTGCGCGGCACCGAATTTATTCTGAGCGCGGGTGATACTCCCGAAGACCCGGCGGCCGAAGACGCCGATATTCCCGCAGGTGTATTTGTGAACCACGGTAAAGTGGCCGTTGCTTCTGCGGGGCGTGAAAACGAAGAGCAGGAGATCCCTGCCGGCGAGCAGGTGACGGGTGTAGATAACCAGTTGGTCAAAGGAGTGATGGAAGATTTTATCAAGAAAAAGATGCGCCTCTTTAAGCAACTCAACTGCATGCGCGAGGCGCAGTATAAAATCATGGAACGCGAGAAGAACCGCCAGATCGAATTGCTCGAGAAAGTGAAGGGCTCGGTTAAGATTCAGGATGCCGGCTCGGCGATCGAAGAGATGCGCAAGAAAAACGAGCAGCGGTTTAACAAGTGATCCGGTTTATTCGCGCCGCGGCTGCGGCAGCTGCGTTGTGCGCGCTGACCTTTTCGTTATCGGGCAAGGCTTCGGGTAAAGCGGCCCCAGCCCGCTCCACGGCAAAGCCGGTGGTGGACACCACAGACCGGCCGTGGTACCATTACATTAAAGAAGAAATGCCGCGGCCGAAAATTCCGCAGGTAAAAGAGTTTCGCCTTTCGAATGGTATTCCCGTCTATTATCTGTTTTCAGAAACCGTGCCTCTCGTGAGTGCCCAGGTTTATATCGAAGGTGGTGGCTTTGAAGTTGCCGATGAAAAACTCGGCCTGCATGGTCTCTGGGGTGAAACAGTTGCCTTTTCAGGCAGCGAGGGTTTTGACCGCGACCAGCTCTCTGCCTATCTCGAGGCGCGCGCATCGGGATTCGGTTTTCATGGCGGCATGGAGCGCTCGAATTTTTCGATCAACTCGATGGCGCACTACTTTCAGAATGACCTGAAGAAACTTTTTGCGGTAATGCAGGCGCCACGCCTTGCCGAAGAAGATTTCGAAATTATCCGCACACGTATATTGAAAGAGTTCGAACGCCGTGATGAGAATCCCGCGAAGTGGGCTTCGCTTGGCATGACGAAAACATTCTGGGGCGGCACCGCGCGCGGCCGTTACGCCACGATGCGCACCGTAAAAAATCTCAAAATCGGCGATCTGCGCGACTGGCAGAAGAAAATCTGGCGCGGCGAACGTCTGAGCGTCGCCGTTACGGGTGATATAAAAGAAGAGGCGCTGAAGAATCTGCTCGAGTCGACCTTCGGCAAAATGGCACGCGACGAAAAGGCAAGGCCCGACCTCACGGCGATGCATGTGAACCCAACGGTGAAGGCCAATTCACTGCAGATCATGCCACGCGACATTCCGCAGACGACGGTTATTTATAAGGCACCGGGCATGAAACACACCGACGCCGACTATTACGCGCTGCGCATATTCGACTTTTTGCTCGGCGGCGATTCGTTTAACTCTTATCTGACGCAGAAAATCCGCACCGAAAAGGGCTGGGCGTACAGCGCGTATTCGACATTCGAGACCGACGATTTTACGGGGACACTGATGCTGTTTACGCAGACCGCCAACGTGAACCTGCCCGATGTCGTTGAGGCGATGGACGAGATTCTCGCACGGCCCGAAGATTTTATCAGCCGCGAAAAAATCGAGCAGGCAAAACTCTCGCTCAAAAACAAATTTGTTTTTCTCTTTGAAAACCCGGCGCAGTATATGAAACTGTATCTCACACTCAAGTGGGATGGCCTGCCGTTAAGCTACCTGCCCGACTATGCGAAATATCTTTCACAGGTAACCGAAGCGGATGTCTTGCGGGTGGCGAAAAAATATTACCGGCCCGAGAATTTTACCGTGCTGCTCTGCGGGCCGCCCGATATCTACCAGAAGAAATCGGCGCTACGCCCCGATAAGGCGGCCGTGCTGGAGATTGAAAAGTGAGACCCCACCCCGGCGCAAAGCGCCCACCCTCCCCACTACGTGGAGAGGGTGTATTACTGCGCCTTTTCCCCCTCTCCACATTCGTGGGGAGGGGGCTAGGGGGTGGGGTACGATTTGCGCTTTGCTGTTACCTGTTTTGTTTCATTTTCCCGTCCCTTTTTGCCGACGACGTGCAGCTTGATACGAAGATTCCTCTCGGGCTGGCGCATGACGGCACAATTCTCTGGGTCGCCGATGCGCAAAAACGGGAGATTACTGGTTATGACGTTGGCCAGAAAAAGAAGCTGGCACCGCGTACGCTCTCCTTCGACGTGCGCGATATCGCTTACTGGCAGCCGAATCTCGTCACTGTCGCACCGAATTACGTCTATGTCATCAATCCGCTGAACGGCGATCTGGTCGATAAAATTCAGCTCAAGGGCATTGCTGACCCCGTTGCGATTGCACTCGACCTGCACCAGGCATATATCTATAACCGCGAAGATAAGAAAATCTACCGCGTGCATCTCGTCGATCGGCTGCAATTCGGTTCTTTCACACCCGAGGTGACATCTGATATCCGCAGCATGACATTTTACAAAGGGTTTTTGTGGGCTATTGCCAAAGACGGCAAGGCGTATAAACTTTCACCGACCGACGGGCAACAGGTCAGTTTTCTGCCATTGCCCGAGGCATGCTACGGTATCAGCTTCGTCGACGGCGGCATGTATGTTGCACGCCCGGGTCAAGTACGCTCGATTGACTTCATCGAGACCGAGAACTATGTCGCTGCGGCGCGGCGTAATTTCACCGTTGCAGGAGAGATAGACCTGATTTTACCATGGAGCGAAGAAGATCGCCAGCGCGAATCGAAGATGCAGCTGAAATACGCGCTTCTACCAGTGATCCCACACCAGCGCATTGCAGGCCTCAGGGCAGAGCCAGCGACACGCTTCGGCCGCCAGGAAGACGGGGCGCATACTTCAGAAATTCTGCTCGATCAGAAAAGTGGTGAACGCAAACGTTCGCACAAACTACAGTTTCAGGCTACGTTGTTCAACCTGACGCATATTTTTAACGGTCCCGTTCTGAA
>JAFLED010000182.1 GCA_017302045.1 Spirochaetota bacterium
CTTGACCTACGATGGCAAGCCTATCGCCATACCGCCGAAGTCGAAGGACGAGGACTGGATTACCGAATTGAAGATCGATGAACACCAGCTCGAACTCGGCGCGGAGACTTAATGGCGACGGCCGCGGCGAATAACCAGAAAAAAATATCTTATCGGGCAAAAGAAGTTACCAAGTGCCCTGTCTGCGGCGCAACGCACTTTAAAGAAGAACTTTTATCGGGCTCCGGCCGCCTTATCGCGGGTAAACTGACGCAAGAATTACAGCGTCTCTATGAGGATAACAAGAAGTGGGGCAAAATCAACCCGCTTGTCTACCACGTGCAGGTCTGCCCGAAATGCCTCTTTGCCGCTTTCCCGAAAGATTTTAATACTCTGCCCGCCGAAGAGGCGCTCGCTTTAAAAAATACCGTCGCGCACCGGCAGAAAGTCGTCGAGACCTTCTTCGGTAAGTACGATATGGGCGACAATCGTAACATCGTACACGGTGCAATTGCGTACATGCTAGCGGTAGACTGTTATCATCTGCGCGGCAACCAGATCGCGCCGACGCCTAAAAAGGCCGTTGCGGCGATTCGGGCCGCTTGGATTCTCGACGACCTGTTTAAAGAAGCGAATTACCGCCCTTACGACAAGCTGCGCGACTTCTATTATGTAGAAGCGGCGCGCTATTATAAACGCGTGCTCGATACCATGACTTCGGGTATCGAACCGATGGAAGAGGCGGCGTATATTCTTGGGCCGTCGCTCGATTTTAACTGGGCCTTCGACGGGGTAATTTATCTGAATTCTTATCTCACACGCAAGTTCATCGACCAGATGGCGACCAACCCGAAAGACAAATACACCATCATGGGCAGCTCGCGACAGTTTTTGTCGAAACTCTATGGTAGCGGTAAATCGTCAAAAAGCCGCCCGTCGGTGATTATCGATATGGCGAAAGAGCTCTACGACGAAATGGGTAAAATGATGGAAAAATTCCGCTGCGAGTACGACCCTGAGTTCGCGGCGCAGAAAGCCAAAGAAGCCGCCGAAGCCGCGGCGCTGGTGGCCGAGGCGCAAGGACGTGCCAAGTAACGCAGCCGGCAGGAGGCCGTCTTGGCTGCGTGCGAGGCGCAAGGACGCGCCAAGTAACGCAGCTGGCGTGCGGGCTGCCAACAGCAAATAATCAGACGGGCTTGCGGGCATCCGGGTTTTCGCGCAGTTTTTGTGCGACGGCGTTCAGGCGCAGACGACGCTCTTCGAGCCCCGAAATTTCGCTTTCGACATCCCTGAGTTTCGCTTCAATGAGCGGGCTTGCAGAACCACAAGTGAAGTTTTCTTTCTTGCTCATCTTCATGATTTCGTCGATTTCGCGCAGCGTAAAACCATACGATTGTAACTCGCGTATAAAACCGATGCGCGCGACATTGCTTTCGGGATAATCTTTATAATTGTTAAACCGGTTGGGCCGCGGCGGGGCATCCAACAGGCCCAGGCTTTCGTAATACCGTATGGTATCATGCGACGCGTTTGTTTCTTTGGCAAGTTTTCCGATTAACATTTTTTAGACCGTGGGGTACACACCACGGTATAGCTTCCTCTATTATGAAAATTAACAAAATCGTTTATTGGTCTGCCACTTTATTGTTCAGCGCGATGATGCTGCTCTCGGCGGGCATGTACCTCGGTAAATTCAGCGAAATGTCAGCCGGCTTCCAGGCATTGGGATATCCCGTTTATCTGCCTGCGGTGCTCGCGACGGCAAAAATTCTCGGCGTAGCCGCGATTCTCTTTCGCCGTGTTGCTGTCTTGCGCGAGTGGGCCTACGTGGGTTTTTTCTTTAACTTCACGCTGGCGCTGATCGCACACATTGCGACGCGCACGTCGTTTGCGGGCGTCATCGTGGCTTTTGTGTTGCTCTTAACTTCTTACTTGTTCGAGCGGAAAACCCGGGTGGCATAGCCCCCGGCAGATAGCGGCGGGTTATGCCCCGAATACGTTATCGACGCCGCAGGCTTTTTTCGCGGCGTTTGTATTCAAGAGTGTGAGCATAAGCACCGGGAAAATTGCCATAAAAATCGCCCCGGCGATAACACCGCCCGCGCCCGCACTACCCGCAAGCCCTGTCATCAGTTCAAGACCGGCTTTTTCATCACCCAAAAGCGGCGCCACCTGGTCGGCGACAGTCTTGAAGAATTTGGTGATCGTCGGCTGAATAAAGAGGAAGAATACGATGATCTCAACCACGAGATACGCCAGCGCCGAGATCGCCCACCAGACAGAGAGCTTTAAGCCCTGCGCTGTATATTGCACCAGCTTAATGCCTGCCATAAGCCCAAAACCCGAGATCGCTGCCGTGGCGAGTTTTTGACCCGCCTGAATCATGTACATAGGTTTCAGTTGCGCAACGAGTTTTTCGAGTTTGATGCCCGACTCTTCGAGTTTGGGAATCATACCCTTGAGCGCCGGCAATGAATCGACAAACGAGTTGCCGATGAAGGCGGCACCGGCGCTGATGAGCGAACCTAAAAGGTAAATCGACGCAAAGACAATCAGCAGTATACCCATTGATTTGGGTATGCCGCTGCGGGGTGAAACGGGAAGATCAGTTGGCATGCGTCTCAACTGTGTGAGACACCGGCCCGATCAATCTCTTTTTAGATTCCGCAGCAGCTCGTGTACTTCATTCGGGTCACGCAGAAAAAAAGGCGCAACCGAAGCCCCAAAACCGACCTTGACGGCACTGAACTCACGGGGTATTGCGCGAAACATGTCTTCATCGGTGACATCATCGCCGACGGCGAGGGCGAAATCGTATGCGGCGCCCGCAAGAATAGCTTTGACGGCCATGCCCTTATGAAAGCCGTAGTGACGCACCTCTACCATAGCCTGGCCGAATAATATCTCGAGGTTGCTGTTCGACAGCATGCGCACGAGTACATCGTAAAGCTCAAGCGCGCGCTCGCGTATCAGCTCCGTTTCACCAAAAGCATTACGGTAATGAAATACGACGGTGCGTTCTTTGCGTTCGATGAAACTGCCGTAGACGCGGCGCCGAAACCGCTCCATAATCGGCAGCACGCTGTCGATCCATGCGTCGTCGCCCTGCATCGGTGTTTGCCACTCGGGTTGGCCGATGCGCCGCAGAAACACCCCGTGTTCCGCAATCAAGCCGATTGCCGTGTTATCAAACTGCGCGGATAAAAAATCGCGGTTGCGCCCGCTCACAACATAGAGATCGGTATGCGGTAAGGTCGCCAGGCGTACGATATCTGCTTTCGTTGCCGAATCGAGCAGCGCAGATTCTGGCATCGGGTGAAAGGGTGCCAGTGTACCGTCATAGTCGAGAAATATCGCGCGCCGCGATGCACCCGCGAATTCGGCGAGCAGCCGGCGGCGTGCTTCGCCAGACAGGTGTACTTTTGCCTCTTGCTGGTTAAGCCTGATTTTTTCTTCGAGGCAATCCATTATTTCACGCATCCAGGTATGAATATCTTGCGAACGTATATATGCGCGCATAGGCCTGTTACGCCTGACCTGTTCTTCTGGTGACAGGTCCAGGGCCAGTTTGATAGCGTCGGCGATCTCTGAGGCGCTGTTGGGGTTCACCTGCAATGCACCGGGTAATTCGCCGGCCGCCCCCGCCATCTCACTCAGAATCAGTACGCCGGTATCATCGTAGCGTGCTGCGAGATATTCTTTTGCGATCAGGTTCATGCCGTCGCGCAGCGGTGTGACGAGCGCGATATCGCATTCACGGTAGAGCGCGATTACCTCGCGCGTCGGCAACATCGTATAACGGTAAAAAACCGGCAACCAGTCTAAGCGGGAATACTGGCCATTGATTTTACCGATAAGCTCGTCGAGCTGTGTCTTGAGATCCTGGTATTTACCGACCCCAATACGGCTGGGCACTGCAACAACACATAACTGCACACGACCGCACATTTCGGGGTATTTTTCCAGAAACCGGACGAAACCGTGCAGCCTGCCGATCACGCCCTTCGTATAGTCCAGCCGGTCGATCGAGAGTATGCGGCGCAGCGGCTTCGCCTGTACTGTCAGGGATGCAGAAGATTCTGTGCCGGCGTATAAATCGAAGTCGATGCCCATCGGAAAAGCCTCCGCTTTGCAGGTGCGTTCGGCAAAGGTGATCTCGCCCATCCGGTGCTCGAAACCCAGAATGCGCCGTACCGCATGCAGAAAATGCTCGCGGTATTCGTTCGTATGAAACCCGGTAACATCGGCCGCCAAAAGGCCGTGCAGTATTTCATGGCGCCAGACACCCGGTAAGAGCCGAAAGATGCCGAAGTGCGGAAACGGCGTGTGCAGAAAAAAAACAATCTTTATACGGGGCAGCCTTGCACGCAGCAAGCGGGGCAATAACATCAGGTGGTAGTCGTTGACGAAAATGATATCGTCTTCACCCGCGATTTCGGCGATTTTTTCGCAGTACAGGCGGTTCACCTCGTCATAAAGGCGCCAGAATTCGTCGTCGTATTCGGTCAGCATGGGAAAAGAGTGCAGCAACGGCCAGAGCGTACGGTTACAAAACCCGTCGTAAAATTTTTCCATTTGATCTACCGAGAGCGCCACTGGCGCATAATGCGGCCCGGCCTGCGCAAGCAATTCAGACCAGCGCTCTTCGGGCACGGGTCCTGGCCAACCGGCCCAGCAATAAGAAAAATCAGGGTCGAGAGAAATGCGCGCGGCGATATAAGCGTGAAAACCGGTCGCCACGCCCCCGGCCGTTTGCCTGACCACCAGCCGCCCCTGCTCTTCACCGATTTCAAAGGGTAGCCGGTTAGAGACGACGATCAGTTTCATTTGTCCCTATCGCAGCGCGGCGGAACGCGACAAGGATTTTACTCCTGCGCGCCTGTTTGAAAATTGGGACATGCCGGCGGAAGAAAAACATAATCCCTCTCTGCCGCTTGAACGCTATGGCGTGATCGGCGACACGCGTACGGCGGTTCTTGTATCTGCAACAGGATCAGTAGACTGGGCCTGCCTGCCCGATTTTGATTCTCCCTCGGCTTTTACGCGGTTGCTGGGTGCGGCGGGCGGTTTCTTCAGCATCGCACCGCGGCATGAATTCTCTTCACGCCAGTATTACGAGAGCGGTACCAATATTCTCGTCACCGAATTCACTACAGCCACCGGTAAAGCGCGGTTGCGCGATTTTATGCCTTATATTCCAAACCGGCGCGTCCCCACGGCGGAGATTCACCGTATCGTCGAGTGCTGCGAAGGCGAAACGGAGCTCAATCTGATTTTCGCGCCACGTTTTGGCGATGCGCGCATTGTGCCGGCAATGCAAATTACCGAGCATGGTGCCACAGCAGCCGCGCAAGCCTATTCTTTCAGCCTTTCATCGCCCATACCGCTCCTACAAAAGGATGATGCCGCCGTCTGCGGTTTTCGGCTACGTAACGGCGAAGAGTTCAGCTTCGTTGCCGATTGGGGTGCGACAGAGGTGTATCCGGTACGCAGCTATCAATCGTATGGCCGCATTGCAGAGACGCGAAAATTCTGGCGCGAATGGATCGGCCGCCTCTCGTACCAGGGGCGCTACCGCGAAGCTGTCGAGCGTTCGCTGCTGGCGCTCAAGCTGCTTTCATACGAACCATCGGGCGCTATCGTCGCAGCGCCGACGACGTCGTTGCCCGAATGGCTTGGCGGGACGCGCAATTGGGATTACCGCTTTACCTGGATACGCGATTCTTCTTTTATATTGGGCGCCTTTTTCCGCGCCGGTTTCATCGAAGAGGGCACGGCTTACTTTGATTTCATCTTACAACGTGTGTTCAACGGCCGCGACCTGAAAATACTCTATGACATCCGTGGAAGCGCTGCCGGCGCTGAAGAAGTACTACCCCATCTTTCGGGTTACGCCGGCTCGTCGCCGGTGCGTGTCGGTAACGGCGCCGCCGACCAGTATCAGCTCGATATCTATGGCAGCCTCATGGACGCGGCTTGGCTCTACCATATACACGGTGGCGTCATCACTTCGACGGAATGGCAGACCCTGCGGCGGCTGCTCGTTGTCGTGATCGAAAAATGGCGCGAGCCTGATTCGGGTATCTGGGAAGCCCGTTCAGAGCCTAAGCATTACACATACTCGAAGGTCTGGGCCTGGGTCGCACTCGACCGTGCGGTGAAAATCGCGCTGAAACTGGGGCTCTCCACCGAAGTCGATATCTGGCGCGCCGAAGCCGATCACGTAAAAAGAGACATACTCGCGGGCGCGTGGAATGCGCGTCTCGGCTGTTTCACGCAATCTTACGACTCAGAGATCGTCGACGCATCGCTGCTGGTCATGGCCGAAACTGGCTTCATCGACGTAAACGATACGCGCTTCATCGCCACACTCGACCAGATCAAAAACAAACTGGGGCATCCCCGCCTGCCGCTTTTTTACCGTTACGATAGCTCGCAGTTCGACGACGGTGTCGGCGGTGAAGAAGGCCGCTTTTTGCTGATGTCATTTTGGTATATCGACTGCCTCATCGCGCTGCGCCGGTTGCCTGAAGCGCGCGCGGCGCTCGAACAGATGATATCATTATCAGAGCCGCTCGGTTTATACAGCGAATGCATCGATCCCGAAGCGCCTCCGGGCAGGCGCTTTCTTGGAAACTTTCCGCAAGGCTTCAGCCATCTGGGTTTTGTCAACTCGGTGTATAAGCTCGATCAGATACGGCGCATCATCGAAGCAGGATAGGCTATTTATCCGGTTGTCAAAACGTTTCTGAATTCTACCTGTCCGTTATGAAACTCGAACAGCAGGCGGACAAACAGCATTTTATACTTAGCGACCTCGGCTTCGGAGAAATCAAAGCCATACGCGACGCTTTAAAGGCATACGGCAAGCAGGGTTCGGCGCAGGCCATGAAGATCGCCGCCGAGATCGAGAAAGCCCTCGCTGCGATGGACGTCTAAAATGCATATACCTGCACCGAACACCATCGAAATTGTCGCGAGTATCTGTTTCGCACTCGCGGTGCTGCACACCTTTTTTGTCAGTAAGTTCGCCAAGTGGGCGCACCGGTTTCCGCAAGGTTCATTTGCCGAGAACGTCATCCATTTTCTCGCCGAGACCGAGATTGTCTTTGGCCTCTGGGCGGCGGCGCTGTTCACCGCCATCATCGCGGTCACGGGGAGTTTCGAGGGCGCGATCAGATATATCGACGGCCTCAACTTTACCGAACCCAAATTTGTGCTCGTGGTCATGGTCATGGCCGCCTCGAAACCCGTCGTTACTCTCGCCGAGAGTCTGATCAACGCGCTCACGCGCATAGTTCCCATCGGTGAAAAATATGCTTTCTACGTCATCGCGCTCGGCATCGGTCCCGTGCTGGGTTCTGTTATCACCGAACCCGCGGCGATGACGCTGCTTGCGCTGATTCTGAAAAACCGGCTCTTCGACCGCGACGTTGCGCCGCGCTTCGCATACGCCTCGCTGGGCCTTTTGTTCGTAAATATCTCGGTCGGTGGCGTACTCACGCATTTTGCCGCGCCGCCGGTACTCATGGTTTCGGCAAAATGGAACTGGGGTCTCGGCTTCATGTTTACGCATTTCGGCTGGCGCGGGCTTTTGACCTGCCTCACCGGTGCGGTGCTCATGGCGGTACTATTTCGCAAAGAGATACCGAAGCTCGCGGCGCGCGCAGAAAAAAGCGATTATATTCCCTGGTGGCTCACGCTCGCGCATCTCGCTTTGCTTGCGCTCACCGTGTTTTTCGCACACCACGA
>JAFLED010000183.1:0-6308 GCA_017302045.1 Spirochaetota bacterium
CACCGATCGAAGCGCCCGTCGGGTTCGACGGATAGTTCAGAAAAAGCACCTTGCTCTTTGCCGAACCTGAATCTATTTCGTCGCGTATGTTCTTCGCTTTGGGAGAGAAATCGTTTTCTGCCGTAGCATTGACCCTCTGGGGAACTCCGCCTGCGAGCCGTATCATCGGGTCATAAGAGACGTAACAAGGCTCGGGATAAAGAACGCCATCACCGGGCCCGAGCAGCGCCCGAAACGCGATATCCACGGCCTGCGAGACACCGACGGTAACGAGAATTTCTTTCTCGGGGTTGTAGCTCACCGCGTATTCTTTCTCGAGATATTTGGATATCTCGCGGCGCAGCGACAACAACCCCGCATTGCCGGTATAGTGCGTGTAACCGTCGCGCAAGGCCTGTATCGCATGGTCGATGACAATCTGTGGAGTGACAAAATCGGGTTCGCCGACGCCGAGCGAAATGCAGTCTTTGCGCGTCGCAACGATGTCGAAAAATTCGCGGATACCCGAAGGTTTCAGCGACTGAACGACGGGAGAAAGTTTTTGGTTCCAGTCAATCATGGGGAATACTTAACCCCACCCTTGCTCTCCCGATTATGGGAGGGTTAGGGAGGGGTTATTTTTGGAGTGCAACCACTCCCGGCAGTTTTTTGCCCTCGAGGTATTCGAGCGTCGCGCCGCCGCCTGTAGAAACATGTGTCATCTTGTCTTCGAGTCCCGATTGCGTGAGCGCAAAGATCGAGTCGCCGCCGCCGACAATGGTCGAACCTTTAACTTTCGACATCGCTTTTGCAATCGCGTAGGTACCCGCGGAGAATTTTTTCATTTCGAAAACACCCATCGGGCCATTCCACAGCACGGTTTTAGCTTTTTTGATGACGCTCGCATATTTGTCGATGGTCTTCGGGCCGATATCCATACCCATAAAACCGTCGGGAATTGCACGTTTCACCGTCTTGATCTTGCCTTTTTCGCCGAATTCGGATGAGACGATATGGTCTTCGGGGAGCAACAGGTCGTGCTTATTGTATGCCGCCTTATCGACAATCTGGAAAGCCTGGCTCAGGTATTCTTTTTCGATCATCGAATTACCGACTTCAATGAGCCGCGACTTGAGAAACGTGTATGCCATCGCGCCACCGATGAGAATGGCGTCGGCCTTGAGTACGAGGTTTTCAAGCACAGCTAGTTTCGACGAAACTTTTGAGCCGCCAATGACAGCGACAAAGGGGCGGGGCGGGTTTGTGATCAGTTTTTCAAGTACGTCGATTTCTTTCTTTAAGAGCAGACCAGCATAACCCGGCAGAATCTTAGCGCACTCGTAGATCGATGCATGTGCCCGGTGCGCCGCGCCAAACGCGTCGTCGACATAGATATCGGCCAGCTTACAGAGCTTTTTGGCAAATTCGGTGCGTACTTTTTCATCTTTAGACGTCTCTTCATCGTAATACCGAATATTTTCAAGCACGAGGATTTCCCCCGCCTTGAGTTCGGCCGCGAGTTTCTCAGGGATGGACCCAACCGCTTCGGCGGCAAACTCGACCTTGCGGCCGGGCAACAGTTTCGCGAGATGCGCGGCGACATTTTTGAGCGACAGCGTCGGGTCGCCCTTGCGCTCAGGACGGCCGAGATGCGAAACGATAATGACCGCCGCGCCGCGGCTCAGCAAAAGTTCAATAGTCGGCAGACTTTTGACCATACGGGTATCGTCGCTGATGGCGCCCGTGGCTTTATCTAATGGCACATTGAAGTCCACCCGGAGGAGAACCTTTTTGCCGGCAAAATCAACCTGCTCGATCGAGGGTAATGGCATAAGAATAGGAGGAGCCGGAGCCCAAGACGGGGGGTAAATCACTAAGTTTCGGTCAGGTGCAGATCGGGCCCGCCCCGGCTGATTTTTTACTCCCCCTCGGGGGCCCTTTAGGCCGATTTTAAAAAGAAGCATGCCCGAAAAGCGAGACATCCGCAGTTCCCTGGCACCCCATGCGGGCCGGGGTACCGTATCGAGAAACCAGCTCTTCGAGCAGGCGCTGGCCGCCGAGAAAAAAGGCGATCTCAAAAATGCACTGGAGAAATATAAAATGGCACTACAGATCGATCAGAATTTTTTCGACGCGTGGCTGAATGCCGGCGCGATCTATACCCGGCAGGGCAAGGGCGACAAGGCTATCACTTGCTACCAACGGGCACTGGTCTCCAAAAACGACGTGCGTGCGCATTATAATCTCGCGGTCGAATATTATAAAAAGTCGGATTTCTCTTCGGCAGAAAAGGCGCTCAAATCGGTACTGCGCCTCGATTCGCGCTATCTCAACGCGCATCTGCTCTTAGGTTATGTTTTCGGTAAAACCGGCCGCAACGATAAATCGGAGATTTCGATCCGCAATGCGCTCAAGATCGACCCGCAGAATGTGCAGGCGCAGACCGCGCTCGCCTTGCTGTATTTTCACACCGACCGCCCCGAGCTCGCCCTGCGCGCAGTAAATATTCTGCTGACGCGTAACCCCGAAGATAAGGTGCTTCTGGGGCTTTCGGCAAAGATCAATCTTTCAGGCGGCGATCTGCGTGCCGCAGCCGCAGGCTTCAAAAAAGTCGCGGCGCGGGACCCCGAACTCAAGACATTCTATTCGGCTCTCAGAGACCAGGTACCGCAGGAAAAGAAGAAGACGATTCATAAAAAAAGGGAGACAATCGAGGTCAAAGAACGCAAGACGGCTAAAGACCTGCTCGACCTCTCGCTGCTGCAGTTTTTCGACGGCGACCCGACGAAGGCATTCGAAACCCTCGAAAAGCTTTCCGCGGGTCTCGAAGCGAAAAAGCTCAAGAAGCATTAAGCGCGGGATGCGGGCATGACCCGCGAAGCCATGAGAAACAGCTCCTTATCACTCAAACGCCGCCAATACCAGAAGAGCATTATATCGCTGCTCAATATCGAAGAGGCGATTGCGCGCGTGCAAGAGCTTATCGATGAGATATTTACGGATACGCGTTCGATCGTGCTCTACTGGAACGACGCAGCCGGGGCGTTTATTCCCGTCAAACCCGCCGATCGCAGTGAAAATCTGAAATTCCGTATTTTCGACGACTTTATGCTTTGGCTTGGTGACCAGGATCGCATCTTCAGCCGGCATGATTTTGAACACGGTCGCAAGTTCGCGGGTGTGCGCGACGCAGCACTCGAGTTTTTTAACATTACCGGCGCCGAAATACTCGTGCCCTTTAACCTCAATAAATCGGTGCTCGCGCTGCTTTATCTCGTGGGCCGCGAGGGCGGCCGCGCTTATACCAAGAAAGAGCTGCGCTTTCTGCTTGAGATCAGGGATATCACGACGGTGTCGCTGTCGAACGCAGCGCTGTATGAGCGTCTGCACGCGATGCTGTATCACCTCGAAGAGAAAGTGAAAGAACGCACGAGCGAACTCTCGAATGCGCAGGCGCAACTGATACAGCAAGAGAAGATGGCGAGCCTCGGGGTTATGGTGGCGGGCATCGCTCACGAAATCAATACGCCGACTTCAATTGTGAATGGCGCGACTGAAAACCTGAATAACAACCTGCAACTCATCATCAACGAGATCGTCCAGGATCGCATTCCGCCGGAGCCGATGCGCCGCCTTTTGACCGAGGCCTCGCGTGTGCGCGAGCGCAGAGATACGCCAACCCTGAGCGCGACCGACAAGTTTTCTCTGGGCCGTAAGCTCGTGCAGAAGCTGGCGTCGGGCACGATCGACGAAAATGCGGCGCGTGCGCGGGCGGATTTCCTGCTCGATCTGGGCTTACACGACGATGAGGCGGTCATCCATATTGCGGCGACGGCCACCGATCAGGAATTCCAGATTTTTCGCGCGCTGGTCAATATCGACAAGAACATGCGCAACATGCGCTTTGCGCTGTCTTCGATTCTCAGCATTGTAAAAGCGCTGAAACATTATTCGCACCGCGATCAGGCCGAGGCCGAGAACATCGACGTGCGCGACGGCGTTGAGAACACCATTACGGTGTTTCACAACCAGCTGAAACACGGCGTGCAGGTGAACCGCCATTTCGAAAATGTCTCGAAGATAACCTGTAATCCCGGCGAGCTCAACCAGATTTACAGCAACCTGATCGTCAACTCGGTGCATGCGATGAAGGGGCAGGGAGTCATCGATATCTATGTGCGCGAACGCTCGCTCGACGGTGTGTTCGATCCCAAAAATGTTCAGGACGACAATAAGCTCGAGGCCGCGCTGGGTGATAGAAAAGAAAATCGTTATGTGCTGATAACCTTGCAGGATTCCGGTCCCGGGATTCCCGCAGAATTACAGAGCAAGATCTTCGATCCGTTTTTTACCACGAAGGCCCCGGGCGAAGGCACAGGGCTGGGGTTGGGGATAATCCGCAATGTTGTTCTCAAGCATAATGGCATTCTCGCTCTCGCCAGTATGCCGGGCCGCACGCGGTTCACGATTGCCTTGCCGGTCGAACACGCCGCACCCGCGGCCGCAAAACCCGGTTAACGAAATTCTGAAAAAGGCAAACTGTAGAGGCGTCTGCGTTTTACGCTTCGGCCGTTGCGAGCAGAGATTTCATTTTATCGATACCGACACGGCCGATAAAATCGCCGAAACGCTCGTTGGGTTTGGATTCTTTAGTCCAGAAGGCAAAAGCCTTATCGAGGTGCGCCGGCAGATCGTTCATCTGCACTTTTTGCAGCACGGCTTCGCCGACTTTTGTGCCGGCATAATTGCCGCCGAGAAAGATCGCGTACTTGCCACCATTCTGTTGGCCGACGATACCGATTTCTGCGGAATACGGACGGCCGCAGCCATTGGGGCAGCCGGTCATACGCACCAGCGGCGCGCGGTCCATGGCGTTGTATTTCTCGACAAGTTTATTGATGTCGCGAATGACATGCGGAAAGTAGCGCTCGCTTTCGGTGAGCGCGAGCGCGCATGTCGGCAGTGAAACGCAGGCAAGCGCGCGGCGGTAAAGGTTGTTCGGGCGGTTGGTATTGATGCCATGAGACTTGAAGATGTGCAGAAGCTCGAGGCGCTGCTTGTCGTCCATGTCGAGGAACAGCATGTCCTGATCGGGCGTCAGCTGTACAGAAACGCCTGTACGCGCGACGGCCAGCTGAATCGCTGTCTTCAGACGATAACCGGGGATGTCTTTAATGCGGCCGTTCATGATGTAGAGGCCGAAGTTATATTTGCCGTCGGGCTTTTTGATGAAGCCGTGGTATTCGGGAACCTTCCATGCGGGCAAAGGGCGCACCGTATCGAATTTTAACTTGGCGCGGCCTTCAACTTCATTGCGGAACCATTCAACCCCGCGGTCGGCGAGCACGTATTTCAGGCGCGCATGCTTGCGGTTGGTGCGGTCGCCGAAGTCGCGGTGTGCTGTGACGATTGCGGTTGCGATGGGGAGAATCGCGTCCACGGGAATCCAGCCCAGAAGATCGGCCGCGCGCGGGAACGTTTCGGGCTTGTTATGCGTCATACCGCCGCCGCCCCCGACAAAGACAAAAAAACCGTCGATCTTGCCGTGGCTGTGCGTCGCAGCAAAACCCATGTCATTCGCGTAGATGTCGATACCGTTTTCACCCGCGAGACAGACGGCGATCTTGAATTTACGCGGCAGGTAGGTCTTGCCGTAGATGCGCTCCTGTTTTATGGGGTTTTGCGGCACATCGTCGAGCCAGATTTCGACATACGAAGTCGATTCGTACTTAAAATAGTCGGAGAGCAGCTGCGAAAAATAACTGAGCTGTGAATAAAGCGGATTGCCGGTGATGTTGAGCGCCTCGGTGACATTGCGCACGACATCGCCGCATGCGCCCACCGAGGTGAGTCCGACGCGGTGTATCTCTTGCATCACCGATTTCAGGTCTTCTTTTAAGAGCCCGTGAAGCTGTACCGACTGCCGCGTCGTGAGACGCAGCGCGCCGCCGCCAAAGCGGTCGCCGAGATAATCCCATGCGAGATATTGTTCGGCCGTGAGCCGGCCGCCGGGAATACGGCCACGCAGCATGAAGGTGTTCTTCTTCTCGGGCGCACCTTCTTCTTTCTTATCTCGGTCTTTCTGCTGGTAAAGACCATGGAATTTCAGGATCTGCTTGTCTTCTTCGCTGAACTTGTCGGTACCGTCGACGAGGCCCGCCGCGATGCCGCCGCGCAATCCCTCGGAGGCTTCTTTGATGCCCTCGACTTCTGAGAGTTCAGTTTTCGCTTCGCTCATTTTTCTTCCTTCTTGAAATACCTGTTTTCGATCTGCTGTACAATGTCTGTTATGACGGATTTTTTTTCACTGACACTCTGTAAAGCGACAA
>JAFLED010000183.1:6318-7589 GCA_017302045.1 Spirochaetota bacterium
GTTCGCGCAGCGCGAAGATCTTTTCCCAGTCGGCGTCGAGTTCGCCGGGAAAAAGCGCCTCGAGATGGCGCTTTAAAATCGCCGAAAGCCCTGCGAACCGGCCATTCGTCGAGACCGAGAGCTGCACGCTGCCGCGGTCGATGAGCGCATTGGTAAAAAAGTCGCAGCGCGCCTTGTCGTCGGCGCTGTTGATAAGAATGCCCCGGGTACGGCAAAGCTCGAAGATTTTCTGTGCGGCTTCTGTATCGTCGACCGCGCTGAATACCATGTAGGCGCCGTCGATATCCGCCGGCAAAAACTGCCGGGTCTCGAGGGTAATCCGCGACGCATGTTGCGCAGCCAGTGCGGTTTCAAGCTCGGGGCAGAGCGCGGGTGTGATAATGCTGAGGTCGCAGCCCGTGCGGCAGAGCTGGTTGAATTTTTCGAGCGCCGCGCGGCCCCCGCCGACGAGCAGTATCTTCTTGCCCGTTAGGTCGAAGCTAAGGGGCAAAAGCATGGTAGGCTTGGAGCGCGTCGTCGTCGCTGTGGTTTCTGAGGCGCAGTGCGTCGCCGATGAGAAAAATACCCGGCCCCGTGGTGCTGCGGTTGAGTTTTTGCGCCGCGAAGTCGGCGACGGTACCCGCATGTTTCACTGCCTGGGAGCCACCCGCATTTTCGATGAGCGCCGCCGGTTTATCGCCGGGCATCCCCCGGGCGAGCAACATCTCTGATATCTCAGCGGTTTTACCCGCGCCCATATAGAAGATCAGCGTGCCCGGAAAAACCGCCATCGCCTCACCGTGTTTTTCGAGCTCAGCCGAGTGCCCGTCGGTAATCCAGATATGGCGGTTGGTTTGTCTCGTCGTCAGCGGCACTTTCAGCTCGGCGGCGGCGGTCAGCATAGCGCTCACGCCCGGCAGAATTTTGACGGGAATTTCGAGGGCCTCCAGCGCCGTAAGTTCGCTCGCGAGATGCGCGAAGACAGCGGGATCTCCCCCTTTGAGACGCAGTACCCGCTTGCCTTGCAGCGCGCGCTCGATCATGGCGGCGATAATCATCGTCTGCGTGTAGGCATGGTTGCCGCAGCGCTTACCGACGAAAATTTTTTCAGCACCCGGGGGAAATTCGTTCAGAATAGATGCTTGTATCAGCGCGTCGTATAAGATGACATCTGCGCGGTGAATGGCGTTCAGCGCACCCACGGTGAGGTGTTCGAGTTCACCGGGGCCCGCGCCCGCGATGGTCACGCTGCCTTTCACTCGGCCTCTTTCAACATGATCGCAGCAGACGTC
>JAFLED010000184.1 GCA_017302045.1 Spirochaetota bacterium
AAATGCCTTGTTGACGATTGTTACCGGGTCGAGTCCGGCTTTTTTATAATGGCTGTAAAGGCGAGTGCGTGTCTTAAACAGCGCGTCGGCGACATCCTGACTCTTTTTCAGGTTCTCAAAAAACCAGACAACGGTGAGCGTCGAAGAATCGCCTGCATCGTTGCTCGTGATCGGCGCCAGCATGAAACTCGCATTTTTTTCGGTGTGGAAGGTTTCGACGAAATCCCAGTTCGCGCCCTGCTGGCATGAATCGAGATAAGCCAGTGCGACGTCGATGTTTTCCATGGTATCGGAGTCGAGCTCTTCGTCGTTGATGCCGATGCTGCCCGAGTTTGAAGCGTCGAGGCCGCCGTGGCCGCTGATCGCGAGTACGTTGTAGTTGCCTTCGCGGCCGATTTCGCCCAGCGAGCTATTCTCTACAGGCTCCCAGAGCGAGCCTTTAAAAAGCGCGCTGGCTTTTTTAAAACCGTCTTCGGGGTCGGTCGAAGCGTCGGCGACAAAATAGCCGCTCTGCACCTTCAAACCTGGGTTTTTCGCGCGGTAGCCAAAAGCGGAGTAGGTGATACGATGTGTGAGATAGAGCGGCTTGCCCTTGATTTCGAGCAGGTCGAAAGCGCAGCGCACAAGCGCCTTGTCGATGATGAAGTTGATGGTGTCTGTCTTTTGGATGAGGCCGGCGGCAGGTTCTACCAGCAACTGGCTGAGTTCTGCGACCGCCGCGTTTAGCTGTTTTACCTGTTTTGTATTCTTGTTCTCGATGATCGTATAGATCGAGTCAAACTGCTTTAGCACAGCGGCTTTTTTGCCTGTCAGCACAATGGTCTTTTTTTCGCTGCCGAGCGTATAGTCTGCCTTAATATTCGCGCCGCTGACCGAGAGCACAATATAGAGTATTGCCGATGCCATATCCACCACCTTAGAAACCGAAAAGCCCGCGCGAAAGCGCCTCGAGTTTACGCGCCCGGTCGTTGTCGTCGAAGCGCACGGCCAGAGCCATCAGATTTGCAAGCGAGCGGCGCGCCATGATTTCAAAGGGCGCGGGGTCTAAAAGACGTGAAGAATATCCCGAAAGATTTGCGGCGATCAGCATTTCGAGATTTTCACGGGTAACAAGCGAGCCCTTATCGAAGACGTCGATAAAGATTTCGAGGTCGTTATAGAGCCATTTGAGCAGAAAGCGCCCCGGAGTATTCACGCCATAGAGGGGAAATCCCAACCTTGAGCCGGTGATCAGATAGATGACTGCAAGCGATAGCGGAATGCCGGGTACGCGTTCGCAGAGTACCAGCTGCGCCGAGTGGGATTCCACGCGGTTGATCGCGCCTTCTTCGCCGGTAAGCCCGGTTTTTTCGAAGATAACCATATTCATGCAGCCGAGAATTTCGCGCACGAGTTCGAGGTCGCCGAGACGGCCTTTAACGCGCCGTGGCGTGAGCTGCCGTGCTTCGAGCGCATCGCGCAAATCTACTTCGAGCATGTCCAGGGCAGCACAGTATTCATCCCACAGATTCGATGCATTCGAAAAAAGACCAGTCAGGTACGAGGTGCGTTCGAGCGCATAGACATCATTGCTTGCGCGCGGTAGAACCTGCTGCATTTGCGCACGCACATAGGCGACGGTATAGTCGAGTTCGATGGTGCGCAGCTTATGGCGCAGTGCGAAATCAGAAATCGCGTCGATGTGGCGAAAAACTTCGGCCCATTGTATTTCGGTTGCGACGAGTTGCTGAAAAGCCTGGGACTCGTCCGGGTTCTTTTCTGCCTTCAGGTCGCTACCGATCTGGGTAAGCAGGGCGAGTATGTTATGTGCGCGTAGCGGCATTGTCGTGTTGCTGTCTCTTAGGTGTGCAAAGTCTGCCCCATCAGGACTGCGACCCTCCGGGGCCGCGGAAAATCTGGTCTACGCCTTTGAGCGCGCTTTCGATGACCCCCACGGTCATTTCGGGGCCGAGCTTCGGGGATTCTTTGAGAGCGCGCAGAAAGCCCTGTTTCACCTTTTCTTCGAAGCGCGGCAGCAGGCGGTCGCCCGCTTCTTCTACTTTAATGGAGATGCGGTCGGGCAGGTTGTCGATCGGTTTCTCGATCTTATCATAATAGAGCTTGAGCGCCAACAGATAAACGAGAGTTCCCGTGAGCACAGACGACAATACGGCCGTCGGCAAAATCACGTACCAGATGATTTCAGGGAACTGCATTGCTCTGGGTGCCGTATTTATTCAGGTGGAAAAGACATTTTTCCATGCTAAATCCTGAGTTTTGCGAACAAATCAAGAATATTTTTTGCTACCCGCGTGCGGGAGCGATCCCAAATCAACGCTATGCGGCTGCTCGTCTCAGTTTTTATCTTTTTTCCGGTGGTAGTCGCGGCCGCCGAGCATCCGCTCGATAAGATTTATAGCCGCAGTGTCGCGCGCGTAAAGCGGGCGGATGACCTGCAGTTATTCCGCCGACTCTCGCTGCAATTGCGCGGCAATATACCCAGTCCCGCGGAGACCATGGCGTTTCTGAGTGAAGCCCGCCCCGATAAACTCAAGATCTATGCGGCGGAATTTCTCCGCTCCCCGGAATTTGCCGAATACTGGGGCAACTGGCTCGGGTCGGTTCTGCGTGAACGCACCAGAGAACGCGACCATGTTTATGGTGCTTTCAACGCCTACCTCACCGATTCGCTGAATCACAATAAAACGTATACGCAGATGGTGACCGAGATGCTGCTCGCGACGGGTAACCAGAGAGAAAACCCCGCATCCTCTTTTTATCTGCGTGATATGGCTGACCCTGTCGAGGTGGCCGAGTATGCGGGCCGCGTTTTTTACGGCCAGAAGGTTACCTGTGCGCGCTGCCATAATCATCCTTATGACGCGGCCTTTACGCAGAAACGGTATTATGCCTTTGCCGCGTTTTTCGCGCAAGTCTATGCGGTGAACCGTGTGGATTTTCCTCCGGGAGAAATCGGTTCGGTCGTGCCGCCGCAAAACACCTGGGAGCGTTTTTCAGCCGAGGATCGCCAGCTCACGCAGAAGCTCGTGCAAAAATGGCGAAAAGAGCACATGCAGAAACTTACCCCCGAGCAGAAGAAGGCGCAGCGGGAAAAAAATAAACTCGAGTTTGCCCGCCTTGCGTACGAGGCGCGTTTCGGCCTGCGCATGCCGCCCGATGCCGGCGAGGGCGACGCACTGATCGAACCGGTGTTTCTCGACGGCTCGCGTCCCGTACTCAAGCCCGGCGATGACCGGCGCAAAGCGCTCGTGGCCTGGCTCACAGCAGACAAGAACCCGCGCTTTCGCCGCGTGTTCATAAACCGCGTGTGGTCGCGGCTTACGGGACAAAGATTTTTTTCTCCCTTCGATGACTGGCGCGCGGATACAAAGCTAGCGCGCGAACCTTTGCTGGCGCATCTCGATCAGGAATTCCTCAGGCAGAAGACCGACATCAAGAGTTTGATTCTGCATATGGTGAGCTCCGACGCGTGGGCGCGTGAAAGCGCACCGGATGCCAACGCTGACGAGGGTCGGTATTTTAAACCTGTGCGTCTCGACGCCGACCAGCTGTTTAACTCCCTGTTGACGGCGACGCGCATCAGCTCGGTCAGAAATATCAGCCAACGCTCGCTCAGTGAACTGCGCGCCGACTTCACTAATCTCAAAGGTATGAAGACAACCCGCGCTCCGGTCGAAAAAAACCGAGATTATAGCGCCGCCTGCGAAATCGAGCGTCCCGCACCGCGTAACAGTTTTCTTGCTGTCTTTGGGGCCGGCGATCGCACCGATATCGAAGACGACGATGCCGCGCCGACGCTCGAACAGGTTCTGGTACTGTTGAACGGCCAGTTAACGCGTAATCTGGTGCGCGAAACGGCGAAAGACGGCGCCTACTTCGAAAAACAATACGACGAAAGCCGCGGTCACCGATCGGTCGCAGAGGCCGCTTTCATCGCGGTGCTGAACCGCCCCCTCGCAGAAGACGAATGGAAAAAGATCAGCGATCTGACAGAACCTAAATACCTTAAGGGCAAACGCAAATATTCCCGGGATTTTACCGCGGACCTTGTCTGGAGCCTTATCAACAGCCAGGAGTTCATCCATGTTCGCTGACCGCAAGCAGTCGCGCCGCGAGTTTCTGGGTTCCCTCGCAAAGGCGGTTTCGGCGTGCTTTGTATTACCTGCGGCCGCTGCGCTCCGCGCCGAAGAAGATCCGTACGATACGATCACATTGCCTTCGCCGGTAAAAAGTGTAATTTTTCTGAATATGGTGGGGGGCATGAGCCATGTCGATACATTCGATCCCAAACCGGATTCGGTTTTTGCCCATGTCGACAGTGCCATCAAGGGTGTGAAGCTTGCAGAGACCTTTAAACAGACGGCGCAGGTTTTATCTGCGGTGAGTCTGGTGCGAACGTTGCGCAGTGAAGACGGGGCACACGATTTTGCGCAGCACCTCGTGCATACCGGTTATCGTTTCACGGAGTCGCAGGGGTTTCCCGATATTCCATCGATGGGTAGCGTAATTGCTTATGCGCGCACGCGGCGCGATACGGGCCCTTATTTTCCCTCCTGCATCATCATCAACGACCGGGGCAGGGGCGGTGACGGCGGATTTCTCG
The DNA here is from genome assembly GCA_017302045.1 of Spirochaetota bacterium. Lineage (GTDB taxonomy): Bacteria > Spirochaetota > Leptospiria > Turneriellales > Turneriellaceae > Turneriella. Next base: position 4,604 of record JAFLED010000184.1, read on the forward strand.
GCGTGAAGTATGCCGGCTTCCACGTTTCTAATCCGCAGAAGGCCTTGCAGAACCTGCTGGGCGACAGCAACATGCCGGCCGAACGGCTGACGCGGCGCGAGAAGCTGCTCGGAATACTGAACGACAGCTTCTTCTCGCGCAACCCGCAGGCATCGTATCTCGCCTGGAAGCAGATGTTCGAATCGGCATTGTCGTTCATGAACTCAGATAAGCTCTCTGTCTTCGAACTCGACAAGATGGCGCCGGCACTGCGTGCAAAGTTCGGCAATTCACGTATCGGTTCGTCGCTGGCGCTGGCCTACCGTCTCGCCGAGAGAGAAACGCCTTACATTCAGGTCAATGTCGGCGGCTGGGATACGCACAGCAATAACCGCAACAAGATCAGCGAAATCTGCCGCGATCTCGACCCGGCGCTGGCAACCTTGCTCGGTGAACTCAAGTCAAGCGGCCTGTTATCGCAGACGCTGTTTGTGCTGACTTCGGAATTCGGGCGTACCCCCGAGGTCGGAGGAAAAGATGGCAGGGATCATTATCCGAAAATTTTCACGGGTTTAATTGGCGGCGGCCCGGTGGCGGGTGGCATGGTGCTCGGCGAAACAGACGCCAAGGGAGAGAAAGCGGTTAAAGAAAGCTGGCATCAGAAACAGTTTTTGGCGACGATGTACCGGGCCGCAGGCATCGACTGCGAAGCGCAGCTGATGACACCCTCGGGCAGACCCTTTCCCCTGAGTCCGCGCGAAACGAAGCTGATTTCACAACTACTGTGATCAGCGCGCGAGTTGCAGGCGAAAGGAGGTCTCAACTTCGTCTTTCATGATGATATTCGCGATGTGGTTTCCGGTGAGATCGAAGTCCTTTCGGTTGATGGTGAAACTACCGCTCACGCGCAGGTTGTCTTTGTCGATTGCCTGTATCTTCACGGGTACCTTGTAGTCGCGGCTCTTGTCGCGTATGCGCAGAGAGATATCGGCCTCATATTCGTCGGCGGCTTTGGGTTTCAGACTGCGTAACGTTACCACGGCTGCGGGAAATTTCGCGGTATAGAAAAAATCGTCGGCGCGCAAATGTGCATCGCGCTTGCGGTCGCGCGTGAAGACAGATGCGGTATTAATCAGCAACTCCCCCTTTGCCGAGGTATAGCCTTTTTTCTCATCGAAGCTGAATTTGCCGAGCTTAAAGTCCCGGAAATAGCCCCGCACATTCGTAATCTTGGCCGGGACATAAAAACTGATTTCGCTGCTTTCTGCCTTAATGGCAAAATCTTTTGCGGCAAGCGCAAATGTGGTACAGAGCAGGCTAACTATAAAGAGGGGACGCATGAGCACCGTTTGGGGGATAAAGTTGGCGTGTATACCGGCATTTAAGGTTATTTCTGGTGAAGTAGAGTCTGTCATGGGAAATATGTTCTAAATGAAACACGTGCCGAAATGACTTGACGCCCGAAATCCGGCGGATCAAATAACGATATGAAGTATCTAATTCCGATCATAGGGATCAGTGTGGCGATGTTGGGCTGCGTTGTTAAAAAAGACTCTGCCGCGTCGGCTGCCGTATCCGCAGAAATCGCGAAGCAGTTGGCGAAAAGTCTCGCTGGCGGTGCGACAGGCACATCCGCCAACATTCAGGGCACTACCGCTGCAGTAACACCGACATGCACGGGTGCGGGTACGTCTACGCTGCTCTGCAAGGGCGACGGCATTGAGATGTCGATTACCTTGGGTTCCTCAACCACTTCTGGAAACACGACTACGCAATCGCTCAGTGGCTACCAGAAAATGACCGGATATAAGGTCGATGCCGGTGGCAGTAGCTACTCGCTTTCAGGCACGCTGAACATTGCAGGAAACTTAAGTGTTACCATTTCAAGCAGCGGCAGTAATTACTCTTACACCGCCGCAACGACACAGAATATGAATGGCAAGATCGATGTAGTGGGTGCTAACAGCTTCGATGTTGAGTATAAGAACTTCTCCGCGGTTGTAACAGTTTCGGGATCGACAACAGGTTCTTATTCTACCAGCTTCAGCTGTGGTGGTAAGCTCGTCGTCGATACGATAGAATATCCCGTAAAATCGGACTGCTCGATCTGACCCGGTTCGCACCTCTTCGTTAACGCTCACCATGGCCAGATTTATTTGCGCGGCGACGGCTTGTTTGTTTTTGCTTTTGGTTCCCGCTTACAGCGCCGGAAAGATCTACATTGAACCAGAAAAAAAACCGGAGAATGGTTTTCTGGTAACTTTGGGAGGCGGAGCAAACATTGCGGGCAAGAGTGAATTGCGGTCCCAGGATACTTTGCCCAGTTTTGTGAATTTTACGGGTAATGTGAACGTCTGGTACGGAAATCTTTTTAGCCTTGGTTCGGGCTTTTTCAACGTCGATACCCAGATAGGTCTCTTTTTCGGGTATGTGCCGGTCATGACATATAAAGATGATTCTTCCGGAAAAAGAAGTTCGGACGTGAAACTTCCTGTCGTGATCGATGTGCGATTCATCAATAAGATGGGCATTTTTGCCGGTGTCGGCGGTGGTTATGCACATACAATCATTACGACAATCGGCATCACTGAAGCGACGGGCCCTGCGGCCGTGATCTCAGCGCTTATCGGCTGGGAGATCGATGTCGGGTATAACATCTATCTCGGTACAACGCTGCGAGCCATGTATTTTCTCCAGCAGTTAGAGAATACCAATGGCAGCCGGTCGAAAAATAACCAACTGAATATCATGCCGCTCATCCAGGTCGGCTACAAATTCTGATCTCAGTCTAAATCTTTACGGCGGGTGCGCCCGCCCGGTTTTGCGCCGGTGGCGCTTGCCGAAACAACTTACGCTCCTCTGACAGAAAATGTCGGCGCAGATAAGCGCGCGCAGCTCGATGCCTTCGGCGATCTGTTGTTTGGCGAAGCGATGCCGGCTGGTTATA
>JAFLED010000185.1 GCA_017302045.1 Spirochaetota bacterium
TGCAATTTTATCGATGGCTTTGACGGCAACTGCCTTCAGCCAGGTCGCATCAGGCACCATCGGCATCGCTACCCGATCGGGAATTTCGGGATCGGCGACCTGCCCCGCTTCGTCGAAGCGCGGCAGCCAGACCCGGTACATGCGCTTATATTTTTTATCGAGCTCGAGTACGAGAGAAAAGAAGAACACCATGCCGCTGCGCCCCGCATCGATTTTCACGATCGGATTTTTTTCCGCGCCGGCGATGATATCGGCCGCAAAACGATCGATCAGCTCGTGCCCGAAGGCGAAAAATTCGAGATCGACGCGATCCGTTGCCGCCTCATGGTCGAAGGTACCGCGCCGGGACGGCATGGCATCCGCCGCAAACTCGACGGCGGCACCGCTTTCTTTGCGGCCGATATTTTTCAGCGCGGCATAATCGAGCATGACGTTTTTCAGCTCCAAACCGCTCATACGGCTCTGGTCTGCACCTTTACCCTGCGCTTCTTTAAACGCCGCGAGATTAAAATTCATGTGTTCGGTAGTAATAAGCTTGTCTACATTCACCAGATTCTCTTTCGCCAGAAACAGGCTGCGTTCGAGTTCTTCGTTGTGCTCGCGTTTCGTCTTTTTAGCACCGAGAAACGCCATGAGACTGCGACCGAATTTGTATTCGCTTTCGAAAACGCCGAGCAGGGTATCCGAAGGGCCGAGCGCGTTTTCAAACAGGCGAATCTTTTCTTCAAGTACCTCGACCACGCGCTCGGCGACGGTGTCGCGGCAGGCAAAGTTGACGATGTGCACGTCGCGCGTCTGCCCGAAGCGGTGAATACGGCCGATGCGCTGCTCGAGCTTCAGCGGGCTCCACGGCAGGTCGTAGTTAATGAGGCAAGCCGCGATCTGCAGGTTACGGCCTTCGCCGCCCGCTTCGGTACAGATCAGTATCTCGACATCGGCAAAAAAATCACGAATCGCCTGTTCTTTTTGCTCGAAGTTTAATCCGCCGTGAAAGCCGGCGATTTTGTACCCCGTTAGGTTCTGCGTCAGGTATTCGAGCGTCGATTTGAATTGCGTGAAAATGACGAATTTTTTATGGCCCATCGACTGCATCGTCTTCAGCGTTTTTTTCAGGTGCGTCAGTTTACTGTCGACGCTGATTTTTTTACCGAGCTGCGCCAGGTGTGTCAGCGTCTGTATCTCGGCGCGGATTTCCTGCGGATTTAAGATCTCACTGTCTTCGAAACCTTCCTCTTCCTGGAATTCGCGCACCGCCTGCGCTACGTCTTCGCTCTCGTGCATCTCGTGCATGACACGAAAATAAAGTCCTTCGAGCCGTGCGCGCCGGCCTTCGAGCGCCTTGAGCAGAGCATACGGCGAAGAATCGAGCAGTTTCTGGAAGACGATCATGATGAACGTTTTCAGATTTTCGCCGCGTGACAGCGCGCGGTTGAACTCAGTCTTCACGTATTCGGTCGTGCGGTCGTAAAAAGTGCGCTCGTCGCGTGTCAGGTCGATCTTAACCGTTTTCGCAAAACGTTTCGTGAAACCCCCGACGTCGATTTTTCGTCGCCGGATCACCACCGGTGAAAGCCGGTCGCGTAAGAGCGAGGCATCTTCGGCGAACTGCGTCTGAAAGGTGGCGAGCGGCCCCAGAATATCAGGGTCGAGCAGCTGTATGAGAAAGAAGATTTCTTCGAGTTTACCCCGAAACGGGGTCGCCGACAGCAAGAGCAGCCCCTCGACGCTTTGGCCCATCGCATGCGCAAAATGCCACGCCTGTGTTACCGTATTTGCGTCGCGGCGCAACCGGTGCGCTTCGTCGAAAACCACGAGGTCGAAGTTCTGCGCCAGAAAAAGTTCGAGATAACGCTCGTCTTTAGCAAGATCTATAGAGACAAGAAATTGTTTGCCTTCGCCGAATGCCTTACCCCGCCGCAGGACATCCCCCGTGAGAATCGTAAAATCTTCGGCGAACTTCGTCTTGAGTTCTTGTTGCCATTGCGCCATCAGCGGCGAAGGCACGACGATGAGGATTTTATTGTAGGCGTGCTTAAGCTTGAGCTCTTTAAGAATAAGGCCGGCTTCGATGGTCTTGCCGAGACCGACGTCGTCGGCGATCAGAAAGCGCGGGCGCGATGCCGAAACGACCTTGAGCGCCGCCTCAACCTGGTGCGGCAAAAGCATCGTGCGCGAAGACGAAAAAACCGCCAGCGGCTCGCGGTAATAGCGCTCCATCAGGTTCCACAACCGGGCATAGAGTGTTGTCATCTCGCAGCGAGCCACGGTGGGCGTTGCGTCGGTCGTGGCAGATACAGCTTCAGGCAGGCGTAGGGAGACCTCGAAGCTGCCGTCGTCTGCGGTCAGCGTGTGCCGCAGCAGGCGCCCCGAAACAGGGCGTTCGGCGGCAGCGTCAAAATTGAGTTTTCCCTGTTGCAAGATGAGACATAATTCGAGGGGCGATTAATCCGTAAAGGTGAAGGTTAAGCCATCGGCATGGCTTAGGGGCAAATGTGCTGTCAGGCCTGTATACAACGTGCAGACCCGCCCGGCCCTATGCAGCGATATCTGAAAACCGCCGTCTTTAGTCTGGGCCTCGCTGCCTATGCGCTGACAGCCTACCACACGCATGGTTACCACCAGGCCGACGAGCATTTCCAGATCATGGAACCGGGGCTCGCGGTTACCGAAGCCCGGCCCATGTCTGAGCTGCCATGGGAGTTTCCCGCAAAGATGCGGCCCTCGCTGCAAATCTGGCTCGGGCTGGGGCTAACGAAAACCTTCGCAGCCGCAGGTATTCATAACCGTTTTACCCAGATGACGCTGATTCGTATTCTGGTAGCCCTGCTGTCATTTCTACTGATCTTTCGCCTGACGGAATATCTCATCCGTCACCTCGCATCGGAGCGCGCGCGTGTGGTTGCGCTCGCAAGTGTCGGCCTGCTCTGGTTTATGCCCTACCTGCACAGCCGGTTCAGTTCGGAGCATCTGACGGCGATGGCCTTCGTCGCCGGCCTGTTGTTTCTCTTTAAAGCTGAAGCCGCACAAAGACCGCCCATATTCTGGGCTGCCGCGGGCTTTTGTTTCGCGGCTTCTTTCTGGCTGAGATTTCAAACCGCGTTCGCTCTCTTACCCCTCGTCTTATACCTCGTATTTGCCCGGCGCGACTGGCCATACCATTTTGGTTTCGGCGAACGTACCTATACAGAGAAAATTCTACCGCTTGCGCTGCTGCTGCTCGGCGCGCTCATGCTTTCGGCAATCGCGCTCGCCGCCGACCGCGCATTCTATGGCCAAACCGTTGTCACTCCCTGGCACTATTTCAGCGAAAACCTGCTGCAGGGCAAGGCCGCAACCTTCGGCGTCTCACCATGGTGGAACTACCTGCGCTCTTTTTTTAAGGCCGCGATTCCACCGATCGCGGTTTTAGGCTTTATCACGATCGGTTATTTTCTGTTTAAACGGCGGATATCTTTCATCGCATGGATCTTTGTCGTTTTTCTCGGCGTGCATTTTATGATCCGCCACAAAGAACTCCGCTTTCTTTTCCCGCTGGCAGTCTTCTTGCCTGCGATGATTGGTGAAATCGCTGATGCTTTCATTCAGCGGCGGAGTGTATCGCGCACCCAGCAATGGGAGGGCAAGGTGATAATTACCGCCGTCTTACTGCTGAACTTTTTTGCACTTGCTCTCAGTGCTTTTGTTCCGGCGGATATCCAGGTCGCTGCGCTCAAAGACATTTCCGGAATTGCCGCGAATCAGAATATCCCCGTTGTCGCGGCAGAAAATCTGACGCTCAATGGCTCAGACCGCTTTCAGTTCTATGCACCCAACCTGCCTACTGCACTCTTCGCGGGCAATAAAACTCCGCCCGCAAGCGGTGAATACCTGCGCCATATCAAGTGGCAGCGCACGCGAGGCGAGGATTATCCCCGTTGTAAGAAACTGACCGGCAGCTGGTGGCATCAGATAATATCTTACTTGCCTGAAGATGCACTTTATACCGATCGGTTTACGGGCTATGCGATTCTGAAATGCCAACCGTGAGAACATGGTGGCAAAACATCAGACCCCAGTGCTGTCGCTGATTATTCCCACGTACAACGAAGCGAAAAATATCGAGATACTGATTCCCCGCCTCGCCAAGGTTCTTGCGAAAATTCCGCACGAAATCATCATCGCCGACGACAACTCGCCCGACAAGACATACGACACGGCGCTGCACTTGCGGAAAAAATTCCCGCGGCTACGCGCCATCTGCCGTACGCACAACCGCGGCCTGTCGCCCGCCGAGATCGACGGTTTCCAGATCGCCGAAGGCAAATACCTCGCCGTGATGGACGCCGATCTGCAGCACGACGAGAGCATATTGCCCGACATGTTCCGAAAACTCGAAGCCGGCGCCGAGCTGGTTGTCGCCAGCCGCAAGGCCGAAGGGGGCGGGGTATCGGACTGGTCGCGTTTTCGGCGTTTTATCTCATGGGGCGCCTCGCTCATGGCACACCTGCTTTTCCCCCGGTTGCCGTCAGACCCGATGAGCGGTTATTTCGCCCTACAGGCGAGCTTGTTTCAGCGGCTCTCGGCGCAGATCAACCCGCGCGGCTTCAAGATACTGCTCGAGATCGTTGCCAAAGCAAAGCAGATACGTGTCGCCGAGGTGGGTTATGTTTTTCGCTCGCGCGAGCATGGCGAAAGTAAACTCAGTGGTGCCGTTGCGCTGAACTATCTCATCGCCCTCGCCGAGCTGCGTTTTGCCGGCATTTTCTCGCGCGAATACCTGAAATTTATTCTTGTGGGCTTCACGGGTATCGCAGTGAATCAACTCGTTTTCACCGCAGCCCGGCGCTTTGGGCAATTACCCGACGAAAAAGCTCTGCTTTTCGGCATCGAAGCCGCAATCTTGTGGAATTTCAGCATCAATAACCTTTTCACTTTCCGCGACCAGATGCTGAGGGGCATGGGGAGAGTTATGCGTGGTCTGATTTTTTTTCAGGCGATCTGCCTGGTGGGCGCATACATCAACTATGCGACCGCGCTGCACCTCTCGCACTTTCTGGGCTTTAACATCTACCTCGCCAATACCATCGGCATCGTTATCGCCTCTTTCTGGAATTATTTTCTGAACGCCAATACGGTCTGGCGCAAAGCCTGAGCAGATTAGGTCTGCTGGCGCCGGCGCAGATAACGGCGCTGCACCAACATATCAGAAACAGCGGGAAAATGCCGGGCTACAAAGGCCACGACCTTATTCATAAACCCCGGCGCCAGTTCCGCACGGTTTGATTGAATCAGCGCGAGCAGGTAGCCGGCTGCTTTATCGGCATCCATACGAGAGACATCGGATCGCGGCGAAACACCGTCGGTTTTTGTATTACTGTGAAACCCGGTATTGATGCCAGCCGGACGAAAAACCTGCACCCGTATCAGGCTCTTTTCGGCGGCAAGTTCATGCGCCCAGGCAAGCACAATCTGTTCAGCCGCAGCTTTCGAGGCTGCATAGACGCTGCGGCCCGGCATGGCAAAATATTTCATCAGGCTTGAAACGAAGACAAAACGGGGCTGCCTGGATTTCTCCAAATGCGCTCTAACCGCACGCGCAAGTGAGATGACGGACAAGGTGTTAGCATGAAAGGTCGCCGCGGCATTCTCCGGTTTTGTCTCGGCGACGGTGCCCATGTGGTTAATCGCGGCAGAATGCACAACGACATCGAGATGAGGCAGATTTTCTTTCTGCATAATCTTACCCAGCGCCTCAGCAAATTGCGGATCGGCGGCGTCGGCGGCAAGCACCACCCCTGGTCCGGGCAGGGTTTTAAGCGCCGCGGCGAGGTCTGTGCGATTGCGCGCATTCAGAATAACATAATATCCCGCGGTGGATAATCCCCGGGCGACAGCGAGCCCCAGGCCCTTGCTCGCCCCTGTCACGAGGGCAATTTTTGAAAGCGCCGCGCCCCGTACCATCGCTCAGTGGAACGATTCTTTTTCGGCGGGAAAGTTACCCTGCCGGACGTCGGCCGCATAATTTTCGAGCGCTGTGAAAACCTGACCCGAGAGATCGGCGTATTTGCGCACAAATCGCGGCGCAAAATCGGGATCGAGACCCAAGAGGTCGTTAAGCACCAGCACCTGGCCGTCTGCTTTATCGCCCGCGCCGATGCCGATGGTCGGTACCGTGAGCGCCTGCGATATCTTCGCGGTCAGCGCGACAGGCACCATCTCAAGCACAAGGCCGAAAACACCCGCCGCTTCGATCGCTTTGGCGTCGCCGAGTATCTTGGCCGACGCGGTATCGCTCTTGCCCTGCACCTTATATCCGCCGAAGGCAAGCACCGATTGCGGCGTAAGGCCCAGGTGCCCCATCACGGGAATACCACTTTCGACGAGCGCCCTGATCTGTGGCGCAATATTTTCACCGCCCTCGAGTTTCACGGCATCGGCGCCGGTTTCTTTGATGAGACGGCCCGCATTGCGCAGCGCATCGGCGACCCCGGTCTGGTAAGACATAAAGGGCATATCGACGACGATAAAAGCCTGTGGCGCTCCGCGGCGTACCATACGCGCGTGGTAGATCATGTCGTCGACGGTAACGGCAAGCGTATTGGGATTTCCCTGTATGACATTACCCAGCGAATCGCCGACAAGAATCGCATCGAGCGATGTGCGCGCGATCAACCGTGCAAAGGCATAGTCGTAACAGGTCACAACGGTGATTTTCTCTCCCGCTGCCTTCTTTTTAACAAAGTCGTTCACGTTCATGATGGATTTTCCTGTTATGTTTTGCCAGACGACACCGGTTTCGGCATCGATCGCGTCTGGTTTCAGTTCTTGCATGATCTGTCGAACCCATTCGCGCGCACGGTTAAAGGGATGCGGCACGCGCAGCGTGGGCGACACAATGCGGCCTACAGATGACCAGATAATATCGATATCGATTTCGCGCGGCCCGTTCTTAATACGTTTCTTGCGGCCGATTTGCTGTTCGACTGCCCGCGTGATGGCGAGCAGCTCATCGGGTTGTTTTTCCGTGACGAGATAAATACCCTGGTTGAGAAAACGCCCCTGCGCGCGAATGAGAATCGGCCAGGTTTCCAGAATGCGGCTTTCTTTGACGATTTCTGTCTGCGCGCCCAGCGCGCGAATTGCCTGCTGCAGGTTCGCGTGCCGGTCGCCGACATTCGAACCGAGCGCCAGTACATAGCCTATTTTTTCTGCGCTAGCCAATTCTCCACCTCTTGCTGTTTCTGTTTCAAACGCAAAAGGTGATTCCCCGTGAACACCGTATAATCGATATCGCCGGCAAGAATATCGGCCCGAATCGACTCGAGACCCGGCATATCGATCTCAAAATTATACGACGAAGCCTCGAGCGCCAGCTCGCGCGCCTTTTTCCAGTATGGCATCGATTCGCGGTAATAGCCCTCCGCGACGGCAAAGGAATTTTTGAGTTCGGGGGCAAAGTCGAGATTATAAAAATACAGGTGTCGTTTATCGAACAGAGACCCGAGACGCAGGTATGAACGCATAATCTGCAGGTTGA
>JAFLED010000186.1 GCA_017302045.1 Spirochaetota bacterium
AGATAAATACCGATAATAAAGGCCTTCTTGATCTCGGTGAGCATGAAGGCCGGTATCAGCACCTGCATCGAGACGTCGTTGATCGACTTGGGCTTTTCCGATTTGCTCAGCCGCACAAAAAGCGCAATCTCTTTGATGCCTTCGCGGCCGATCTGTTTGATCATGAACTTGCGCAGCGGCGCGGCCGCTTCTTTAAAGAAATTTGTATTCGATATTTTACCGTCGAGGTAAGGCGTAATCGCCTTGCGGTTCATCTCGTCGAAGGTGGGGGCCATGATAAAAAAGGTCACAAACAGCGCGAGCGAAACCATAACCTGGTTGGGCGGCATGTTCTGCAGGCTGAGCGCGCGTTTCATAAAATCGAACACGATGATAATCTTCGTGAACGAGGTCAGCATCAAAATGATTGCCGGCGCGAGAGAAAGAATCGTCAGCAGTAACAATATCTGCAACGACAGGGCGACCTGCTGCGGGTTCTTCGCCTGCGTGATGTTAAAGTCGACACGCGGTATTGGTACCTGCTGCGCGTACAGCGAATGCGCCGCAAACAGCACGAACGCGAGTAACGCTAACCGGAAAAGAATCTTCACTGTTTGTCCCGCCAGTCGTACTTATCGGATTTGAGTTTACGCAGGCGTTCCATAGAACTCTGCCGCTGCGCCTCGAGCGATTCGCCGGCGCTGCCCGAGTTGTGCAGGCTGAAGTTGTCCGGTTTCTTCTTACCGAACCGCTCGGCGAGATTGGTCTTGATCGCGGTCGAAAGCGCAGTGAGAAAATCGGCTTTCGGGGCCTTCGAATCTTCGGCGCAATCGAGTTTGATGCGGTCGATCGTGTATTTATCGGTAACCTCGCTGATGAGCTGTATCGATTGTTCCGAGACGCCTAAAATCATGAGCTTGCCGGCAATCTCGACGATCTGCAGGCGCTGGTTGGTTCCGAGCGGAAACTCGTAGATGCTGCTCACCGCAGAAAAATTCTGCGCAGGCATCTCGCGCTTGAATTTATAGATACGAAAAATACCGTAGAAAATCGCGAGCAGAAAAGCCAGTGTGAGCAGTGTGCGTATAAACTGCCACAGCACAGAAGGCTGGTCTGCGCTGTTCGCGGGCCGGTCTGGCGTTCCTTCGAGTTCTTTTTGCAGCTGCTTTTCGAAATCGGCGAGCGGATCGGGTTTTGTCTCGGCCGGTTTGGTTTTCGTTTCGCTTGCGGATGTCTGTTCTTTAGATTCGCTCTTCGGCGTGGCGTTTTCCTGCGCGGTGAGCGTGCCTGTCGCCAGAAAAACAGAAATCAGTACGGTGGATATCCAACGGCGCATGGGAGGCTGGAATATAATGTGACATAATTCTTAACAGAGCGGCAAGGAAAAAATCAAAATCAGGCGGAAAGCACGCCCTCGATCACATTGTTCCAGCCGAGGCCGATGTTCGTCAGATTATAACCGCCGCCGCCGAGCGCCAGCAGACGCCCGCCGGCAAATTCGCTTGCGAATCGGGCGAGATCTTTGCCCGCGCGCAGAAACGACGCCGGGGAATATTCCATCTGCGTGATCGGATCGCCCGCAATCGAATCGGCGCCGCATTGCAGAATAATAAATTCGGGTTTATGCGCTTTGAGATGATCGAGTACCTGTGCCCAGCCGCGGTCGAAATCGGCGTCGTTGGAGTGAGCGCGCATTGGGATATTGAGTTTCGTGCCGGCGGCCTCGCCCGTACCGGTTTCATCGGCGTCGCCAGTTCCGGGGTAAATGTACTGCTGATGCATGTCGGCGAATATGAGCCCCGGTTGATCTTCAAATTCGTAATATACGCCGTCGCCGTGGTGGGCGTCGATATCGACGTAGGCGATGCGTTTCAGGTCGTATTCGGCAAAAAGCTTTTCGATGACAATACCGGCGTCGTTGAAAATGCAGAAACCACCGGCCATATTTCGCCGCGCATGGTGTAATCCGGCTATGGGCACGAAGGCGGCTTCGGTCTCGCCCGCCATAATGACCTCTGTCGCGGCAAGCGCAGTGGCACAGACAGTCAGCGCGGCTTCGAAACAGCCGGCGAACGCCGGGGTGTCACCGCGGTCAAGCAGGCCAAAACCGCGGTCCGAGTTTTGGCGTACAAGACTCACATACGCTTCGTTGTGGAAGCTACGCAGTAAATCCGTATCGCCGTTTGCAGGTTCAACGACGGTGGTGCGCCGGGCGAGATTGCGCTTTTCAAACTCTTTGTAAAATGCGCCGAAGCGGTGTGTGCTGAACGGATGCCCGCCGGGAAAACCATAACGCGCGAGCGCTTCGCCTGCATAGACCTGGGTGCGCATGAGGCGCGGTTGTTCACCCTTCTGCCGGCGGCAATGCAATTTGCGGATTTTCAGGGCGAGGATGCCTTTCATTGTGGGTCAATGTCTGTTCCTTCCCGTTACCCCGTATTGATTATCCAGGGGTTTCTCGCACCGACGCTGACCAACTTTGTTTTGAAGACGCGCCTAAAGGCCGACGGTTTTCTCGCCGAAGACGTACCGCTCGAAGGTCTGAATGCGGGCGACATACGCGATTCGGCGCGCATCGTTGAGATGAGCGTCAATGCGATGCTCACGCGCGCCGGCACTAAACATGTCGATCTCATCGGTATCAGTATGGGCGGTCTGATCGGCTTACACTACCTGCGCAAGCTCGGCGGCGACGAATACGTGCGTCGCTTCATCGCAATTGGCACACCTTTCCATGGTACACATTTCGCCCGGCTGATGAAGGCGCTCACCTTTGGCCGTGCGCCGGGGGCCGAGCAGATGATTCCCGGTTCTGATTTTCTGAACGAGCTGCATGACCACGATCAGAAACACAAGGCCGAGATCTACAGCCTGCACACCGATGCGGATGCCTTTGTGTCTGAAAATGCGGCGAACATGGGCGATGCGAAACTCGTGAAGTCGCCGCACGGCATTTGGCCCGCAGGCCATTATACACCGCTCTTTCTCAAAGAAGATTTTAAACTAATTAAGGAAATTCTGCTGAAATGAAACTCGAAAAAACCGGCGATCCGAAAAACCCGCCTGCGCTCTTTCTGCACGGCTATGGTGCGCACCCAAAACTCTACGACGATTTCGTGCGGCGCCTCGCCGAATCGTACCATGTCTATGTGCCCGAAATTTTCGGCATGAACGGCATTTGCCGCCGCGATTTTTTCGATAACCTAAAGGCAGTCGGTGAGCTCATGCGTTCCGAGGGATTAGAGCGCAGTCTCGTCGTGGGCCATTCGTATGGCGCGCTCGCGGCGATGCATCTCGCCGCCACATTTCCTTTTTTACAGCGATCGGTGGCAGTGAACCCGCTGTTACCCGAAATTTTCACGCCCGATAAATTTCGCCTGCAGCTCGGCAATATGCAGCGCGACCTAAGATACGCAACAGGCGAGCTGCGCGGTATGCTGGCGAATCCCGGCGTCGGCATTAGGTATGGCATAAACCTCATCGCGAATCCGCTGGGTTATATCGAGGGTGCGGCACGCGCGGTTGCGACGGCGCTGCCTGCACAACGCAGCGAAGTCAAGGTCGATCTGGTCTATGCCGACCTCGATACACTTTTTCATATCGAAGATACCGATCTGGCGAAATGGCGCTCCGTATTGCCGAACCTGAAATTCATGGCCGTGCCTGACTATAGCCATAACTGGCTGATCTACCATGGATCATACGCGTATGAGCAGATGCGGGAGCTGTTTTAACCCCACCCCGGCCTTCGGCCACCCCTCCCCACTAACGTGGAGAGGGGACTCCGAGAAAAATGCCTATAAAAAGCAAAGTACGTAGTCTCCGAAGAAAGATGACTGAGGCAGAGGAAGTTTTATGGAGAGAATTGCGGAATCATCGGTTTCACGGCGTTCGATTCAGAAGACAACATCCGGTAGGCCAAAGGTATATTTTAGATTTTTATTGTGCCAAGATAAAACTGGGCATTGAGATTGATGGCAAAATACATCAAAAAAAAGACATAAAGAATAATGATAAATTCCGAACAGAGAGTCTCAATGCCAAAGGAATCAGAGTTTTAAGGTTTTCAAACCTTGAAGTCACCGAGAAATTGCCGTCAGTTCTCGCAAAGATACTTGCACAATTTCCCCCTCTCCACGTTAGTGGGGAGGGGGTTGGGGGGTGGGGTGAAAAAAACTCTCAAAGCCATTCGGGATAAGCTGCCTTCAAAGGCGCAGGTCGCGGGCGCGGTGCAGGGTGTCATCGGCGACAAGCTGCCCAAACGTTTCGCGACCGAAATGGCGTTTTATGCGGATGAGAAAACGCTCGACCTCGCGGCGCCACTCGGTGCAAAACACGCCGTCGTGTTTATCCACGGCAGCTCTGACACCGAACACGGCTGGCAACCCAAGGCACCGGGGCAGAATTTCGGCGCACAGCTCGCTACCGACTTTTCCGTGGCGCCGCTTTACCTGCGCTACAACAGCGGTCTGGCAGTGAGTGAGAACGGTGAAAAACTGTCGGCGCTCCTCGAAGACTTTGCGGCTGCCCAAAAGCCGCTGCGCCGGCTGACGCTCATCGCGCACAGCATGGGCGGTCTCATCGCGCATTCGGCGATTTATCATGCGCGCGCGCAGCAAAGGGCATGGCTAAAAAAGCTCACGCAGGTCTTTTTGCTCGGCACACCGCATACCGGCGCACCGCTTGCGCAGATAGCCGAGAAGGGCGAGCAAATACTGCAGTTTATTCCGAACCCCGTGACACTCATCGCCGCATCGGTCATTGGTCTGCGCAGCCGCGGACTTAAAGACCTCAGCAAGGGCCAGATCGGCCTGCCCGCCGAAGGCAGCGTGTTACAACAGGGGGTGAAGTATGTCTTCATCGCGGGCGGCATGCAGAAGAAGCCGACAGGCCTCTTAAACCGGCTCATGGGCGATGGTATGGTGCGCAGCCAAAGCGCAGTGCAGGGCCAAAAGCCAGATGCCCGCTGGTACAATCGGCTCTTTGCACTGGTCAAAAAATCGCCCGATATTCGTGTCGAAAATCTGCCGGGTACGAACCATCTGGCACTGAGGACATCCGCCGAAGTCTACCGTGTGATTCGCAGCCATTTCTCGGCCTGAACCCCGCTGTTTTTTTAATTGACGGGACTGCGGAACGCCCTGCTTTACGGTATGCTGATTGTCGATAAGCCTTTCGAAAAGGGCGTCATTCTTGCCGTCAAAGAGACGCGTATCGACATGTCGATCTCGCGCAAGTTTCGCGAACAAGTTGCCAAGTTTCTCGAGAAGAAACCGGCGGTGGTCGTATTCGACATGCATGAAACAGAATATCTCGATTCGTCTGCGCTCGGTGCGTTGGTGACGATTCTGCGCGACGTGAAGAATTACGGCGGCGAAATACGTCTCGCGAATCTCAACCAGACGCTGAAAACTCTCTTTAAACTCTCGAAACTCGAGTCGATGTTTAAGATTTTCGAAACCATCGAAGAAGCCGCGAAGTAGCTGCAGTTCCAGCGTACCCGGTAATCAGGCAAAAACCGATGGCGTCCGGGCGAAAAGCAGCCAAACCAAAAAAGAAACCGGTCGCGCGCGCCAGAAATAAGCGAACAATCGTGAAGAGCCAGCCTCCGGTAGCAGATCTCAAGCCGCGTGAATCGCTGCCAGCAGCCACGGCGCCGACGCGCCTCGCGTCAGCGGCCTGGGTGCGTTATCTCTACATCGCCGCCGGGTGGATTTCCCTCGCGCTGGGCATTATCGGTGTCGTAACGCCGATTTTACCCACGACGCCTTTTATTCTTTTGAGCGGTTATTGTTTTGCGCGCGGTTCAGAGCGTTTTCATACGTGGATCATGGTGCACAAATATTTCGGCCCGATGATACGCGCGTTTCGCGACGAGAAACGTATTCCGCTGAAGGCCAAGGTACTTGCGACCGTAATGATCGTCGTTACGATGACGGCGACGGCGCTTGTGGTCAAAAAGGTGTTTGCGATTGTCGGCATGGCTTCGGTCGGTGTTGCGGTTGTGACCTATATCTGGACATTTAAGAATTGAACTCCGCCGAAAAAAAATTTCATCGCCTCACGAAAGAAAATTATACTCGCCTCGTATCGCTGATACAGCGCCTGGCGTCGGGGCGGCGCTTCGTCTTTCTCAAACGCGCGCTGCACGCTTTGCATCCCACTTCGCTGGCGCTGCTCTGGGATTCTTTCGACGAAAGCGAACGCGAGATTATTCTAAGCCAGCTCGCGAGCGAATACGCCGCCGAGTTTCTGACCGAGCTTGGTTCTGACGAGCGTACTGCGATCTTCCGCAGCAAAGACACCGCGTGGATCTTCGACCGCCTCGAAGAGCTCGAAACCGACGACATCGCGGGAATTCTGCGCGACCTCAGCCCGCGCGATACGAATTTTATACTGCGGCGTTTTGATAAAAACTACACGGGCAAAATCCAGGAAATTCTGAAATACCCCGAGGGTTCGGCGGGCGCGCTCATGACCTCCGATTTTCTCGCGGTGAGCCGGCAGGCGACTGTGAAGTCGATCGTCAGCCAGTTTCAGAAAATGGCAAAGCAGGGCGCGCGCATACCTAAAAAAGGGTCAAAAGCCGAAGCGGCCGCGGCCGCAAACCTTGCGTCGCGCGGCAGTAAAATCGAAGACCTGCAGTTTACTTTTGTCGTCGATCGCGATAACAAGTTTCTGGGGTACATCCCCCTCAGAAAACTCATTCTCGAAAAATCGTCGCGCAAAGCGCAGGAGATCATGCAGCCGGCGCAGGTGATGGTGCGCCCGAACGAAGATCAGGAAACCGTCGCGCAGATTTTTAAGGACTATAACCTCTTGAGTCTGCCGGTCGTCGACTCGCGCGGCATACTCTTAGGTCAGATTACCGTCGACGACGTCGTCGACGTACTCGAAGAAGAGGCTACCGAAGATATTCTGCGCCTCGGGGGGGTGACGCAAGATGCGCCGCATGCGCAGTCGCTGGCGAGTATGGCGCGCGGCCGTCTACCCTGGCTGGCGATCAATCTGGGCACGCAGGTTTTAGCGGCCTGGGTCGTGACCTTTTTCGACGATACTCTCTCGAAGGTTATTTTGCTCGCACCGCTCATGACCGTGATTGGCGGGCAGGGTGGCAACGCGACGATGCAATCGGTCACGGTTGTGGTGCGCTCGCTGGCGCTGGGGCAGGTCAATTCGCAGAATGCCGCACGCGTTATTCTAAAAGAAATCGGCGTCTGTTCGCTGAACGGTACGCTGATCGGTATCGCCGCGGCCGGTGTCGTGTTTGCCTATACGCAGAAAATACTGCTGGCGGGTTGTATTCTCGTCGGCATGATGTGTAATACTTTTGTCGCTGGTGCGGTCGGGGCTATGTTACCTTTAGGGCTTAAAGCGATTAAGATCGATCCCGCGCTCGCTTCGGGTCCGATCGCAACAACCTTCACTGACATCTGCGGTTTTACGGTTTTTTTAGGCGTGGCGACGATGGTTTTGCATAGATTTGGTACAATGTAATATGAACGACGCGCAGGGTAA
>JAFLED010000187.1:0-1945 GCA_017302045.1 Spirochaetota bacterium
TTTCGCTTTTGAATTCGCCCTTGGGGGTAAGGCCGAGCGTGTCGACCCATAGCTTTTTCAGCCGCGCCTTATCGGCGGCGCCGACCGCGATTTGCTGAACACCGAGAATTTTAAAGGGGCGGGACATGGGCGGGCGTTTCGGCTGCGCTCAACGACCGCACACTGAGCGCAGTCGAAGCATGGCGCTATGCTTCTGATTCTTTCAGGGTATAAATTTCGTCTTTCACCGGCAGTTCGCGGCGCAGATTCTTGATAAAAGGGTTCGGATCGCCCATTGGGGAGTAGTCGGGGCAGTCTGAAACAACACGGCGGGCAACGGTAAAGTATTTGTATTGTTTCTCTTCGCCGGAGCGCTTCGCCCAGCGCTTTTTAGAGCACTTGACGCGGAGTACGTATTTCGAAGCGTCCGCTTCAAAGACGCGCACAACGTGGCAGTGTTCACAATTGGCGCAGTAGACTTTTTCTCTCATGTTATCGTCTGAAACTATTTTTTAGACAAGGGGTCAATTAAAAACGAATTATGAAACGCTGCGTTGTAACGGGAATAGGAATTATATCCCCCCTTGGGTCCTCAAAAGAGATTTTCTGGGAGAATTTGCTCGCTGGTAAAACCGGGGTGGGCGAAATCGAAGGCTTCGATGCGAGCACTTTTCCCGCAGCGATAGCGGCCGAAGTGAAAGACTTCGACGAAGCCGAGCACCTGAGCGGACACCAGAGCAAATATTTCGGCAAAGCCAGCAAGTTCGCGTATGCAGCGGCCAAGATGGCCCTTGCCGATGCGGCCTTGCCGGAGCCCGACCCCCTGCAAACCGACGTGCTCATTGGTTGCGCCGTGGGTAGCTACGAAGCTCTCGAAAAAGCGCTCGAGCTCAGTCGCTCCAAGCTGCTCGAGTTCGAACCCGGTTTAATCGATATGAAAGATCTTCTGCAATCTGTCACGTATTCGCCCGCTTCGGCGGTAGCGCTGCTCGCGAAGTCAGAGGGCTATGTTTCAACGATCTCTTCGTCATGCGTCAGCGGCATCAACGCAATCGGGCTCGCCGCCGAAAGAATCCAGTCGGGCAAAGCGCGCATCGTGATTACGGGAGGCGTCGATACACCGATCAGCCGTATCGTGATCGGTGCGCTTGCGGGTTCAAAGATGACGCCCGCGAAAGGCGACAGTGCAGAAGATGCGCTTTGCCCTTTCGACCAGCGCCGCACGAAATCGGTGCTCGGCGAGGGTGCCGGAATTTTTATTCTCGAAGAATACGAGTACGCTAAGGCCAGGCATGCGCGTATCTACGCAGAGATCGCGGGGTTCGCGCAGGGCAGTGAGAACGTGAACGAGCTTTATATGCTCGATCGCACGACGAAAAGCTGGGCTCGGGTTATCCGCAAAGCGCTGGAGAAAGTGAAAGGCAAAGTTTCTTACGTCAATGCGCATGCGCCGAGTGACCAACTGCTCGACAGAACCGAAACGCGCGTGCTCGAACAGATCTTTGGCGAAAGAGAACTGCAGGCTGTCGAGGTCTCGTCGATCAAAGGCGCCACAGGTTCGCCGTTTTCAGCGGCGGGTGCTTTTCAGGTGGCGGCTTCGGCGATGGCCCTTGCCACAAAAGAAATTCCTCCAAACTATAACTACAAAGTACCCGATCCCGAATGTCAACTCAATGTGGTTCCGAGTCGCAAACGTGCCCCCAAGCTGAAGACGGTGCTGGTGAACGGTCACGGTCTGGGCGGCCTTAACTCGGCACTCGTTTTGCGGGAAGTAAAAAATGAACGTTTATAGCACCAGTATCATTCTGGCGGTCTTCAACCTGCCGCTTATCGTCATGGGATCGCTCGCCGTGCTGCGACTCGATTCTGCGCGCTCGCGCACTCTCTTCGTTCTGCTGGCGGGGGCCCTGATGTTATGCGCGACGCCGCTGGTCTTTGTGCGCGCCGATTTTCTCGGCGCCGAAAT
>JAFLED010000187.1:1955-7497 GCA_017302045.1 Spirochaetota bacterium
CGGTGACGGTTCTTTTCCTGTTTTGCGACGGCTTCGGCGGAGCAAAGCCCAGCGTGTTGCGTTACGCTGCCCTTGCCAACGGTGTTTTTGTGCTCGCCGCGACACTCGCCGGCTTTGTCGAGCAGGGCGTCGTTCCGGCGGCAACGGGATTTATGCCCGTGCGCGGCCCCATGCATATCTATTACGTGATCAGTATGTCGGCGACGGTGTTGGCGGCCTTTCTGCGCCTCGCGCTCATCTACCGGCATTCGGACAGTACCCTGCTGCGTTTTCAGATTGCGTCGATCGCCAGTTACGGGTTGCTGGGCTTTGCTTTCCCGATTATCAACAACGGTGTTTTTCCGATTTTGATACCGCATTATTCGTTTCCCGTGTTTGGGGTGCTGGGGGTTTTGTTCTTTCAATACGGCATTTTCCGTATGTTGGTGCGCGGCGAATTACTGTTTATCCGCCGTCTGTTTGAAGCCGTAAAGAACAGCAAGGCCTGGCAGCGCCACGAAAATATTATTTCGCTCTCGCGGCTGACAAATATGCTGAACTCGATTGTGGTCGATAATGTTACCGAATTCCGCGAGGCGTATCCGTTTACGAGCGCGGGCGGCACCGATGTCAAAATGCATGTACAGAGCGATACAAATCCCGGTGCCTACAGCACCGTAGCGCTCTTCAACGAGCGTGTGATGCCGAAATGGAACCGGGGTATACTCGATAACCTGGTCAAACTAGAGCTCGATAATAAACGCCTGAGTCTCTATCTCACGAAGGCGGAAAATGTTATCAAAGAGAAGTGGCTGACCGACGCGCTGCGCTCTTTAACGAATAAAGCAAGCCTGACCGCCGCCACTCTGCCCATCGATCACTACACGGCCGAGTTTACCGCAAAAATAGCGGAGACGCGTGAGGTCTACGGTGTCGAGATGCTGGTTGTTTCAGGCGAGTTATTCGCAGTGCTCGAGAAACTGAAGCGACTCGCACCGGGAACCGGCGTTGTGCTCATCGAAGGCGAAGAAGGTACGGGGAAAACCCTCGCTGCCTCTGCGCTGCATTTTTATCGCACTAAGGCGCAAGTCGAGGTTATCGATTGCACCCGGCACTCGCTGAATCTGCGCGCCGAACTCGAGGCATTAAAAAAGGCAGGCGCCAGCGGTGCTGTACTCAGAAACCTGCACGCGCTCACCAACGAAGAGCTTGGCTCGCTGCTGACATTGCTGAGCGGCGTACACGACTCGTTCCGCATCTATGCAACGGCCGTCTCATTCGACGAACTGTGGCGGCGCTTACCCGACGAGGCCACGGGCGAGGCGATGCGTGCACTGCCGCTCGTAAAGATACCGCCTCTGCGCGAGCGCCCCGAAGATTTGCGCGCGCAGATTTTCTACTTTGCAGCGGCTGCTAACTCGAAGGCGACGATACCTTGGCAGGGAATTTCGGCCAGTTTTCTCGAAACTGCACGCCAGTATGGCTGGCCGGGTAACTCCACCGAACTGCGCAACCGCATCGAGACGGTAATGCTCGAGCATGCCGGGGTACCCGAACTTGCCGCCGAGCACCTGAAGACCCAGCACCAGAAACTTCTCACTTCGGGGCTGAAGCTCAGTCCGCTCGAAGAGGCCGAACGTCAGGTTATCGGCGATTGCCTGCAGCGCAAGCGTTACAACCAGCGGCAGACGGCCATCGAGCTGCAAATTACCATCAATACCCTCAAGGCCAAGATGGAAAAATACGGGCTGCAGATTCCTGAAAATCATTGACCCCGCGTTTCTTTGATCCGCGTTCACGCATGTTGAAAACGCTCGGTACCGAAGAACTCAAAGTCCTCAATGCGCTGGGCGACAACGGCCTTTTGACAAACGGCGAACTCTCGACGCTCGTTAAACTCGACGAAAAGCAGGTCGCGCAGATACGCGCCGACCTCGAGGCTGCCGGCATCATTCTTAAATACCGCGCGATCATCAACTGGGAAAAAATCGAAAGTTCGGGCGTGAACGCGCTCATTCAGGTCAAGGTTACGCCAGCGCAGGGGCAGGGGTACGACGAGGTCGCGCGCAAGGTTGCCGCTTTTCCCGAGGTACGCACCTGCCTGCTTGTTTCCGGGTCTTTCGATCTTCTCGTCGAGGTCGACGGCCCGTCGCTGCGCGATGTCGCTTTCTTTGTCGCCGATAAGCTCGCGACCATCGAGGGCGTGAATCACACCAGTACAAACTTCTTGTTGAAACGTTATAAACAATCCGGCGATATGTTCTCCGTCAGCGGCAAAACCCACCGTTTGCCGATGATGATATGATCCGGTTTCGCGCTGCCTTCGCTTCGCCGTGGGATACCCCTCTGCGTTGTTTCTATGTTATCGCGGCGATAGCGCTTTCGTTACCTGCGTTTATTTTTGCAAAAGAAAAAACGGCAACCGAAAGCGTTGTGATCGTCGCAACAGGACGTGCTGAAATTCAGCGGGGCGACGTCGCCGCGGCTCGCGAAGCGGCGAAGCAGGCGGCTCTGGTGGCGGCGGTCGAACAGGGTATCGGTTATTATGTGACTTCGCACACGCAGACAGAAAATTATGCCGTGATACATAGCCGCATCGTTGCCGATGCGGGCGGGCTCGCGGTAATCCGTAATACCGTCGCCGAGACGCGCGAGGGTGAAGTACTGAAATTAACCCTCGAAGTTGCCGTGAGCCCGATGCCGCTCATGCATCTGATACGGCAAAACGGCATGTTGCGTTCATGGCGTGTCATGGTCGTTATTCCCGAAATACACCTGCGCAGTCCGGCACCCGACCCTGCCGGCGAGACCGAGTTTATCCGCCAGTTTGCCGAGGCGGGTTTTAAGACGATCGACCCCGAGGTTTATGCTTCGCTGCGCCGCAACGATAAGACGATTACTACTTCGCTGGCCGCGGCGAAAAAAATCGCACTCAAGGCCGGAGCCGATATTATAATTCTCGGCGAAGCCTTCAGCGAACGCGCGGCAGACGCTTCGGGCGGGCTCGCCTCGGGCATGGTGGGCTGTAATGCCCGCATCGAGGCAAAAGCGATTCTGGTCGATACCGGCGAAATCATACACGCCGACGGAGTGAATTCGCGGGTACCCACGCTGCATACCTCAGAGGTACTCGCGGGTAAGAAGGCGATCCAAAGCGCGGCGGTCGAACTCGCCGAAAAATTCGTCGCGAAACTTGTGTTACGCCTTGCCTCGTTGAAACGGCCCGCGACGCTCTTTGTTTCTGGTGTTCCCGATGCGGCGACGGCGCGCGCGTTCGAAAAAGCCGCCGCGAAACTGCCGCAGACGCGTAGGGTGCGCCGCGAAGATTTTTCGCAGGATATGCTTGTGCTCGAGGCAGATATCGCCGGCGACGATATTGCACGCGTCGCCGAGCAGGCCGAAAAAATACAGCTGCCTGGGTTTCGCGTCAAATTGACGGCCACAAGCCGTCATCTGATGCGGTTTGTTCTGGTACCCCAATGATCCGGAAATTTTGCTTTGTATCTCTCGTCCTTGCCCTGGTTTCAGGCTCTGGCGCCTGTCGTAGCAGCGTCGACGTCGTCATTTCGAAGCACGTCGATCCCGACAATATCAGGCGCATTGCGATCTTCAAGATGGATCGCCTGAGTTACCGGGAAAACGACAAGATATCCGATCTGCTGATTCACGAGTTTCTGCGTTTAGGCTACGACGTTGTTGAGCGCACCGAAATTGAAAAGCTGATTAAAGAACAAAAACTCGGCGCTTCGGGTTTTGTCGACCCCGATCAGGCGGTGACGATCGGCAAAATGGCGGGCGCCGATTCGATTGTGATCGGTTCGGGCGCGCTCGAAGATAAAAGCCGCGACGAACTCAAATATTTTACGGTGAAAATCATCGATCTCAAAACCGGTTCGGTTGTGGTGACTGCATACCTTGTAAAAAACCTCGATATTAAGAGCGCGATTGCGGAGCTTTCTGCCGCGCTCCGCAAGAGCCTTGAAGCGCGGCGCGCCGAAAAAGGCGGAAAAGTCTAAAGCGCCTTTAACCAGACTTTGACGCGGTTGGCTTCAGACGAGTGGGGGGCCAGCGCCATATATTTTTCAAAATACTTTCTCGCTTCGGCCTTTTTGTTCTCTTTCCGCGCTGCGATGCCTGCGCCGAGATAGGCCTCGGCATAATTCGGATCTGCTGTGATAGCGCGTTCATAAATCTTCGCCGCGTCTTTGGTTTTTTTAGCTTTTAATGCCACGCCGCCCATATTGATGAGCAGGCGCGCATCCTGGAATTTTTCTTTCTCGGCTTTCGTATAACTGGCGAGCGCTGCGGTATAGTCGCCGCGGCTGGCGGCCAGGTTACCTTCGACAAAGTGCGCGCGGCCATAAGTGGGGTGGCGTTGCAGTACGTCTTTGAGCGTCGCGGTCGCTTCAGGTATTTTGCCCTCGGTGAGCTGCACTTCGGCAATAGACGTAAGACATTGTTTTTGCGTTGGATTCGCTTTTTCGCCCTGGCGGGCTGCGACCATCGCCTGCCGCAGATCACCCTTATCAATGAGTAATTCAGAAGCATCGCCGAACAGCGCGGCTTTTTTGTTGTCGTCGGTCGCCGCTGCCGCTTCTTTGAGCAGCGCATCGATTTTTTGGTTGATAGCGGTCGGATTATTTCTTTTTGCGGACTCTTTCTCTTTGCATGCGCTGGCGATCAGCAGCGTGGTGAAAATCAATACTGTTCTTTTCATGGGTTTAATCCTGGTCGGCGAGTTCGACACCGTTCATGTAGATGCCGATCATTTCGTCGACTTTTGCCTCGATGTCTTTATTATAACGTCCATAAAGCAACCACTGCGAAAGTACCTCGCGCAAGCCCCCCGAAACGAGAAAACTCATGAGTTCGGTGTCGAATTTTTTGAGACGCCCCGAGGCGACGCCCCGGTCGAGCATCACACGTATACTCGCCTGCATGAGTTCCTGAAACCAGACAGTCTGGGTACGTATCTTGGGTTCTGAATTCATCGTCGTTAAAAGCAGAATCACCGTGTCTTTGTGATTCTGGAAGACGGAAAGCAGCGATTTGGCGAGTGTGCCCAGCTGCAGTTTGAAGTTTTTGTGATCGAGCGCTTCGACCTGCATGTCGGTCAGGTAACGCTGGATATCGATGAAGATTTCTTGTAACAAGGCGTTCAACACCTGCTCGACACTCTGGAAGTGCAGGTAGAACGTGCCCCGCGCCAGTTTACTCTTTTTGACGACTTCGGCGATCGAGGTGCCGGCATACCCTTTTTGTGCGAAAACCTGTTTCGCTGCCTGCAGGATTTTTTCCCGTGTTAACTCTTTTCTCTTTTCCTGGCGCATGGGTAATCCTTATTGGACGAGGTGTCTTACTCTACAAATTCGGCCTGTAGCGTAAATATCAAATGTTAGACGAAGCTACTCTGCGCACCGCCCTCAGCATCGCCTATGCCGAGGCCGAAATGGCCTTCAACGAAAACGAGGTGCCTGTCGGTGCCGTTATCGTGCACAAGAACGAACTTATCGCGCGCGACCATAACAGAATCGTGCAGCAGTCGAATGCGCTGCGCCATGCC
>JAFLED010000188.1 GCA_017302045.1 Spirochaetota bacterium
GCCGGCCTTTCCGACGCGGGAAATCCAACTGTATTTTAGTTTGACGCGCCTGCCGAAGACGCCGAAAAACACACGCCGATGAGTTTTTCATGGCTTTCTGCTTTTGCCGCTGTAGCGGGCGCGGTTGCTCATGCCGCCGACTTTATGGCCCGCCTTATGCCTTACCGCGAGCGGCTCTTTCGCCTTGCGCTCGCACAGCTGCACAATACCAGCGACGCCGAAGACGCCGTGCAAGAGGCGCTCATCAAAGCCGGCCGTAATGCACAGACCTTTCGCAGCGAATCGAGCGAATACACCTGGGTCGTGCGCATT
The DNA here is from genome assembly GCA_017302045.1 of Spirochaetota bacterium. GTDB lineage: Bacteria > Spirochaetota > Leptospiria > Turneriellales > Turneriellaceae > Turneriella. Next base: position 313 of record JAFLED010000188.1, read on the forward strand.
CTGATCAACCACTGCCACGACGTGCAGCGCAAAGTTTCACGCCGCCAGAAGCGTGAGGTCGCGGGCGAGGTCATGGAGCTCAAGGGGGCGCAGATCGCCGATACCCGGGCATCGGCCGAACAAAATATCGAACTTTCAGAGATGTCGCGGCATCTAATGGATGCAGTGAACGAACTGGGGCAAAATTATAAGCCGCTCATACTCATGCGCTACTTTGAAGACATGAGCTATGAAGATATTGCGGGTGCGCTCGAAATCAACCTCGGGACGGTAAAATCGCGCATGAACCAGGCAAAAGCACTGCTGCGCGAGAAGCTCGTCGAACGCGGTATCGGAGAGGATATCCTTGGCTGAAAAGCGAAAGGACTCAAGATACGGCGCGGGTAAAAAACCCCCATCGGGGCCAACAGGTGCCGGGCGAACTTCGGCCGATGACCCGCGTTTCGAAGATTTTTTAAAGAGGCAGTTTGCGCAACTCAAGCGCGAACTCGCCGAACACGCACCCTTCGAAGCTGCGAAAGAGGGGAAAGTTATATCCTTAGAAGAGCGGATCTCACGCCCCAAAAAAAGCCGCAATACCTGGCAGCTGGGAATAGCCGCCGCCGTACTGGCCGCTATCGCCGTGCCGATGGTAATCCAACTCAATCGCCAAAAAGCCGAGATCGCGTATAAAACAGAGGCCCCCGCAGCAGCAGGCGAAATCGTCAGAGAAAAAGACGGCATAAAAGCCGAAAACAAACCCACAGCCCCATTACAGCGCGGCAACAAGACAACCAAACTCGACGATCTCGAAGAAAGCGACGGCAGTTACTACAAGCGTGCGCCAGCCAATACCCAAAAGAAAGCCGAAGCGTCTGACCTGCGTCAGCAAGGCGAAAGAAAGCTGAAAGCGGTGCGCGAAGAAACCTCGCCCAAAGATAGCATTGCAACCGGAAAAGTCGATAAACCGGCAACTGAGGCGGCAAGCAAAACGGCTGCGAATGCGGTTCGTGTAGACGACGCCGACCGCTTCGCGGCAAAAAAAGAGAGCGGCCGTACCGAGCGTCTGAGCGAGGAAAGCGGCTATGCGATGGCCGATGAAGCTACTGCACCCCGACCTGCTCCCGCGGCACCGGCTGCGGCACCCACACCACAACTCGCTAAATCGCGCAGCGCACCTGAAATCTCTGGTGGCGACCGGGGTGCAGCAGCCGCGCAGGGTGAGGCGATGCCGGCTGAAGCACAGAAGAACTCACGCTCCATCGCCATCGACGACGCTAAGTCGCGCATTCAGAAACAAGAGTCTGCAGCCGAAGAAAAAGCCGAAATGGAAAAACTCTGGAAAGAGTTTGAACGAGACCCAAAATCATTTAACCAGGATAAAAAACGCAGCGCACGGCTGCGCACTCTGCTTTCCCGACACAATGAGAAGTCCCGCGCCAAGCGGATGAAAGCCGTAGAAACCCGCTAAATAAAAAGCCCGTGCGCTGCACGGGCTTCAAGCGGAGGTTATAGGGGGCGCAGCCCCCTAACCTATTTAATGTGCTTTGCCTTTCTTGATTCTCATTCCATAGAATGAGCGCCATACGAACACCATGCTCGCCGCGAAGAATACCGCAGCGAGAACTGTGCGCAGCATTGCAGGTGAACCATCGGGGTTCTTGAGTTCGACAGCGAGTTCTACCGCCAGAAGGCCGAAGAGCGTTGTGAACTTGATCACAGGGTTCATCGCCACCGAAGAAGTATCTTTGAACGGGTCGCCCACGGTATCGCCCACAACGGTCGCGTCGTGCAGCGGGGTTCCTTTTTGCTTGAGCTCGACTTCTACGAGTTTCTTCGCGTTATCCCATGCACCACCGGCATTTGCCATGAAGATCGCCTGGTAGAGACCAAAGATCGCGATCGAAATCAGGTAACCGATGAAGAAGTACTCGTTCACGAATGCGAATCCGAGAGTGCTGAAGAATACACCGAGAAAGATATTGAACATACCTTTTTGCGCGTATTGCGTACAAATCTCGACAACGCGTTTTGAGTCTTTAATCGACGCCTTTGTCGCACCGTCGAGTTTGATGTTGGCTTTGATAAATTCAACAGCGCGGTAGGCACCGGTCGAAACTGCCTGTGTTGAAGCACCAGTGAACCAGTAGATCACAGCGCCGCCGGTAATGAGACCCAGCAGGAAAGGAGCATGCAGCAGCGACAGGTTGCTGATCGCAGCCTGGTTGCTGAAGTTACCTGTGAGCATCGAGATGATCGAGAAGATCATCGCAGTGGCACCCACAACCGCAGTACCGATGAGTACGGGCTTCGCCGTCGCTTTAAACGTGTTACCGGCACCGTCATTGGCTTCGAGGAAGTGTTTTGCTTTGTCGAAGTTCAGGTCGAACCCGAAATCTTTCTTCACCTCGGCTTTAACGTTTGGTACGTCTTCGATAAGCGAGAGCTCATAAACCGACTGAGCATTGTCTGTTACCGGGCCATACGAGTCAACGGCAATCGTTACCGGGCCCATGCCGAGAAAGCCGAATGCCACGAGGCCGAAAGCAAAAACCGCAACGGCATAAGGATTCATCAGCGTACCGAGACCATGCAGTGCTACGTAGTAAGATACACCCATGAGAACCACAATCGTAATCCCCATCCAATAAGCGGAGAAGTTACCTGCAGTCAGACCTGAAAGAACGTTGAGCGAAGCGCCGCCTTCTTTAGAAGCCGTTACCACTTCGTGCACATGGGCAGACTCGGTTGAGGTAAACACTTTCACGAGTTCAGGAATGATCGCACCGGCAAGAGTACCGCAGGTGATGATCGTCGAAAGCTTATACCAGAGTGTATTGTCAACTTGACCATTAGCCAAAGTGAAAGTTGGTATTAGAAGATAAGAGACCAAGTAAGTCAGACCAACAGATACAATCGAAGTAATCCACACGAGCGAAGTCAGCGGGATTTCAAAGTTGAAGCTGTCGGCATTTTTGTATTTTGCGCCGGCGATCAGGCCGTTCAGCCAGTATGAACCGAGCGATGCGAAGATCATAACAATACGCATTGCGAAAATCCAGACCAGCAGCTGAACCTGGAATTGCGGGAATACGGCGAGAAGAATGAGAGAGATAAGTGCCACACCGGTTACACCGTAGGTTTCGAAACCGTCGGCGGTTGGGCCAACAGAGTCGCCGGCATTGTCACCCGTACAGTCGGCGATGACACCGGGGTTACGCGCATCGTCTTCTTTGATTTTGAAAACAATCTTCATGAGGTCAGAACCGATATCGGCAATCTTGGTGAAGATACCACCGGCAATACGCAGCGCCGAAGCACCGAGCGATTCGCCGATCGCAAAACCGATAAAGCATGGACCCGCGAAATCCGCAGGGATAAAGAGCAGAATGGCAAGCATCAGTACCAGCTCGACAGAGATGAGCAGCATACCGATCGACATACCCGCACGCAGCGGAATCGCATAGGTATTGTATGGCTTACCGGTCAGCGAAGCAAAAGCTGTGCGTGAGTTTGCAAAGGTGTTGATACGAATACCAAACCAGGCAACGCCATAGCTACCGGCGATACCGACAACCGAACAAGCGAGAATGGCGAGAACCTTCGCAACACCATAACCGTGAATCGCTTTACCGGCAGCGTCAACACCGCCCTGAGCGAGAAATCCGAAATAATAGATCATGATCGCCGCGATGAAAATCCACAGGATGCCTAAGAACTTGCCTTGTGTCACCATATAGGTCTTGCAAGTTTCATAGATGAGCTCTGAAACATCGAGCATCACCTTGTGCACGGGCAGGTTTTTCAGGCGAACATACTCAATGAGGCCGAAAACGAGGCCCAGAAAGCAGGCACCGAGCCCAATCATGAGCAGTGTGCGTCCGTCTACACCCAAGAAGGTCTGGCTTGCCAGATTGGGTATTTTAAGGTCGGCTTCGCTCGCCATGAGGGGCGACGCCGAAACCGCGAGCAAGGTAACTAAACCCGCCCAGGTACGAAGTTTAAACATAGAAGTCTCCTGGAGTTTTTTCATCGGAAAGAGATGTGGGGGTTACGATTCCGCCGAAAATCAGGGGGTAAAGTAAAAAAGGCGGGAAACCCCGCCTTGACGCAAACCCTACCCCTAAAGGCCGATTAATAGCTCAGGGCTTTACTGCGGTTCAGCGTAAAACGAATGGCAAGCGAGAGCGTCATGCCCGAAAAATTATTGGAATCGGGCAACTGATAAATCAGCGCCGAAGCGACCCCCAGTCGCGGCACAAGCGAAATCTCATGCGTCATCTGAAATTCAGCCCCCACCCCACCTTCGGCATACAGAGCAAAACTTTGCTCCCCTAAGGTACTGTCGGGTCTCTTGATTTTTGTGCCGATACCACCAACGCTGACATAGGGTAACAAGGTGATAAATCCCGGCAATATGCCGACCTTAACCTCGAAAAGCGCGGTGGGTACCAGAATCATCCGCTGGTTACCCCCGGGCTCGGCGATCAAGACCTCGGGCCTGAAGAAGATATTGAAGTCGCGGGCCGAGTACCCCACGGCGGGCGCTCCCCCCAGGCCTGCAGGTTGCGCCTGAGGCACGAGCGCGTTGGCGCTGAAATCGAACACCCAGCCGCTTGTTGAATTTGCCTGCGCAAAAACCGGCGTCCCCAAGGCCATTACGGCTCCCCAAATCATGATTTTTTTCCCGATGCTGCTCATGTTCTTCTCCATTTAATTCGATTGCCCCTGCGTCATATTAAAAATATCCTGAACGATACCCTGTGAAATTTCGTCGACGGTGTTAAAAAGCCTCACATCAACGGGCGACTGTGTCGTCGAACCACCGATCAGTTTGTTTTTGACGAGATCGTAAACCTTCGATTCGATCGAGATGTTGCCGGTGGCGCTATTCAAAGAGTAAAAACCAAAAATGAGGTAATCCGCACCTGTTGCCTTCTGAAATTCTTTGAGCCTGTCAGGCGTGATGTCGGCCGGCGTTTTAAAAAGGCGGCTGCCCGCCTCGGTACTCTTCGCTTCGGCGGCGCGGTCGTATTCGAAAATCTTTTTCATCGAATCGTCGACCGCAGCCGAAAGACTCGAACTCAGCCAGGTATAGAGCACGGTGTTGGTGCGGTCGTAAAAATCCAGAATTGCTACACTGGCAAGCCCGCCGGATGCCCCCTGCGAAGACATCTTGTCTTTTTCTTGCGCCATCGCCTCGAACTGTTCTTCGGGAATCGTCACCGTGGGCCGCTGCATCTCGGTAATCATGGCCGCGAGCACGTCGCCGGCGGCGCCCGAGGTGGCGGGAAAAGAATCCTGAAACCAGATCATATTGCCCTGGCTCAGGTCGAAGCCGCGCGCGAATGATTTTTTGCCGTCGGGCTTCAGAATCAGAAGGTAATCGGCCTTTGTGCGGTTGCGTATCGCGGCGAGGGAAGCCGCCAGCTCGCGGTCGAAACCACCGACCATGCGCGCTTCCAGCGCCGCAAATTCTTCATACTCGGCGCGATCGGCGTCGTTGTCTGCGGCGGCCGAATACGACGGCGGTGAAAACGCGGTTGTATCTTTGACTGTGACATACGAAAGCCGTGTGCTGTCGAGACTGCGCAGGGGCTCCATCTCTTGCAGAAGCACCGGCGAATTATCGCTACCGGTCAAAACGCGGACATCAAACTTCAGCTGCATGAGATATTCGTAAAAACTGTTTAGACTCGTGCCTTCGAGCGGAGCAATAATCGCCAGCTTGCTTTCCGCCGGAATCGGCCGCGACAAATAACGTCCCTCTTCGAGCGGCATCAGGTAACGCACCATATCGACGACGGCTGTCTCGGGGCTCGAATACATACTGAAAGACACCATGTTGCGCGTCGCAGAATCGTAATGGTGCAGTCTCAGAAAAACAAATTTTTTATCGGGTGCATCCTGTGGCGGCGCTTCGGCACCGGGTTCTTTTTTCTGTACCTGCTGGTATTCGTAGATTTCGGCCGTGACGAGATTACCCCCACCGATGAGTTTCTGTATCTGATCGTATTCGGCAGTCGTATACTTGACACGGTTTTCAATCTTCCGCTCTTCGCGCAGCTTATTGAACTCGTTGGGATACATCACCCTGCCCTTTTGTGCCTTCGTGAATGCCTTATTCAGCAAAATCGGAAAGCGCAGCGTGATTTCTTTCGAAAGCGGGGTATCGCTGCGGCGGTAAAACATGCCGATCGCGGTGGTGCGTGCCGCGTCAATAGCAGAACCCAACGCGCAAAAAACCAGCGCGCCCGCGAAAATTTTAAAAGTGGCCGCGGCTCTGCGCAGAGCTTATTTTCCTTTTTGCATTGTTTCGATCATCTGGCCGACAACACTCTTCAGGTCGTCTTTACGCGTTGCGGAATAATTCTGCACATAGACGAGTTCCATGTTATCGAGCTTAATCGCGCGCGCCCAGGCATAACCGGTATCCCAGCGGGTGAGCGACAGCAGAATCACATAACGGACACCCATCTTCGTGCGCAGCGACTGCAGCATTTCGGCTTTAAGATTTTCAAAGTTAAAGAGATGCAACTTATAGATGTTCTCGAATACCTTGTCGGCGACTGCAACCTGACGCTGCGAATTCTTCGGATCGAAAAGATTTGTCACGAACGCGGTCTTTTTGAGTGCCTTGACGTCGAGCACGTCGTCGGTGGTATAAAAATCGGTTGCGTTAAACGCCTTCACCGCGTAACCCGCGTTCATGAACTCGGTAAAAACCGCGTTTTTCAGATCGTTCTCACCTTCGATGAGAATTGCTACGTTCGAGCTCTTCGGGATCGCTTCTTTTATCGCGTATGTATTGCGCCCCGAGCGGCATCCGGCTGCTAAAGCACCGAGACATAATACCCAGACCAGATTTTTCATATAGTTACCTATCGGCCTGAACGAGGGTGTTGTCAAGAAAATCGAAAAATAATCAGAGGACTTTAGAGTCCATTAAAGCTGCGAAATCATGTGCTCCCAAAAACTCGCTGCCGCGAAACGCACGTTCAGGTCATACGAGTCGGCGATCGTCTCGGCGACGTCGGCAAGCGTTGCCCGAATACCGAGATTGGCCTGCCGGCGCGGTCTGAACATACGCGAGTAGA
>JAFLED010000189.1 GCA_017302045.1 Spirochaetota bacterium
TAGCCCAGGTCACCGCGTTTTTCCAGACTCCCTGATTCGAGGTCGTGAGTTTATCGTAGCCCGAGCGCAGACGAATGTGGTAGGTGTAGTATGCCTGTTCGATGATGATTTTATGGACATTGCCGACAGGCAGGTTATAACGGTTTTGTTTTGCGGTCAGGTAAGCCTGCACATTGGCGTAACCCGGGCATTCGCCCGTATAGTTGCGGCTTTCGTAGTTCTTATTATCGTCGCAACCGCCTTGGGGGCGCGAGCCGTAATGATCGTCGGCGAAACTCTCGTAGTCCGAGTGATTATAACCGCTCGTTACCCAGATATGCGATTGCTGCGTAACGTCGCCGGCATAGTGGTTCGCCAGGGCGTAATACAAAATCTGGTCGCCGGTGACCGAATAATACCGGCCTTGAATCGGCCCGGTTTGTAAGTCGTGGTTGCGGCTGTTGAGACCCTCGAGCCACGCCTCGTTGAAGTAGAATGTCGCCGCATTGTATGCCGGTTCCCAGATTGCCCAGTCTTCGTTACCGGTGAAAAAGCTCAGCGCATTACCGCTGGCGCCGCCGGGATTTGTGTTCGGCACCTGGTATGTGCCGCCATACTCTGAGCCGATATCGGGGCAGGCGCCGATAACCGCTGTGTCGCTATAGCAGTTATAGTTGGTGCCGTCGTCGAGACCCGTCTGTTTTGAACCGTGGGGGTTACCCAGCGGTGTCGTCGATCCGTTTTGTTTGTAGTCGACGATCGGGTTTGTCATCATGCCTGCCGCACCGTAAGTCCACTCTGTGCACGACGAATCGGTGCATCCGGGAATATTGATAGTAAACGGTGCGGAGCCAAAGCCGGTGGCGATCAGCGAATCGATGCTGCCGAATTCCCCGAATCCGTATGTGCCGTTATACGCATACCCGTCTATAATGTTATAGTTATTCGTTATCAACGGATCGCCATTCGAGTTGGTAAACTTCAGGTTAATAAAGTGCGTATATGTGGTAATGTTGTTACCGAAGGCGCTCCAACTGAAAAAGAACAGGTGGTCGATAAAGTTATCTTGCAGGTAGTCGATCTTCACCCCGCCAACACGGTGAATGCCATGCGCACCGCACTGGGTGTTATCGCCCGTGCTCATTTTGTCGGGCGGATAGTTAATGTTGACGCAGGTGCCGCTGTAGCGGCCGCCCGCTTTGGCTTTCAGGTAGTCGGCAACCCAGCGCATCTGGTTCGAGCCCTGGAACTCCATAAACAACACCGATTCTTCGGGTAAGTTTTTGTGAACATTATCCCAGAATGCCGAGGCTGTGGTGAACGGCAGTGCGACGCTGAGTAATACGATGCAGATTTTATGGAACATTTTGTACACGGATAGAGAATTTGCCGTTTTGCAGCGGAACCCTTGTTGCCTGGGCTTGCCCTTCGTTGTAAAGAACCATACCCGCGAAGGTGCCCGAGAGTTCGGTAAGTTTACCGCCGGCGCGCGTCGGGTTCAGGCGGACAACAAACGTGGTGTCGCGGTATTTTTCTTCGCGCATGATTCCGTCGCCCGATTTAATGCGCTCGTGGCGCGGTTTATTTACCCAGGTCGGGCCGTGTTTTTTATATTCGACAAGCAGTTTTTTTCTTTTGCGCTTTTTTTCGCGTGCAAGTTTACGGCAAGAATCTTCAAAGCGCAGACGGCCGCGGCATTCATGCAGGTAGTCTTCGGGGTGATCTTCGGGATCGTCTTCGAGCTTACCGGTATCAATCTCTTCTTTTTTGTGATAGCGCATAAAGTCGTCGCGGGCCAGCGTCGTGTGCGGAGCGACACTGTAGACGCCTTTGTGATTCATGAGGACAAGGGAGAGTGCGTTATACTCTGAGTTAACTTCGGTGGCGGTTTCAAGCGAGCCTTGTGGAAGTTCTACGGTAATAGCAAACGCGGCTTTAGCTGTGTTGTCCCTCGCGCCGATGATCAGCTGCATCTTACCGTTCTTGGTCGTCAGCGCACCCTGCCCACCTTTGAGGCTGTAGCTGCGCCCCGCGACCTGAAATGAAATCTCAGATTCGGCAAAGACCTGCCCCATGGCGGCGAGAACGAAGATAGAGAAAAGCCGACGCATACTTTCTTATACAGTAATACCAGCCGAAAGGTTACCTGCGCCAGTTTAATGGCAAACAAGTGTTCTCCGTGATAACGATTGTTTACCAACCCGTATTTACGGCATTGGATGTCAGACCGCTGACAGCAAAGTGCTTCCAAGCGCTTTTACCGGCATTTCTGACTGCCCCGGTATCGGCCTGTGCCCGGCTGATACCTCCGTCGCTGCTCGAACACAAGTAGGCTGAATTCTCTGCAGCAGTGAAGTCAGATGCCACGCAGATGCCAGTCAGTTGTATCGTTCTGTCATTGAGACCGTAAATCGGGCGTTCTGAGATAGGCCAGAACGATTGTAAATTCTCGTAAAAGTGGGTGAGGGGGCCCGCCACCATCTGCTGCGTCAGGCTACCGTCGCGGTCTGTGTAATAGACGGCATCTTGTATGCCCTTATAAGGCAGGTTGCACTCCGCCTTTGTTGTATCGACCGTATCGTTTTCGCCCGTGGCGCAGTAAGTGAGAATGAAGGTGCCATCGGTACCGTCAAAACCTGCGGTATCTTGCAGAGAAATGGCGAGTGTCGGCGCGAGCGTGCCGCTGGTGCGGTCGGGGCGGGATGCCGCCGCCTGCGCTACGCCGACCGAAACAATGTTGCCTGCCACGAGATACATGTCGCTGAATTCATAGACCAGTCTCATTTCTTCGTCGTTGTAATAAAAGAGTTTTAATCCGCGGGTTGTACCCACTCCGGTAATTTTTATTTCTGCCCAGTCTTTGGCCCCGAATGGCCCCGAGCTTGTGCTACCCGCAACACGCACTTCATTCAAAATAGCGGTGGCAAATCCCCCTGCGGGGCCATTGACGTGCAGAACGCTGCCGCTGGCGCTTCGCGTGCCGGCGTCGACACAGGCTGCGTTGGCTGTCACGCTGTAGCGGCAGGTCGGCGCGGTCATGAGATTGGTGCCGACGGTAACGAGAACCTGTGAACTATCTGAACCTGCGGTGATCGCCGTCACGGTCGGTGCACCGCACGCGCCCTGCGTATTGGCGACGGAAATTTTACCGGTCGCGCCATAGCAGTTATTCGTCGCACTGCCCGATACATTCGAATCGAATGTCACGCGAATCTGGCTGGTCGAAATCGCTTCGACTTTACGAATCTGCGGATTTGCCTCTGTGGGGTAGACATAGCCCGCAGAAGAAAACGTGTTTGTTGCTTTTGTGGTGCAGCCGTCGAAAGATGTCGAGCCATTCGAGTCTTGTCGGTAGGTACATGTATATGCCTGACTGTTCGGCTCGACGATCGGGGTTGTGAGGTGTGTAAACCACGCGGCCGTCAAATTACCCGCGACGGCCGAAGCGCAAGAGTATGTTGTCGTCGACGACGGCGGCCATGCCGATGCCGTGCAGCCGCGTCGTTCCATCGATTGCGTTTTTTTCGGAGTCGAAAAATCGTCGTACACGCCCGCAGGCGCCGCAAACCCGTCGCCGGCTTCGTCGATCAGGTTCATCGCCTTGTCATACAGCCGTATCTTAAACTGCGAATTCGAAATTTTAAAATTCTTCGTTCCCGAAAATTTGAAATGTTCGGTCGACAGCGAGCCACCGCTCGAATTACGTATCTCGCCGCCCTGGTCGTCGTATGTAATCTGTTCGTCGGCGCCGGTGTCGGCAAATGCAGACGGTTTTTTATTATAAAAAAGCCGCACCTGTCCCGGGCAGATAATATTGGGTTTTGGCGTACTATAAGCAGAGAAGCCCGAACACGACTGTTTATTCTCGTAGTACCAGTTGTAATTGTCTGGCACGGGGTAAAGGTTACGTTTATCGTTTGTGCCCCACTGGATCGCCCAATGCGACATGTCAATGGGTTGCGCGCTGTTGTTCAAGACCTCGATAAAATCGTCGGTCTTGTCGATGGCACTGCCGTCAGAGGCCCCGGCCCAACCCACCTCGGTAATGACAATGTCGCGTGTGTTCGCGGTGTGGCCATGGTTTACAACCTTCAGCGCCATGTCGTTGGCTATCCCCCAGGCGCCTTTCCATTGTTCGTAGATCGTGTTCACGACGCGTGCCTGATTGACGATGATGACATTTTCGTCGTTGTTGTTAATGGCATTGTTCGACCAGTTAAACGAGCCCGTCGCCATGCGCGCGTTGGGAGTGCCCGCATCGACGAGCACGGTCTTGCAGTGCATCTTGCCACCATGCGCCGGATTGTTTTTGACTGAGGTGTTTTCGTTACCGTCCCAGCGTACGAAAGGGCCCGTCGCGCTCATCGAGCCGTCGTTGTTGAAACCCGCAGAATACATCTTGGGCGCTTCTTCGGATACGCCGATCACAAAGGTCGAGTCGTGGATACCATAGACGGGAATGCCGCGTTGCCGCGCCATCTTGACCATCGCCGCGTCGAGCTCGTCATGCGTGTGCGCAAAAATCATGTAGTGAATACTGGTCTTCGCCGATTCGACGAGGTTGATAATGCGATCCATCGCCTCGTCGCCCTGGTAGGGAGAAAAATACAGTTCAAGCACACTGTTGTTCATGACAACGCTCGTCGTCGCGTTGCGCTGGCGTTTTTGCGACGCGAAGAGGCCATTGTGCATCTGCAGAAACTCGTCTTTGTAAAGTTTGACGATGGTATCGTTCTGTATAATATACCAGTTATTGTTATTGCGCACCATGTCGGTGTCCGATATATTTCCCGTGCCCATGAACACGTATTTGTCGTCGACGACAGCGAACTTGTCATGCTGAATGCCATTCGCGTTGCCGAGCGTCATGTTGATGTTATTGAAATACATCGCCTGGTAACCGCTGGTGTAGAATTCGTCGATATCGCCCACGACGCGCACGTCGATATTGCGCTGGTAGGCGCGCAGTACGGCCTGTACGACAGAGTCTTTGTTGAAATTGTAAACTGCGAGATACATGTAACGCTCGGCACCGTCGATCAGACGCACGAGTTCGTCGTCGACCTTCTTGTCGATCATGGTATCCTGATCTTTGCCGGGTTCAGAGAAAAAAACCGAGAATCGCTCGCGCCCGTCGCCGAGGCCCGGGTCGTTGAAATTCATTTTACAATGGCTTGCGGCAAGGCCGGTCAGAAGCAGCATAGCATAGGGAACAACCCTCATGCCAGTTATACGACCCAGATGCGCAGGCATCACCACATTTACGAAAGAACAAAGCCGTTACCGTGGTCAAATGAATTTTGTAATGTGGTGGGGTAGTATATCAGTAAGCCTTGCAATGCCGCAGACCTTCATCGTTTGCCTGAGCTCCGTGAGGTAATATTGCAATAAACTCGCGACCCCGGCCCTGCCATGGCCCACGGCCATAATCGCAATCGGCCGGCCTATTAAAACTGCGTCGGCTCCCAGCGCGAGCATACGAAATATATCGGCACCCGAGCGGATGCCCCCGTCGGCGAGCACCTGCATTTGGGGCGCATTCTTTTTAACAAAGGCCGAGATGCCCGGTAAAACACGCGCGGTGCCCGGCATGCCATCGAGCACACGGCCGCCGTGGTTTGAAACGACGACTGCCGCCGCCCCGGCCTCGATTGCAGTCGCGGCGTCGCGCTCGTTCATGACGCCCTTGATTATAAAAGGCAGTTTCGACGCGCCGGCCAGCTCCTGTATTTCGGCCAGTGACTTATGGCGCGTCTCGGCGCTTTTTAAAACCATCGTCTTAAACGATACCCCGTCGATATCCATGCCCCAGGCGACCGCGCCGGCTTTTTCTGCCTCGTGAATACGCCGGATCAGTTCTTTCTGATCCGCGCGCGGCTTAAAAACCGGAATACCCCGACCGAGCATTTCAATGGCATGCAGACCGGTTTTGTATTTATCCGCGGCGGCACCGTCGCCGAATGTCGGCATCAGGTTTAAGGCGGTCATCGCCGCGCCTGTTTCGAGTGCGTAATCGTATTCGGTGATCGATCCGCCCATGTTAGTGACGCTGCCGGTGATGGGCGCAGAGAAAATGGGGGCTGCGAGGCGCAACTCGTCGCGGTGAAACAGGCGAAAGTTCGTATCGGGCGTTGTAATCTTCTCCGACACCGCCGTGTACGCCGGTGCTATCTTAAATTCGGCGAGGGCGTTGATGTTGTCGCGGAAAGAATTCATCTCGCCGCGGCCGCCCATACCCGGCACTCCCGACGCGCAATAGCCGCCGTCGCAGACCTTACATACCCAGCAGAAATCGTTGTTGAATTTTTCACGCGCGGTCTTCGCCATCGCACGCGCGTTATAAGTGGGAGTGACACTCGTGACGGGCAGCTCTGCCCTGAGTTCAGAGAATACCTTTTCCGCTGCAGTTAGGCTCGGTGCATAAATCACCGAGTGGATAACTTTGCCGATATTATTCTGCAAGTTTCCGACGGTGTCGCCGTTTTTGTAGTTGCAGAAGAGATGCTGTAACCCTGCCGGAGCGTATTTTTCCGCAAGCTTCGCCAATTCGTCGGCTGAAGGCAGACCCTGGAGTTCGCCGGGCTCGGCATAGAGCGAGCGTTCGATAGCGACACCTTGAGTTGCAACGGCCGCCGTATGTTCGAGCACTACCGTGGCGTCGCCCTGCATGAGCCGTGCGAACATCTGCATGAGGCTGCGCCCGTGCGCGGCTTTGTATGTGTGCGTGCTCATAAAGCCGCCCGAAAGCCGGCCGGCAATTTCACCGATCACGACCCTTCCTTCGGGTGTGATGCGCAGGTCGCCCTTGAGCGCGCCGTGGTAAGGTCTATCGGCAAGGCGCGCGAGGCTTTGCGCATAGGCCTGCAATGTTGCAAGTATTTTGTCGTATTCGGCGGCGGAAAAAATTCCCGGCAGGCTGTGGCCATTCTCGATAAAGAAGTGCCGATCTTTGATTTCGATGAGGCGGTCGGCGACGCCCGTGAGAAACACCTTGCCCTCAAAACAGAGCGCATCGACGGATATCTCGCGTGCCGGCACATAGTGCTCCAATATAACTTCGCCATTTTTATCCTGGCATGACGCGAATTCAAAAGCAAAGGCCAGCTCTTCAGCGGTTTTGAGAAACATCACGCCGCGTGCGCCCATATTCTGTACAGGTTTGATGACAAAGCCGTCGGCAGAAGGATTTGCCTGAGCCCAAAGCTCAACATCTTCTTTTTTCTTCGCATAGATGTAAGCCGGATGGGCGTGGCCATGTTCTTTGCAGAAATCGCGCATCTTGCCCTTATGCGTGAGCACGACGCCCTGCGCGGTATTCAGCCCTGGCAGTTGCAGTGCATCGTTGACGCGTCCCACGATATGCGA